>JBOIEQ010000273.1:0-1508 GCA_050741255.1 Burkholderiales bacterium | reverse complement strand
GCCTGCAAGCGCAGCCAGTTCGGCGCGCTCGGCATCGAATTCGCCGCGGAGGTAGGCCTCGGCAAGTTGATAACGCTGAAGTTTGCCGCTGGTGGTCTTGGGAATGCGCGCCACGGGCACGACCGCATCGACCATGACGCCGGCGTGTTCCCCCAGGACGCGTGTGACTTCGCGCACGGTCGGGGCGAATGCTGCCGTGTCCTGTCGGTGCTGGACGAAGACCACCAGTTCATCTGCCGCGGCGCCGGGGGCGCGACAGCCGCAGGCGGCGATGCGGCCGGTTTCCATGGCGAGGTGCGCCTCCAGCACCGCTTCGAGGTCGTGCGGATAGAAGTTCTGGCCGTTGACGAAGATGATTTCCTTGCGGCGCCCGGTAATCACCAGTTGTTGCACCCGCACGAAACCCAAGTCGCCGGTATCGAGCCAGTCGTCCGCCGAGATTGTTTCGGCCGTGACTTCGGGGTCGTGATAGTAGCCGCTGGTGACATTCGGGCCACGGATCAGGATGCGGCCGATCTCGTCGTCGGTCGCCACACTGCCGTCATCCCGGGCAATGCGCAGTTCGCACGCTGGAACCGGCGAGCCGACGCCGGCAAACTCGACGGCGTCCGGTTGGCCGGCGGGAATTTCCCGCACCGTTTGGCCCATACCGAGGCAGCGGCGATCCAGCGTCACCACGGGCAAGGGCGAGCCGGGCGGCGGGAAAGTGACTGCGAGGCTGGCCTCCGCGAGGCCGTAGACGGGGTACATGGCGTTGGTCCGCAGACCGCAGGGCGCCAGCCGGGCCATGAACGCGCGGCAGTTCGCGACCGAAATCGGTTCTGCGCCGTTGAAGATCAGGCGCACCGCCGACAGGTCGAGCGAACCAGGACCGTCCGCATCGATCGCCTTCAGGTAGTGGCGCAGACCGAAGTTCGGCGAACAGAGCACGGTCGAGCGGAGTTCGCTGGCGAGTTCCAGCCACAGCCGCGGCCGGCGCACGAACAACTCGGTCGGCATGATGGCGTGCGGCGTCCGGGTCAGGAAGAAAGTGAGGTGAAAACCGATCAGGCCCATGTCGTGGGTGAGCGGCATCCAGCTGAGCGTCCGGTCCTCGTCGGTGAGCGCCATGCCCTGGGCGATCGCGCGCAGGTTGGCGAGCAGGTTGCGATGGGTAAGCGTCACGCCCTTGGGGGCGCTGGTCGAGCCGGAAGAAAACTGCACGAACGCGATGTCGTCCGCCCGCGCGGCATGCGCGGCGCCGTACCGGGTCAGGTCGCTGATGTCCTCGAACACGACGGCCTGCGCCACGATGCGGCTGAAATCAGCCTGGCCGAGCGCGGCGGAGAGCTCGGTCAGACGGGCGAGATTCTTACGGTCGGTGACGAGGCGCGGACGCCGCAGCCGCGCGGCGATCCGAAACAGTTTTTCGCGCTGCGCATCGCCGGCGCCCGGCGCGACGGGAACCGCGATCAGGCCGCCCAGCACGCAGGCCCAGAAGGCGTCGATGAAGGCGAGATTATTGCCGG
>JBOIEQ010000272.1:0-1627 GCA_050741255.1 Burkholderiales bacterium | reverse complement strand
GCCGTGCATGGGCCGCGCGACGGGCACGCACGCGGGCTGGACGCCCGCTGCGAGGCGCGCACCCCCGCCGCGTCCCATGATCGCGGCGCGGCGCGCAGTACCTTGATATCACAGGCTTCCGCGCCGTCGATACGCGGTCCCCGCGGGCCCGGCACGCCGGCGGGGACGGCATGGCACGGCGCTTGCATGCATACATGCTTGTATACAAGCAACCTGCCGCGAACGCCCCGTCCCGTGAACCCTGCTGTGCCCGCCCACTTCGATCTCGCGAGCCTCGCTGCCGACTATGCCGCCCGCCGCTACACGCCACGCGACGTCGTGCAGGAAGCGCTTGCCCGCACGGAAGCCGCCGGCGACAACCCCATCTGGATCCACCGCGCTTCGCGCGAGGAACTGCTCGCCCAGGCGGACGCGCTGATGGCCCGCGCCGCACCCGGCACTGACGCCAGCGCGCGGCTACCGCTCTACGGCGTGCCCTTCGCGGTGAAAGACAACATCGACGTCGCCGGCATGCCGACCACCGCGGCCTGTCCGGCTTACGCTTACCTGCCCACGCAGCACGCAACGGCGGTGGCGAAACTGATCGCAGCCGGCGCGCTGGTCATCGGCAAGACCAACCTCGACCAGTTCGCGACCGGTCTTGTCGGCGCGCGCTCGCCCTACGGCACGGTCAGGAACAGCTTCGATCCGCGCTACATCTCCGGCGGTTCCAGCTCCGGGTCGGGCGTCGCGGTTTCGCTCGGCCAGGTTGCCTTCGCGCTGGGCACCGACACCGCGGGGTCCGGCCGGGTGCCGGCGGCCTTCAACAGCATCGTCGGCCTGAAACCCACGCGCGGCCTGGTCAGCAACACCGGCATGGTGCCGGCCTGCCGTTCGCTCGACTGCGTGTCGGTGTTCGCCCTCAACTGCCGCGACGCCACGCGGGTACTCGCCGCGATGGAAGGCTACGACGCGGCCGATCCGTATTCGCGCCGCGCCGAGCCCGCGGCCACGCTGCCCGCAAGCGGTTTCCGCTTCGCCGTCCCGCAAGCGGACCAGCTCGAGTTCCATGGCGACGACGCCTACCGCGCGCTGTTCGCAGCCAGCGTTGAACGCCTGCAGGGCCTGGGCGGCACACCGGTGACCACGGATTTCGCGCCCTTTTTCGCCGCGCAGGCGCTGCTCTACAGCGGTCCCTGGATCGCCGAGCGCACGGCCGAGCTCGGCAGCTTCCTCGACACGCATCCCGACGCCGTGCACCCGGTGACGCGCCAGGTCGTCGAATCGGGACTCGGTTACACCGCGGTCGACGCCTTCCGCGCGCAGCATCGCCTGGCGGCGCTCGCGCGCGCGACCGAACCGGTGTGGGAAAACGCCGACCTCCTGCTGGTACCCGGCGCGCCGACGATCTACCCGATCGCCGCCGTGCACGACGACCCGGTCACGCTCAATTCGCGGCTCGGCCTCTACACCAACTTCGTCAACCTGCTCGACCTCGCCGCGCTCACCGTCCCCGCCGGCTACCGGCCGGACGGCCTGCCCTTCGGCGTCACGCTGATCGGACCGGCGTTCTCCGACCGCGCGCTCGCCACGCTGGGCGCGCGCCTGCATGCCGCGGGCTGCGACACGGCCGGCGCCTGCCGCGCGC
>JBOIEQ010000271.1:0-1736 GCA_050741255.1 Burkholderiales bacterium | reverse complement strand
GAGTCGGACGGCAGCCGCGAGCTGAAGTTCACGCCGGCGAGTCTTGCCTTCGGCAAGGGCGAGAAGCGCATCGCCGGCCCTCAGTCGTGGACCAGGCCCGGCTCCGGCGAAACGATCCAGGTGTACGAACGGATCAACAAGGGGAAGAAGCAGCTGTTCGCGCTGTCGTCCCGGGGCGATGGACTGGGGCGCGTCTTCGACTCGCGCTACGGGCGCGATTGCGTGGACGAGGTGAAATTCCCCCTCGGCCCCTGGAAGGAGGGGGAGACCCGCGTGTTCGACGTGTCCTGCAACAACGGCAAGCTGCGCCGCAAGATCACGCTGACGATCGAGAAGCTGGATTTCGCCCACGATGGGGTGCCGCACTCGCTGCAGTTCCACTGGGTCGTGGACGACGGGAAGCGGCCCGGTACCGACATGCTCTACACCTACAGCCCGGGACGCGGCCTGGTCTCGCTGGACGATGACTGAGCGGGGCGAACCTGTCCACGCGTAGCTCCGGCCGCCATGTTCCGCCTGATCGTGGTCCTCATCCTCGCCGGCCAGGGGACCTTTCTCACGGGCATCGAAACACCCTCCGGTCTTGTCCAGAAGAGCTTCCGCAACGATGAAGCCGGCGTCGACGAGTTTTATGCCTACGGCGAGCAGGTCACGAAGACGCCCGGCGCGCCCTATGCGTTCTGCCTGATCCGGCACGGCAGCGGGGACTACGGCGACATCGGCATTACGCTGGTGCTGGGCGGGCAGCAACCCGCGGTACTCGGCGCCGCGGATTACGCCGCCTTTGTCGAGAAAACGCAGGCCGACGGGAATTCGGCCGTGACCGCGGCGAAAGCCTGCGCGGCGGCGTTTCCGCAATTCGCGACGGCGGTGTTTTAGCGCCGCGGTTCGCCTGGCCGTGCGCGGCGGGTGTTACTCGGGCTGGATCTTCGCCCGCTCCACGATTCCCTTGAACTTGGCGATCTCGTTGCGGATGTGGGTGGAGAATTCCGCCGGGGTGGTGCTGATCGGGTCCAGGCCCTGCGCGAGGAGGCGTTCGCGGACATCGGGCACCTTCACCATGGCGACGACGGCGCCGTTCACGCGCGCGATGATCTCCGGCGGCGTGCCGGCCGGCGCGAGCAGGCCGAACCAGGTGCCGATGTCGAAGCCCTTGAGGCCGGATTCGCTGATCGTGGGCACCTCGGGCAACTGCGGGGAGCGGCGCACCGTGGACACTGCCAGCCCCTTCAGCTTGCCGGCCTTGATCTGCGGCACGGAATTGGTGGGGCTGGCGAACATCATGTCTACCTGCCCGCCGACGAGATCACTGATCGACTGCCCGACGCCCTTGTACGGCACGTGCAGGATGTCGATCTTCGCCATGGTCTTCAGCAGTTCGCCCGCAAGGTGCGGCGGCGCGCCGACGCCCGAGGAGGCGTAGCTCAGCTGGCCGGGGTGCGCTTTCGCGAGTGCGATGAGCTCCTTGATGGAACTCGCGGGCACGGACGGGTGCAGCGACAGCACGAAGGAACTGGTGGCCGTCATGCTGATGGGCGCGAAGTCCTTGACGACGTCGTAACCGAGTTCCCTGGTCAGGGCGGGAGCGATGGTCAGCGCGCTGGCGCCGGTCAGCAGCGTGTAGCCGTCCGGAGGGGACTTGGCGACGGACATGGAGCCGATGTTGCCGGCGGCGCCGGCGCGGTTGTCCACGACCACGGGCTGGCCCAGGGTCTCCGCGAGCTTTTGCGCCACGA
>JBOIEQ010000270.1:0-1751 GCA_050741255.1 Burkholderiales bacterium | reverse complement strand
ACGCGGTACCTCGCGGCCGAACGCACGGGCACTGCCGCGGCGCCCGAAGCGCTCGGCCAGGCGCTCGCCGCGGAACTGGCGGCGCAGGGCGCCACCGCGATCCTGGCCGCGATCGGCGCGAAAACGCCGTGAGTGCGCTCGCGGGCCGCGGCATCCTCATCACGCGGCCGGCGCACCAGTCCGCGAGTCTTGCCGAGCGCGTGCGCGCCGTGGGCGGCGAGCCGATCCTGTTTCCCGCGCTGGAAATCGCCGACCTCGTTGATCCTGCGCCGCTCAACGCGCTGGTCGCGCGGCTCGCCGGCTTCGACTGGGCCGTCTTCGTGAGCCCGAACGCCGCCAGCCGCGCACTCCAAAGTATTCGCGCTCACGGCGTCTGGCCCACGGACCTGCGCGCAGCCGCTGTCGGCCGCGGCACCGTGCGCGAACTGAACCGGCAGGGCGTCGCATCCGTAGTGGCGCCACAGACGCATTTCGACAGCGAGGCGCTGCTCGAATGTCCCGAACTGCAGGCTGTCGCCGGCCGGCGCATCGTCATTTTCCGAGGCGATGGCGGCCGCGAGACACTCGGCGACACCCTCGCCGCGCGCGGCGCGCAGGTGGAGTACGCGGCGTGTTACCGCCGCGTGCGGCCCGCGGCCGATCCGGCCGCGCGCGCCGCGCTGCTCGCGCGCTGGACGCGCGGTGACGTGCAGGCCGTCACCGCGGCCAGCGCCGAAACACTCGCCAACCTGTTCGTTCTGCTGGGCGAGGCGGGCGCGGCCCGCCTGTGCGGCACGCCGGTCTTCGTCCCGCACGCGCGCATCGCGCAGGCGGCGCGCGAGCTCGGGGTCGCCACGGTCACGGTCACGGCCGCGGGCGAGGAAGGACTGGTCGCCGGTCTGACCGCATGGTTTGCGCGCGCAGTAAGCTAAAGTTCAGCCTATGAGCGATACCCCCGCCCCGGCTCCGCCCACCGCCTCTGCGCCCGCGCGCGCCTGGCTGCGGCATCCCGCGACCTGGATCGCCGCCGCCGCCGCGCTGCTCGCGGCTGCGCAGTGGTACGACGCGCGCTCCACCTCGCGCACCATCGAACAGGCGCTGGCGAAGCGGCTGGCCGACAGCGAAACGCAGGCCCGTGAATCGCGCGCGGTGGCTGAAACAGCGCGCGAGGCCGCGCGCGAGGCGCAGACCCGGCTCGGCGTGCTCGAAAGCAAGCTGGCCGAATCGCAGAACCAGCAGGCCGCGCTCGAAGCGCTGTACCAGGAACTGTCGCGCTCGCGCGACGAGTCCGCGCTGGCTGACGTCGAGCAGACGCTGCTGGTCGCGAACCAGCAATTGCAGCTCGCCGGCAACGTGAAGGCGGCGCTGATCGCGCTGTCGGCCGCCGACAACCGCCTCGCGCGGCTCGACCGCCCGCAACTCGGCCCGCTGCGCAAGGTACTGGCGCGCGACATCGACCGCCTGAAGCAGGCGCCGTTCGTGGACACCGGCGGCCTGTCGGCGCGGCTCGACGGTCTGCTCGCCGGACTGGATGCCTGGCCGCTCGCGATGGATGCGCGGCCGCGCGAAGCCGCCGGCAAGCAGGCCGAAGCCCTGGCGGAAGAAACCCCAGGATGGCGCCGCGCGGCCGGCGAGTTCTGGACGGCGCTGAAGAGCCTCGTCCGCATCGAGCGCATCGACACCAACGAGGCGCCGCTGCTCGCGCCTCCGCAGGCGTACTTCCTGCGCGAGAACCTGCGGCTGCGCCTGATGGCAGCGCGCATCGCGCTGCT
>JBOIEQ010000269.1:0-1791 GCA_050741255.1 Burkholderiales bacterium | reverse complement strand
ATCTCCGACCTGCACGCAAGCGGCCTGTTCCGCATGCTGCAGCCCAAACGCGTCGGTGGCGCCGAGCTGCCGTACCGGGCGATGGTCGAGCTCACCGCCATCATCGGACGCGCGTGCGGCTCCACGGCCTGGGTGCTGTCCAATCTGGCGAACCACCACTGGATGCTGGCGATGTGGCCGCCCAAGGCGCAGGCCGAGGTCTGGGACGCGGCGCCCGACGCGCTGATCGGCTCCGCGCTGGTGTTCCCGTCCGGCCAGGCGACCCGCGTGCCGGGCGGATACCGCCTGTCCGGGCACTGGAAGTTCTCCAGCGGCATCGATCCCTGCGCGTGGAACATGCTGGGGGGCATCGTGGCCGAGAACGACATCGGCGTGTCCGAGTTCCGCCTGTTCCTGCTGCCGAAAAGCGATTACCGCGCGCTCGACACCTGGTTCGCGGCTGGACTCAAGGGCACCGGCAGCAAGGATATCGAGGTGACGGACGTCTTCGCGCCCGAACACCGCAGCGTGGCGCTCGATGCGCTGAAGGGCGGCACGACCCCCGGCGCAGCGCTCAATCCCGCCGCGCTCTACCGCATTCCGGTGTTCGACACGTTTCCCTACGTGGTCGCCTCCGCGGCGCTCGGCATCGCACAGGGCGCGCTGGAACTCTTCGTCAGAGACACCCGCACCCGCATCACCACCTACTCGACCACCCGCATGGCGGACTACGCGACGACCCAGGCGCGGCTGGGCGAGGCCGCCGCGGCGGTCGATGCCGCCGCACTGGTCCTCACCCGCAACTGCGACGAGGTGACCCGCATCGCGGAAGCCGGCGCCGTGCCCACGATCGAGGAAAAAGCGCGCGTGCGGCGCGACGGCGCCTACGCTGCGCGGCTGTGCATCCACGCGGTGGACCTGCTGTTCGAGGCGGGCGGCGGCGAAGCGGTGTTCGACGACCGTCCGATCCAGCGCTCCTTCCGTGACATCCACGCCGCGGGCGGGCACTACGCGCTGACCTGGGACATCGCCGCCGCCGGTTACGGCAAGGTCGCCCTGGGCCTGCCGCCGGAAAACCCGACCATCTGACGGCTGTGAGCGCGCCAGAAACCCCGCCGCCCCCTTTCGATACGCGCGAATTCCGCCGCGCGCTGGGAACCTTCCCCACCGGGGTCGCTGTCGTGACCACGGTCAATCCGGAAGGACGCCCCGTCGGGCTGACCTGCAATTCCTTCAGTTCCGTGTCGCTGTCGCCGCCGCTGGTTCTCTGGAGCCTCGCCCAGCACTCGCCCAGCCTGCCGGTGTTCCTGCAGGCACCGCTGTTCGCGGTCAACGTGCTGTGCGGCTCGCAACTCGCGCTGTCGATGCGCTTCAGCCAACCGATCAAGGACAAGTTCGAAGGCATGAACTGGCGCGCCGGCGAAGGCGGCCTCCCGCTGCTCGCCGACGCTGCTGCCACGCTCGAATGCCGCAACGAAATCCGCCACTACACCGGCGACCACGTGATCTTCATCGGCCACGTGCTGCGTTTCGCCTACAACGCGAACGCGCCGCTGGTGTTCGCGCACGGCCAGTACCGTGCGCTGATCGAGCATCCGGACTGCCCCTGATATGCTCGGGCCATGTGCCTGATCCTGTTCGCGTACCAGACTGATCCGCGCGGCTCCGGAACACCCTATCGGCTGCTCGTCGCCGCCAACCGCGACGAACGCCACGACCGCCCCGCCCTGCCGCTCGCGCCGTGGACGGATGCGCCGGACATCATCGGCGGCCGCGACCTCGAACAGGGTGGCACCTGGATGGGGTACTCGC
>JBOIEQ010000268.1:0-1802 GCA_050741255.1 Burkholderiales bacterium | reverse complement strand
GCGCTGGTTGGAGCAACCGAAATTGTAATAGGACTTGTTGTCGAAATAGCCCTTGTTGTTGACCGATGGTCCCAAGTCTTCGGGCCAGAGACCGCAGGGGCCCGCAGTGGCCGTGATTTTCGGGTAATTCAGCCGGATCGCCGCCATGTGCCTGGGATCTTCCGGACGATACTGACGCACGGCGACCCCGCGCGGCGGTACGCCGGCGGCGGCGAGCGTCGCCTGGATTTCGCGCAGCGTATCGGCGGCGGCCCGTGCGTTCGGCGTATCGACCGGCATGTCGATGCTGATGCCGCCGGTGCCTTCCTTGAGCCAGGTCTGCGCCATTCCCATCACGTCGGCGCGCTGGGCCGCGGAAAGACCGCCGCGGCCGCGGCCGACGAATACCACCACCGAGCGATCGGCTTCCTGAACCGCGATCGGATGGCGCAGGCGATAATCGTCGGGCACGCTCGCCGTCGTCACCACGTCGCCGGTATGCTTGCAGGCGCCCAGTACCACGGCGACACCGATCAGCGCTCCCGCGAGGCGGAGAGCGCGCCTGCGGTCGGCGGATATCGCGAATGTCCCTTGTCGTTTCATCGTCCCGCCTCAGTCCGTAATAAAGCCGTAGGTGCCGCGATAATTCCGTCCCGGCTCGTTGCGCCCCGGAACGCCGTAGATGCGATTGATGCTGCCCAGCAGATCGGTCTGCGGATCGGAGGCGCTGGCGAAGCCGTCATCCGGACGCGACAGATCCTTCTGCGCCACGGCGCGAACCACATAGGGCGTCACCAGGACCATCAGTTCGGTCTGGCTGTTGACGAAGTCGCGGCTGCGGAACAGCGAGCCGAGAACCGGCAATTGCGCCAGGCCCGGGAAACCGTTGATTGCCTGCTTGGTCTGCTCCTGGATCAGGCCCGCCATCGCCATCGCGCCGCCCGAGGGAATTTCCAGCGTCGTTTCCGCGCGGCGGGTCTTGATCGAAGGAATCGTCAGCGAGTTGGTGCTCGCGGAGCTCAACGACTGGGTCAGCGTGATCGAGTTGTCGTTCGACAGTTCGGATACTTCGGTCATCACCCGCAGGCTGATGCGGCCTTCGGTCAGCACCACCGGCGTGAAGTTGAGCGAAATACCGAACTTCTTGAACTGGATCTGGGTGGTACAGACACGCGTGACCGGGTCGCAGGAATAACCGGCCGGAACCGGAAACTCGCCGCCGGCGATGAAGGTCGCGGACTCGCCGGAGATCGCGGTCAGATTGGGTTCGGCCAGCGTTCGCACCACGCCGGCGCTCTCCATGGCGCGGAGCGTGGCCGTTACTGACGGCACGCTGCCGAACGTTCCGGTCAGACTGTTGGTGGAGACCAGCGGACGGCCGTAGGCGGTGAAGGGATTGGCGTTGCTGAAGTTCACGACAGCGGTGCCGTAGGTCATGGTGGCCGACAGGTCGATACCCATTTGCTTGACGATGTTGCGCGCGACTTCGGCAACCGTAACCTTCAGCATCACCTGGTCGCGGCCGCGGACGGCGATGGAATTGGCGACCTTGTCGGCGCCGCCGGCGAGGCGAGTGGCCATATCGAAGGCCTGCTGGGCTTCGATCGGGCTCGCCGCGGTGCCGGACAGCACCACGCCGTCGCCGACGCCGTCGATCTGGATGTCGGAGTTCGGCAGTGCGGCCTTCAGTGCGGCGCGCAGGCCGTTGAGGTCGCGCTTCACCGCGATGTCATAGGCCGCAATCTGCTGGCCCGCCGAATCGAAGAAAATGATGTTGGTTTGGCCGACGGCGGCGCCGATGATGTAGGCGCGCTGAGAGGAAC
>JBOIEQ010000267.1:0-1849 GCA_050741255.1 Burkholderiales bacterium | reverse complement strand
CATGTTGCGTCTCGCCGTTCTGGGGCTGGGTTTCGCCGCCGGCAGCGGCGATGACGCCGCGGCCACGAAGGATGCTGCCGCGGACTACCCTAACCGTCCGATCCGCATGGTGGTGCCTTTCCCGCCGGGCGGCGCCACCGACATCCTCGCGCGTGTCGTCGGCAAGCGCATGACCGACGCGTGGGGGCAGAACGTCATCATCGACAACCGGGCCGGCGCGGGCGGCACCCTGGGCGCGAATCTCGTCGCCAGGGCGAATCCCGACGGCTACACGCTGGTGATGGGCACCAACGCCTCGCACGCCATTGCGCCCAGCCTGTTCAAGAGTCTCCCGTACGATCCGCTCAAGGATTTCGCGCCGATCACGCTGGTGGCCATCGTGCCGCAGGTGGTCATCGTTAACCCGGCGCTGCCGGTGCGGAACATCAAGGAGCTGATCGCGCTGGCGAAGGAGAAGCCCGGCACGCTCAACTTCGGCTCCGCCGGACAGGGGACGCCGGGGCACCTCGGCATGGAACTGTTCAAGATGATGACCGGCACCAGCATGACGCACGTGCCGTACCAGGGCGGCGCGCCCGGCCTGGCGGCGGTTGCCGCGGGGCAGGTGCAGTTCATGGCGGACAACATGAACTCGGCGCTGCCCTTCATCCAGTCCGGCCGCGTGCGCGCGATCGCCGTGACCAGCGCCAAGCGTTCCGGCGCGCTGCCCGACATGCCGACGATCGCGGAGCAGGGCGTGACCGGCTTCGACTCGGGCTCGTGGTTCGGCCTGTTCGCGCCGGCCGGCACGCCGCCCGCCATCGTGAACAAGCTGCATGCCGAGGTGGTGAAGAGCCTGCAGCTGCCGGACGTGAAGCAGACGCTCGCACAGCAGGGGGCGGAAGTGGGGGCAAACACGCCGGAGCAGTTCACGGCGCTGATCAAGGCCGACATCGCGCGCTGGGCGAAGGTGATCCAGGCGGCGGGTTTGACGGCGAACTGAACGATAACGACGCGACGAACCAGGAGCATGGCGATGGCAGCCAACAAGACGACCCTTTCCCCCAAACCCGCCGGCCTCACCTTCGCAACGCTTGCCGGCAAGTCCGGCTTCACGCTCGGCGTGAAGACCACGGCGGGCATCCTCGACGTCGCCGCGGCGGCGAAGCTCTTCAGGATGAAAGCGCCGCTCACCATCGACGAGGTGCTGGCGGGCGCGGATTGCGCGCCCCTGCGCAAGCTCATGGCGAAGGCGCTCGCCGACAAGCGCGGCAAGAAGGTGCTGCTGTCCGAAGCGCGCGCGAAATTCGGTCCGGCGGTGCCGCATCCGCCCAAGATCATCTGCGTGGGCCTCAATTACCGGCGCCACGCCGCCGAGACCGGCAATCCCATTCCGCCGGTGCCGCTGCTGTTCAGCAAATACGAGAACACGCTGTCCGGTCACCGCGCGAAGATCAAGCTGCCGCTCAAGGTGGACACCAACATCGACTACGAAGTCGAACTGGTGATCGTGATCGGCAAAAAAGCGGTGGACGTGCCGGAGGACAAGGCGTTGTCGTGCGTGTTCGGCTACGCCACGGGCAACGACCTTTCCGCGCGGGCGCTGCAGCGCGCGACCAGCCAGTTCATGCTCGGCAAGATTCCGGACGGCTTCGCGCCGCTCGGGCCCTACGTGGTGTCGGCGGACCAGGTGCGTGACCCGCAGAACCTCAAGGTCACGACGCACGTGAACGGCGAGCAGCGCCAGAACTCGAGTACCGCGGACATGATCTTCAGTTGCGCGCAGATCGTGAGCTACTGCTCGCGACACTTCACGCTCAAGCCCGGCGACATCATCTACACCGGCACTCCCGAAGGGGTCGTGCTGGGC
>JBOIEQ010000266.1:0-1850 GCA_050741255.1 Burkholderiales bacterium | reverse complement strand
CCATCATGGAAATCGAGGCATGCGAGAGGCTTTCGCCCACGCCCAGCACGTACGCCGGTTTCTTCTTGAGCGATTTCGCGCGCTCCGCCGAGGTGAGGACGATCGCGCCGCCGCCGTCGGTAACGAGGCAGCAGTCGCGGACGGTGAACGGGTAGGACACCATCTTCGCGTTCAGCACCTGTTCGACCGTCAGCGGTTCCTTCTCCCAGGCGACCGGGTTCATCAGCGCCCATTTTCGCGCCGCGACCGCGACTTCGGCGAGCTGCTCGCGGGTGGTGCCGTACTCGTGCATGTGGCGCGAGGCCGCCATCGCGTACGCGGACGACGGCAGGAAAGGCTTGAACGGCGTTTCGTAGGGGTTGAACTCCCGCGGGCTCGCGGCCGCGCGGCTGACGGTGCGCTGCGTGCTGCCGTAGGTGACCACGGCGACTTCGCACAGGCCGGCCTCGATGGCCGCCCAGGCGTGCTGCACGTGCGACATGAACGACGAGCCGCCGATCTGCGTGTTGTCCTCGTACTTCGGCTCGATGCCCAGATACTCGCGCAGCAGCAGGGTCGACATGCGGGACTGCGTTGTCGCGGCGAAGAAGCCGTCGACGTCCTTCAGTTGCAGGCCGCAATCGTCGAGCGCGCGGCAGATGCCCTGCGCCATGAGGTCGGTGGTGCTGGTGTGCTGGGCGACCTGCCCGATGTCGGATTCGGCAACGCCGACGATCGCCACGGAACCGCGTTTGAGCTTGCTCATTTATTTGCCCTCCGGCGTGAACACGGGATAGGGCGAGTCTTTTTCGGTGCCCGGGTGGACGCGGAACTTCACGCGCATGCCGATCTTGACCTCCATCGGGTCGATGTCCTCGACGCGGCTCATCATGCGATAGCCCTCGTCCAGGTCGATCAGCGCCACGTTGTAGGGGGGGGCGTCCTTCTGGATGCACACGACCGTCGTTGCGTGGACGGTGCCCAGACCCTTGGAGACCTTCCACGTGAGCTTGGGGCTGCCGGTCTTCGGCGCGACGATCCGCGGGTAGAACACGGCCTTGCCGTCTTCGGTGACCTGGTAGGCGAGCTCGCCCTTGTTCAGGTGGTCGATATAAATCCCTAGCGGCGATTTTTCCTTGAGACTGGGCATGATGGTCCTGATCGATCGGAGAGGTGGGTGAGTGTCGGGAAGCGGTGAAACGTGCAGGGAATGAACTATACCGGGGCGCGTCTGGCCCTGCACCCGGTCAGTCGATTTTCATGCCGGTAGCCTTGACGACCTTGGCCCACTTCGTCACCTCGTTGCGGATGAGCGCCGCGAACGAGCCGGGGGGCATGCCGGCCGGTTCGGCGCCGCCGCTGGCCAGCAGCGAGGCCACCTCGGGAATGCGCAATGCCGAGGCGGTTTCGCGGAACAGCGTGTCGACGATTGTCGGCGGCGTGCGCGCCGGAGCGCACAGCCCGTGCCAGCCCTCGGATTCGTAGCCGGGCAGGCCGGATTCAGCGATGGTGGGCAGGTCCGGCAGCAGTTGCGAGCGTTTCGCGTTGGTGACCGCAAGCGCGCGCAGCCGGCCCGACTTCACGTGCGGCATGACACCCGGCGCGCTGATGAAGGACAACTGCACCTGGCCGGCGAGGAGATCCACCACGGCGGGCGCAGCGCCCTTGTACGGCACGTGCAGGAGGTTTACCCCCGCCATGGTTTTGAACAATTCGGCCGCGAGATGCGTGGGCGTGCCGTTGCCGGTGGAGGCGTAGGAGAGTTGGCCCGGTTTGGCTTTTGCGAGGGCGATCAGTTCCTGCACCGAGCGCGCGGGTAGCGCCGGGTTGACGACGAGGATGCTGGTGATGATGACCACCATCGTGACGGG
>JBOIEQ010000265.1:0-1883 GCA_050741255.1 Burkholderiales bacterium | reverse complement strand
CTGCAGGGCGCCACGCGCGGCGCCGAGCTGGCGCGCGGCGGCGGCTCGCGCGCCACCGACTGCCTGCTGGAGTGGAACTTCATTCCACCCGCGATCGTGCACTCCGGCGCGCGCGTCGTCGCGCGCTGCGTCGACAACGATCCGCAGTGCGACTTCGATACGACCGACGGCCAGTGCACCTTCGGCCTCTCGATGTGCTTCAACGTGCGCGATCCGCTGATGCACGCCTGCGCGGTCGACGAGCCGCTGGAGACCTTCCACATCTTCTCGCCGCGGATCGACGCGCCGCCCGGCACGGTCGAGCGCGACAACGTCGACGCGCTCGCCTACGCGCTGCCCGATTTCCCGCTGCGGCTGAGCAGCGCGTGCAGCATCGCGATCCCTTACGTCGTCCCCCGCCAGGGGCCCGGCGCCGGCCGCGACCGCATCCGCATGCGCGTCAGCACGGCCAGCCGCAGCGACTACGACCACATCGTCCTGGAGTGCGTCGCCCCGTAACGCCCCACCGCGCCCCGGGGCCGGAAATCGGCAAGCAACAACGGATGACACGGATTGCGCGGATTCCTGAGCCCTTCTCCATGAAATCCGCTCAATCCGCGTAATCCGTTGTTGGGTCTCTGAGTTTCCTGGGGGCAAAGCCTTCCGGGGCCGACGCGTCGAGCCTCGCTCTCCTGCGGGCGGCGTGACACAATCGCAACGTGCGCGCCGCGATCCTGACCATCGTGCTCTTCACCACCGCCGCCGGTGTCGCGTCAGCCCAACCCGGGCCGTTCGGCACCGGCCAGGATCTACGCCTCGAGGGCATCGTCGAGCCGCCCGCCGGGGCCGCGACGCTGGGCGATATCAGGATCCGCGGCGGCGGTGTGGTGCGGCGCTTCGGCGTCATCCATGCGCAGACCTCGCGCACCGAGGGCATGAGCCTCTTCAGGCGCTCATCGCTCAACCCGTTCCAACTGCTGCTGCGCGCCAACAGCCAGATGACCGCCACCTTCACCGAGGCCGCACCGGGCACCCGCCTGCGCATGCTCGGGCGCTACGTCGGCGACGATTTCATCCTGGCCGAGATCACCGTGGTTCCGCCGCCCACCGCGGCCGCGCCGTAGCAGTGAGCGCAAGCACTCTTGGTAGCGCGGGCCTCCGTGCCCGTCTGGCGCGCTCCGGCGCGCCAGCAGCGTTGGCGGCCATGCCGGCTGGCTGGGCTCCGCGGACGGAGCCCAAGCGGGCACGGAGGCCCGCGCTACTGGATCTTGGCAACCAGGTTCGCTAGCCCAATGGCTCGAATAGGAGGTTCACATGCGCATCGGTATCGGCCTCGGAGAGCTCACCGGACACCCCGTCGACATCAACGGGCTGGTCGCCCAGGCGCAGCGCGCCGAGCGCGACGGCTTCGCCAGCGGCTGGTTCGCCAACATCTTCGGCGTCGACGCGATCATGGCGGCGGCGCTGTGCGGGCGTGCGACCACGCGCCTCGAGCTCGGCACGGCGGTGGTGCCGACCTACCCGCGCCATCCGACCGCGATGGCGCAGCAGGCGCTGACGGCGCAGGCGGCGTGTGGCGGGCGCTTCGCGCTCGGGATCGGGTTGTCGCACCAGGTGGTCATCGAAGGCATGCTCGGGATGTCGTTCGCCAAGCCGTACTCGCACATGCGCGAGTATCTCTCGGTGCTGGCGCCGCTGATCCGCCAGGGCAGCGTCTCATTCGCCGGCGACGAATTCCGGGTCAGCTCGAACCTGAGCGTCACCGGGGCCACCCCGTGCCCGATCCTGGTCGCCGCGCTGGCGCCGAAGATGCTGGCGCTCACCGGGCGCGAAGCGGACGGCACGATCACCTGGATGACCGGTCCGAAGACGCTGCGCGAGCACACCGTGCCGCGCCTCAACGA
>JBOIEQ010000264.1:0-1891 GCA_050741255.1 Burkholderiales bacterium | reverse complement strand
ACGCCACACGGGCCGCGCGGGCCACGCGCGCCTGACCGCCGCGCCGGCGTCTGCATTCGATCATGTGGTGGCTGCTGGGGGGAGCGGTCTGGATCGGCGTAATCGCCTGGCTGATCATCAGCTATCAGCGCAAGGTCGGCGGACGCGACCGCGAGCGCACCGTGCAGGTCGAACAGATGCTGGCCGAGGTGCGGGCGGCTAAGGGTACGCAGGGGGCGCAGGCCACGGCAGCGGCTGCGCCGTCAGGCGTATCCGCGCCGGTCGCTGCGGCCCGCGCGGCGCCGGTGCCTGCTGCGCAACCTCCCGCGGGCGCCGCTCCCTGGCACGGCCGCGAGCGTCTCCTCGATCAGCCGCGCTCGCTCGCCTACCTGTTGCTGCGCACGGGCCTGCCGGAACATGAAATATTCGCCAACCTCACGCTCGCCGACGTGGTCGGGGTGGGCGCGCAATGGCAGGGTCTGGAGCGAGAACAGCACCTGCGCCGGCTCGCGCAGACGCGCGCGGATTTCGTGATCTGTACCCGGCGCCTGCAACCGGTGGCGGTGATCACGCTGCGGGAGACGGTCGCGGATGCGGCCGTGGTGGAGCGCCTGCGTTTCACTGAAGCATGCCTGGCGGCGGCGGCTGTCCGCCATGTGAGCTTCGATGCTGCCGCGTTACCCCGGCATGGGGAATTGCGCGCGCTCGTTCTGGGCGCCTGACTCCGACCTAGCGCAGCGAAAAGTCCACGCGGGTGGGCTTGCCCTTGTCCGTGATGCCCTCGGCGGTCAGTTTCGGCGCGACCATGAACACGCGGTCGGCGGGCATCTTGCCGGCCACCACCAGCGCGTCCTTGACGGCCTGGGCGCGCGCATTCGCCAGCGCGCGCAGGTCATCCTCGGCCACCGCGGCGTTGGTCAACATGAGCTGTTCCATCTCCGGCACCGGCAAATCCTTGGCGATGCCGATCATGTTGCGCGGCTTGGGGAACTTCGCGTCGCCGTAGGCGGCGGTCAGGTACTTCGGATACTCGGCGGCGTCCACCCGGACGTCCTCGGCGGAGGCGGGCGGCTTGCCCGCCTTGACGAGGTCCTCCAGTTTCTTCGCGCGCACCTGGCGGTCGACCGCAGCGCGCTTGAGGCCCTCGCGGTCGGCGGCGGGATCCACGCGGCCGGTGACGTCGACTTTCAGCGCGGGCCGGTCGGTCAGCGCCTTGATCAGCGTTTTGGTCTTGGCGTCGCCCGTCGCATCCAGCCGCGCCGTGCCCGGTGCGAACTCGATGTAGGCGAGTTCCTCGCTGCCGCCGAACATGGCGCCGATCAACGCGAAGGGCGAGGTCACGGCCTTGACGAACAGGTTGACGATGACGCGCACAATGACGCCGCCGATCGAGAATTGCGGGTCGTCGAGCGAACCGCTGATCGGCAGGTTGATGTCGATCACGCCGTTGCGGTCTTTCAGCAGCGAGACCGCGAACAGCACCGGCAGCTTGGTGGCGGTCGGGCTGTCGACCTTGTCGCCGAAGGTGAGCTGGTCGAGGTAGATGTTGTTCTCGGCGTTGAGCTTGCGGTTCTCGATGAAGTACTTGATGTTGACCGACAGCTTGCCCTTCTGGATGCCGTAACCCGCGTACTTGACCGCGTAGGGCGTGAACGGCGAGAGCTCGATGTCACGCGCGCTGGCCTTGATGTCGAGGAAGAGATCCTTGCCCAGCGGATTGACGCGGCCGAGCACTTCCATCGGCGCCGCGTTGTCGATCTTGCCGCGCAGTTCGACGTCGGCCGGCTTGTCGGGCGTCATCTCGCTGACGGCGCCGCCGACGCCGGTCAGGTTGGCGGAGTAGTTGGGCTTGATGAAATTGTCGGTGAAGTTGATGTTGCCGCCCTGCAGCGTGATGCGGCCGACGCGCTCG
>JBOIEQ010000263.1:0-2041 GCA_050741255.1 Burkholderiales bacterium | reverse complement strand
GCGCCGTGCTGATCCCAACCGCGGTGCGCGCGGCGAGCACGGCGCCGAGGGCCCGGCGCCCTCCACCAAGCTGGGATCTCGCTGGTAGTGTGGCAAGCCCGCGGGGGTGCGGGACGGTGCCGAGAAGGCGGTACACGAGGGTGTGCGCCCGCGGGGCGCGCCGGGACGGTGTTCATCCGCCCCCATCTGTGGTTTCTCTCGCGCCCAGGGAGGGGGCCATGGCCAAGTTTCAGACCGAGGTCGAGAAGACCGTCACCGTCAAGACGCCGATCGACAAGGTGTACAAGTACCTCTGGGACGTGGTCGGCTCGTCGCAGTGCATCCCGGGCCTCGCGACCTGCAAGAAGGTGAGCCCCAACACCTTCAAGTTCACCTACGAGGAGCGCTCGACCGGTCCGGTGAAGATGACCGTGCAATACACCGCCAAGTACGAGGGCGATGGCAAAACGGCGATCCACTTCGTCAGCACCGCGGCGACGGGCGACAACACCGACGTCGACGGTACCATCACGCTGAGCAAGGGCGGCAGCGGCACCAAGATCACCTTGCGCCAGAAGCTGGCGCCCGACACGCCGGTGCCCATGCTGCTGCAGGGCCTCATCCGCTCCTTCGTCGAGAAGGAAGCCGGCGACGTGGCGAAGGCCTACCTCGGCAACCTCAAACAGGCGCTGGAGACCTGAGCCGGTCGCGCCAGCCCGCCGGTTGGCCGCGTCCCGGCTTTGCCCAAGAACTCAGAACACCAACAACGGATTACGCGGATCAAACGGATTTCACGCAGTACGGCTCAGAAATCCGCTCAATCCGCGCAATCCGTTGTTGCCTTCTCCGTTCTTGGGTAAAGCCCCGCGTCCCTTCCCCTGCCGCCGAAAAGCCGGCAAACAGGGCAGACCTCCCGCGACAGGATGTCCGCCTGACCCGACCCCCCTCGTCCTTCCGCGCCCGCTTTCTGGAGCGTATCGGCGCGCCAGCTCTGACGCCGCGCCAATGGCGCGTGCTCGGGGCGCTCGGCATCGCCAACATGGTCGACAACTATGACGGCGCGCTGCTCGGCCTGGCGCTGCCGCAGATCCAGCACGGGCTCGGCGTGTCGGAGGCGGCGGTCGGACAGCTGCTCGCCGTCGTCCGTCTCGGCGTCATCCCGGCGGTGCTGCTCACCGTCCTGGCCGACTACATCGGCCGCCGCGTGCTGCTGCTGATCACCATCCTCGGCTTCACCCTGTTCACCGTGCTGACGGCGCTGGTCGACGGGGCCGGCGGGTTCATGGCCGTGCAGTTCACCGCCCGCGCCTTCATCGCCGCCGAGAACATGCTGGCCATCGTCGTCATCGCCGAGGAGTTCGATGCGCGCAGCCGCGGTTGGGGCATCGGCATGCTCGGCGCGCTGGGGGCCTTCGGCTACGGGGTCGCCTCGATCATGTTCGCGCTCGTCCACCAGTTGCCGTTCGGCTGGCGGGCGCTCTACGCCCTCGGCGCGGTGCCGCTGCTGCTGATCGCCTGGTTCCGCCGCTCGTTGCCCGAGACCGAGCGCTTTGTCGCCCATCGCGCGCAGCGCGGTGCCGGCGGCATGCGCGCCGCGCTGCTGCCGCTGCGCAACCTGGTGCGCATGTACCCCGGCCGCATGCTGGCGCTCGGCGCGGCGCTGATGCCGTTCGCCTTCGTCACCGAGACGGCGATGTTCTTCCCATCGAAGTTCCTGCAGAGCACGCACGGCTATGCCCCCGGCGACATCGCCGTCATGTACCTGACCATCGGCGTGCTCGGCCTGCTCGGCAACATCATGGCCGGGGCGCTCGGCGATCGCTTCGGCCGCAAGCGCGTGCTGATCGTGGGGCTGCTCGCCAACGCCACGGCGTCGGCGCTGTTCTACAACCTCTCCGGCTGGCTGGTGCCGCTGATGTGGGGCCTGATGGTGATGACGGTCACCATGGTCGTCATCCTCTTCTCCGCCCTGGGCAGCGAGTTGTTTCCCACCTCCTATCGCTCGACCGCCTCCGGCGTGCGCTCGATGATCGCCACCATCGGCGCCGCCCTCGGCCTGTGG
>JBOIEQ010000262.1:0-2094 GCA_050741255.1 Burkholderiales bacterium | reverse complement strand
CACCGTGCTGGTGGCCGCGGCGAGGCTGGCCTGCGTCGCGGGCGCGAAGCCGAGGCCCTGGTGCAGCAGGAACTGCGCTGCCACCGAACTCAGGACCACCGCGACCAGCAGCGCGGCGAGCGGCGGGGCGAGGGTCGGCAGACCGCTGAGCACGGCCGGCGCAGTGAAGAGCGTGCCGACGGCCATGAAGTAGGTCGTGACCAGGAAGGCGCTCTCGACCTTGCGCAGCTGGCGCGCGGTGGCGACGGCGGCGCCGGCGAGGACGGAGGCGCAGAGCGCGGTGAGGGCGCCGGCGGTTGCGGCGGCGGACAGATTGGCGCCGGGCCCGACCACCACCACGATGCCGGCGATGCACAGCCCGATGGCGCAGCCGAGCGCCCAGTCGAAGCGCTCGCGCAGCAGCGTCGTCGCCAGCACGGCGGTCCAGATCGGGTACGTGCAGTGCAGCAGCGTGGCGAGGCCGGCGCCGGCGCTCTCGATGGCGCGGTAGTAGAGCAGGATCGCCGCGGCGCCGAGCAGGCCGCGCAGCAGCACGCGCGGCAACGGCCCGCGCGGGCGCAAGCTCTGCCCGCGCCCGACGGCGAGCAGCACCAGCAGCGAACCGAGAAAGCGCACGAACGCGACCTGGTCCGCCGCCATCGTCGCCGTCGCCGCCCGCACGCACACGGCCATAGCGCCAAACAACACCGAGCTGATCAGGATGACGCCGACCCCGCGCAACAGCACCGCCCGCCGGTCCAGCACCGGATGCACCAACTCAGCCATACCGAGTCCGTATCAGGCCCGCGCGAGCGGCCGCGACCCCGTTCAACGTTCGGCGCGAGGATATTCTGCCCGGGCCGCGCACCGCCGGAGGTGCCCGCGCTGCCCATCCTGCTCCCCCACACGCGCGCCCTGGAGGGCGCCGGTCCCTCGGCGCCGTGCCGGCGACATCCACCCTGCCCGCGGACGACGGCGGACCCCTGCCTGCGCGACACTGACGACTCAGGCCGCGCCCGATCTCGTCTGCTCCCACGGCCGCAGCCGCGGTACAACACGAGGAACATGTCGGCAGTATTCGACATACGGCTCGCCGAATCGCCCCTCGAGCTGCGGCTCCTCGACCAGCGGGATGTACACCAGGTTCATGGCGAGGAAACATGCCGCCCACCAGCCATGGGGAGCGGAGAGCAACACCAGCGCCTCGCCAAACAGCACCAGCACCACCCCCGAGATCATCGGATTGCGCACGTAGCGATACGGCCCGCGCACGACCAACTCGCGCGGCGGATCCCACGGGGCGAGGGTGCCGCGCCCCTCGGTCGCGAAACGGCGCAGCGAGGCGGCGAAGAAGACCAGCCCAAGCGCCAGCAGCCCCACACCGGCGACCTGCACCAGCCACTCCGCCGGTCCACTGCCGAGCGTGAGCCCGACATCGTAGCGCCGCGCGATCCAGCGCGGGACCAGCACGGTGACGGTGAACGGCAGGATCGCAATCGACAGCAGATGACGAAGCCACATCATCATGGCGTCCTCCGGTGCGGTGCGCTGGCGCTCACGCCATGCCCGCCCCAACGATCTGGCGGATCGGAATGTCGGTCGGGTCGAACTCCTCCAGGCAGAAGACGTTGATACCGAGGTGATCCGGCGTGACGCGCTTGCGATGGAACGGGTAGATGCCACAGACCTTGCAGAAGAAGTGGGCGCGCGGTCCTGGTGTGGAACTGGTACTCGGTGAGCGCGTCGCCGCCGGCCAGCAGCGTGAAGCGGCTCTCGTGCACCTTGACCATCAACGCGTTTTTCCGGCGGCAGATGGAACAGTCGCACGTCGTGAGCTCGGGGAAGTCGGTCTCGATCGCGAAGCGCACCGTCCCGCAGTGACAGCTGCCGGCGTACGTCCGTAGTGGTCGATGGCCCATGCAATGGTGCTCCTAGGTTGGCACGGCCGGATGGGTCAAGGCGGCGCTTCACACGGCGTTGGAAGGCCGCGCCGGGAAGGGGCTGTGCCGGCTTGCCCATAAAAGCGAAAGGCCGACCACGGATTGCGCGGATTGACGGATTTCACGGAGGGAACCCTCAGAAAATCCGTGTGATCGGCTCGTATCCGCTCAATCC
>JBOIEQ010000261.1:0-2155 GCA_050741255.1 Burkholderiales bacterium | reverse complement strand
GCCGGGCCCTTGCCGCGGCGGCGTCGGCGACGCCCGCTGGGCGCGCCGCGGCCGGGTGCATCGGGGATGAGCATGGCGTGGCGCGCTTCGTCGGACGCTTCCTGGAAGCGCGTCCACCAGTCGCCGAGTTCGGCCGGCTGTTCGCCCGCCGTGCAGCGCAGCAGCAGAAAATCGTACGCCGCGCGGAAGCGCGGATGTTCGAGCAGCCGGAACGGCCGCGCGCCCGCGCGCTGCGGGAAACGCGACTGCAGGCTCCAGATTTCGCGCATGTCTGCCGTCAGCCGGCGTGGAATCGCCATGCGCTCGACCTGCACGTCGATGGCCTTGTCCATCGCTTCGGCCAGCGCGGGCATCGTCTTCAGGCCAGCCGACTCGCGCTTGCGCCAGCCCGCCAGCACTTCCGGCCACAGCAGGGAAGCGAACAGGAAGCCCGGCGACACGCCCTTCTCCGCGGCGACCCGCGCGTCGGTGTTCTTCAGCGCCGCGGTGACGAAACGTTCGCCCTGCTCGGTGGCGAGCACCGCGTCGAGCAGCGGCATCGGCGCGCCGTGCAGGCCCTCCTTGCGCAGGCGCGACACTGCGGCAACGGCGTGGCCCGACAGCAGGAGTTTCAGCATCTCGTCGTGCAGGCGCGAGGGCGGCACATTGGCCAGCAGGCCGGCGAGCTCCCGGATGGGCTTGCGCGAGCGCGCCTCGATCTCCAGCCCGCGCGAAGCCGCGATGCGCACGGCGCGCAGCATGCGCACGGGATCCTCGCGGTAGCGCGTTTCCGGGTCGCCGATCAGCCGCAGCATCTTGCCCTTGAGGTCGGCATAGCCGTCGACGTAGTCGATGATCTCCTCGCGCACCGGGTCGTAAAACAGGGCGTTCAGCGTGAAATCGCGGCGGCGGGCGTCCTCGGCCTGGGTGCCGAACACGTTGTCGCGGATCAGCCGCCCGTGCTCGTCGGTGGTCTGGGCGTCGCCGCCGGCGGTGGCGTCGCCGCGGAAGGTCGCGACCTCCACCATGTCCGGGCCGCACAGCACGTGCACGATGCGGAAGCGGCGGCCGATGATGCGCGAGCGCCGGAAGATGCCGCGCACCTGCTCGGGCGTCGCGGCAGTCGCCACGTCGAAGTCCTTGGGGGTCAGGCCCAGCACCAGGTCGCGCACGGCACCGCCGACGATGTAGGCCTGAAAGCCCTCTTCCTGCAGCGTTTCAACGGTGCGCAGCGCGCAGCGGGAAATATGGTTGCGGGGAATGCGGTGCCGGCCCGCCGGGATGACGGCGGGCTCGGCGGAGCGGAAGAGGCGGCCGGAAAAGACGCGGCCGATGAATTTCTTGATCATGAAGTCATGAAGTCGCCGCGATTATAGCCGTGCCGGGCGCCGTCTCAGGCGAGACTGAGGGTGCGCCAGCCCTGCGCGCGGGCGTGGGCCGCCAGCACCGGGTCCGGATCGACCGCGACCGGCTCGGTGACGGCGGACAAGAGCGGCAGGTCGTTCAGCGAATCGCTGTAGAACACGCTCGTCTCGAAGTCCGTCAGCCGCCGGCCCTGCGCGGACAGCCATTCGTTCAGCCGCGTGATCTTGCCCTCGCGAAAGCACGGCGTGCCGGAAGGGCGGCCGGTGAAACGGCCGGCCGACTCCTCGACCTCGGTGGCGATCAGGTGGGTAACGCCGAAGGCCTGCGCGATCGGCCCGGTCACGAAACGGTTGGTGGCGGTGATGACCGCGGACAGGTCGCCGGCGTGCTGCGCGACCAGCGCCCGGGCCTTGGGGCGGATCAGCGGCGCGATGCGTTCGGCCATGAATTCCGCGTGCCAGCGGTCGAGTTCAGCCCGCGGGTAACGCGCGAGCGGGGCGAGCTGGAAATCGAGAAAGGCGTGGATGTCGAGGGCGCCACGCTTGTAGTCGGCGTAGAAGGCGTCGTTCTTCGCCTCGTAGGTCGCGCGCTCGAGCACGCCGCGGTCGATCAGGAACTGCGCCCACTCGTAGTCCGAGTCGCCGGCGAGCAGGGTGTTGTCCAGATCAAAAAGGGCGAGGCGCATGGCGGGGCGCGGAAAGCGCGCGAGTATACCGGCTCAGACCGGCGGCATCAGGTCGGGCTCAGAGCCTGGTATGGACCTAAACGTATGCGGCGAACGCGGGAATAGGGGTTCAGTGCTAGGAGCCGT
>JBOIEQ010000260.1:0-2235 GCA_050741255.1 Burkholderiales bacterium | reverse complement strand
CGCCAGCGCCGGCTGCGGGTCGCGCCCCTCGATCAGCACGGCCAGCGCCGCGCCGGTGCGGCGCGTCCAGTCCTCGCGCCACGGCCAGGCACGGGCGCAGCGCAGCGCGCTGTCGGTGTTGCCCGCGCAGTACAGGCTGACCACCGCTTCCAGCGCATCCGCATCGGACGCGGGCGCGCTCGACTGGATCAGCGCGAACGCCGCGGGATGGTCGCCGGCGGTGCGCAGGCGTTTGATTTCGGCGAAGGCGGGCGAGAGCGCGGGCGTCATGGTTTGGGTTTGCCACCGGGGGAAAACACGTTTGAACCACAGAGGCACGGAGGCACGGAGAAGGGCCATTGCCATAACAGGCGCGTGATCCGTTTGGCTTCACCTTCGTCCCTGCCTTCCTCCGTGTCTCTGTGCCTCCGTGGTTCCATGGTTCTTCGTGATTACAGCGACCCGATGTGCTTCATGTATGCAGGGCGCGCCAGAAAGCGCTCGTACCAGGCCCGCACATGCTGCAACGGCGGCTTGGGGATGTCGTATTTGTACCAGCGGTGGATCGCATTGCCCATCGCGATGTCGCCGACCGTCAGTTCCGTGCCCGCCACAAAGGCCGTCTTCGCCAGTTGCGCGTCGAGCAGGGCCCACGCTTCGCCGCAGCGCTTCGCGGCCGCGTCCACCTCGGCCTGCGGAATCACTTCCTTGCGCAGGATGAGCGCACGGAACAGCACGCCGTTGGGTGCGTTGACCGTGGACAATTGCCAGTCCATCCAGCGGCTGGCGCTGGCGGCGTGCCGCGGGTCGGCCGGCCACAGCTTGCCCTTGCCATACTGGGACGCGAGATAGCGCACGCAGGCATTCGATTCCCACAGGATGAAGCCGCCGTCGTCGATCGTCGGCACCAGCCCGTTCGGGTTGAGCGCGAGGTATTCGGGTGAGCGGCCATTGTTGAACTCGCCGCCGTAATCGAGGCGCTCGAAGGGCAGCCCGAGCTCCTCGCAGCACCACAGCACCTTCTGCACGTTGCTCGACGTCTTGCGGCCGTAGATTTTCAGCATCACGTTCTCCTCGAAGGCATCAGAGCAGGGGCTCGCCGCGGCTGGAGCGCGCGGCGATTTCCTGCTGGAATTCGGGCGGACCGTAGGCACTGACGGTCTGCTGGTTGGTGAACTTGCCCGCGGCGTCGGTGATCTGCTCGGAGTACAGCAGCGCGCGGCCGTTCGTTTCGGCGAACTGCTTCAGCCAGTTCAGCGCGCGCGGCGGGATGCGCCGCCCGACGGGCACCGCCACGTCCACCGGCAGGCCGTTCCAGTGCGCTTCGCCGAACAGCACGATCACCTTCGCCTCGTTCGGCTTCATCCAGTCCGGCAGCGGACTGTCCTCGCGCCGCCAGCCGCACACGAACTTCACGCACGGATCGACCGGGCGGTTCGCGTAATCGTTGCAGCCGTTGCCGGTGCTGTGCGGGCACGGCCGGCCCGGATGCACCGGCGTGCCCTTGACGTTGATCTGCAGCCAGCCGTCGCAGCAGCCGGTGCAGGGCTGGCAGGTGCGGACGGGAGGCGGGGCGGGCTTGGACACGGGGGAATTTTAGGCGAAGGGCCAAAGCGATTGGCCGCCCAGTTGCCAAGGACGCCAAGAAAGTCGAAGGATATGAAAACCAGAATGGGTGTCGGTAGCCGTTGCTTTGTTTTTCTTGGCGTTCTTGGCGCCTTGGCGGCAAAAAGTTTTTAGGGAACGAGGTCGGCGGCGAGCGTCGCCAGCGCATCGCCCCAGTCGCCCTGCAGTGACTGCCGGTAGAGCAGCGTGCCGGGAAACCAGGGCGAGGTGCGGCCCGTCAGCATCCAGCGCCATTCGCCCTGGCTCGGCACCAGCACGCGCGAGGGCAGGCCGAGGCTCGCGCGCAGGTGCACGTTGGTGTTGCTGACGCCGACATAATCGTCCAGCAAGGACAAGAGGGCCAGCATCTCTTCCAGATCCTCGTTCAGCGCGGTCAGATCGTGCACCGGCCGCCCGGCGCGTGCGGCCAGTTGTTCTAGCGTACCGGGCTCGGGCAGGCGCTGCAGGGCGAGGAGGGTGCCCGGCGCCGGCGCGAGCGCGCCCGCGAACGCGTCGAGATCGACGTGCTTGTAGAGCAGCCACGGGCCGCCCTTCTGGTCCCTGGGCGAGGTGCCGGCGCTCCAGGTGACGCCGATATAGGGCGCGGGCCCCAAGGCCGCGAGGCGCGCGCGCAGCGCCGCGACCCGCGCC
>JBOIEQ010000259.1:0-2292 GCA_050741255.1 Burkholderiales bacterium | reverse complement strand
CTAGGCGTGAGGAGGCCGCGGTGACCCTCACTTCCACGAGCAACGACGCAGACGGGCCCTTCTGGCTCAACCCGAAGGGAACGCGGGATTCGGGGTCCATTGCGTTGTCGCCGCTCGCTTGCAGTGGCTGGCACTGCGGCGCGATCGGCTCCTAGCACTGAACCCCGACTCCCGCGTTCGCCGCATCCGTTTAAGTCCATAACAGGCTCTAGGACGAACACGGGGAATCGAGTGGATAATGTGCATCCTGCCGCCGTAAGCCCCCTGCCGGGAGTTCCGCCATGACGACCGCCCTGCGCTACACCGCCACTGCCCGCTGGCTGCACTGGCTCACCTCCGCGCTGGTGCTGGGGGTGATCATTCCGGCCGGGATCTGGATCGTCTACTTCGAGCCGGCCGACGAGGCGTTCAAGATGCGCCTCTACAACGTGCACGAAAGCCTCGGCGTGATCGTGTTCGTCCTGGTGGTGATCCGGCTGGTGAACCGCTGGCGCAACCCGCCGCCTCCACTACCTGCCGAGACCCCTGCCGCCGTCCGGCTCGGCGCGCACGTCAACCAGCTCGCGCTCTACGCCCTGCTGGTGCTGATGCCCGTCATCGGTTTCCTGGCGACCAACGCCTGGGGCTTCCCGCTGTCGGTATTCGGCGTGCTGCCGCTGCCCGCGCCCATCGGCAAAAACGAGGAGCTGGCCAAGCTGCTGTCCCTGCTGCACTGGTCCGGGGCGATCGCCATCGGACTGCTCATCCTCGGGCACCTGTCGGGCGTGCTGTACCACACTTGCATCCGGCACGACGGTCTGCTTCGTAGAATGCTGTAGTCCGCGCGGCCGCGCGGACGCAACCTCCGGTTTTCGCGGCGGAAATGGGAGAAATCCCCGTCACGCCGTGACGGAACTCGGGTATCCTCGCGCCTCGTATTGCACTGCGGCACCCGGGGTATTTTGGAAGTCTGACGTTGGCATGACAGGACCGCTCGAAACCACCCTTCCCGGAGACGATTCCCCAGGCCTTGCGTTGCGCCGGCGGCGGTTCGCCTTCGCCGTGCTCGTGCTCGCGAGTTCCGTTGCGCTGCTGGGCCTCATGGCGGCGACCTTGTTCCCCGCGGGCCCCGACCCGGTCGGCATCGCCATGCTGGTGATGTTCGGGCTGACCCTGCCGTGGACCACCACCGGTTTCTGGAACGCGGTGATCGGCTTTGCGCTGATGACGTTTGCACGCGAACCGGCGGCACTGGTGGCGCCCCCTCTGCGGTGCATCACCGGCGACGAGAAGATCGCGAGTCCCACCGCCCTCCTGGTCTGCATCCGCAACGAAGGCACCGCGCGCCTCTCGCGCAACCTCCACTGGATGCTCGAGGGACTGGTCGCCACGGGCGAGTCCCGGTGGTTCCATCTCTACCTGCTGAGCGACAGCAACCAGCCCGCGGTCTTCGCGGCCGAGGAAAAGCTGGCTGCCGAGCTCTCTGACCGGTTCGGCACGGCGCTCACTGTCACCTACCGCCGCCGCGAGCACAGTGTTGGTTTCAAGGCGGGCAACGTCCGCGACTTCTGCGAGCGTTGGGGACATCTCCATCAGTACGCGATCGTTCTGGATGCGGACAGCGTGATGACGCCGAAGTCGATGCTGCGGGTGGTCCGCATCATGCAGGCCCAGCCGACGCTCGGCATCCTGCAAACACTCGTCACCGGCCTGCCGAGCGCCAGCGGTTTCGCGCGGATCTTCCAGTTCGGCATGCGGCTCGGCATGCGTTCCTACACGCTGGGCGCCGCGTTCTGGCAGGGCGATTGCGGGCCCTATTGGGGCCACAACGCCATCCTGCGGCTGGCGCCTTTCATCGCGCACTGCCATCTGCCGGTGCTGCCGGGCAAACCGCCGCTCGGCGGCCACGTGCTGAGCCACGACCAGCTCGAGGCCGTGCTCATGCGTCGCGCCGGGTTCGAGGTGCGTGTCCTGCCCGACGAGGAAGGCAGCTGGGAGGAAAATCCGCCGACGCTGCCCGAGTTCATCCGGCGCGACCTGCGCTGGTGCCAGGGCAACATGCAGTACTTCCATTTCCTCGCCCTGCCCGGCCTGCGGCCGGTCAGCCGCTGCCAGGTCGCGCTGGCCATCGGCATGTACGTCGGTTCGCCCGCCTGGCTGGCCTTCGTGCTGCTGGGGCTCGCCCGCGACGCGCCAATGCGCGCGGACCTGGGTCTCTTCCTCTTCATTACGACGATGGTCATGAGCTTCGCCCCGAAGCTGGCGACGCTGGCCGACGTGCTGTTGCGTCGTGCGTTGCGGCAGGCTTACGGC
>JBOIEQ010000258.1:0-2319 GCA_050741255.1 Burkholderiales bacterium | reverse complement strand
GCGTCGGTCATGCGCTTGCCGACGACACGCGCGAGGATGTCGGTGGCGCCGCCCGGCGGGAAAGGCACCACCATGCGGATCGGACGGTTAGGGTAGTCCGCGGCAGCATCCTTCGTGGCCGCGGCGGCATCGCCGCTGCCGGCGGCGAAACCCAGCCCCAGAACGGCGAGACGCAACATGAGTTTCACGGGCCTGTCTCCGGAATGGTGAGGCGGCATCATAGCCTGCCCTCGCCGGTCCGGGCGGCCTTGCCCGCTCCCGCGTGCGCGGCTACAGTGCCGTCCACGGGGATGACCGCAGTCTCCCCGGGTCTTCCGTTCCCGGGAGATCGCGACGGCCTCCGTCCAAGCGCTGCGCGTTGGCGTTCGCCTGCCACGGCGAATACAAGGAGACCCGCATGGACACCACCGTTCCCTCGATCACCGTCGCAGAACTGCGCGCGCAGCTCGGCACCGCGGCCGCGCCCGTCATCGTGGACGTGCGCAAGCAGGAAGCCTATGACGCCGATCCCCGCACCATCGCCGGCGCGCTGCGCCGCGCGCACGACCGCGCCGCCGACTGGGCGGCGGAACTGCCCGCCGGGCGCCCGGTGGTGGCCTGCTGCGTGCACGGCCACCAGGTCAGCCAGGGCGCCGCGCAGGCGCTGATCGATCGCGGGTTTACCGCCCACTACCTCGCGGGCGGCATCGAGGAATGGAAAAAAGCGGCTGCGCCCACGTTGGCGAAACAGGCCGCCCTCGGCCTGCCCGCGGCGCGGCGCTCGGCGTGGATCACCCGCGAGCGACCGAAGATCGACCGCATCGCCTGCCCGTGGCTGGTGCTGCGCTTCATCGATCCGCTCGCGGACTTCCATTACGTGCCGGCGGACCGCGTCATGGCAGAAGCAAAAGCACGCCAGGCGATTCCCTACGACGTGAAGGACGTGCAGTTCGCGCACCGCGGCGAGCGCTGCAGCTTCGACGCGCTGATCGCGGATTTCGACCTGCACGACGCGGCGCTGGACCGGCTGGCGGTGATCGTGCGCGGCGCGGATTGCGGGCGGCCGGAACTCACGCCGCAATCCGCGGGCCTGCTCGCGATCTCGCAGGGCCTGTCCGCGAACTTCGCCGACGATCACGCCATGCTGGCGCACGGGCTTACGGTGTACGACGCGCTGTATACGTGGTGCCGGACGGCGGGATAAGCCGACGACAACCACCCCTTCCGCGGCGCGTCCCGCAACCTCCCCTCCTTGGCAAGGAGGGGAAGCACGCAGTGCGGGGTGGTGAGGCTCAGAACAGCGCCAGTTGCCCGTCCGCGCGCGGCCGCGCGGGCGGACGGAAGCGCGTGACATCCAGCCCGCGGTTGCGCGGCCCGCCATTCAGCCCCAGCCGCCGGCACGCCGCCTCGAAGCGTTTGCGCAATAGATCGGCGTATTCGCCGGTGCCGCGCATGCGCGAGCCGAAGTCCGGATCGTTGTCGCGGCCGCCACGCATCGCGTGCACGCGGCTCATGACGTGGTCCGCTTTCAGCGGGTAGTGCGTCGTGAGCCAGTCGCGGAACAGGTCCTTCACTTCGTACGGCAGGCGCATCAGCACGTAGCCCGCCCAGATCGCGCCGGCCTCGCGCGCGGCTTCGAGGATGCGTTCGGTCTGGTCGTCGGTCAGAAAGGGAATGATGGGCGCCACCATCACGCCCACCGGCACGCCCGCGGCGGAGAGGCGGCGGATCGCCTCGATGCGGCGCAAGGGGGCTGACGCCCGCGGTTCCAGCGTCCGCGCCAGATCGTTATCGAGGTTGGTGACGGAAATGTAAACCGCCGCGAGGTTCTTTTGCGCCATCGGCACCAGCAGGTCGAGGTCGCGCTCGACCAGTGCGTTCTTGGTCACGATGCCGACCGGGTGGTCGCACGCGGCCAGCACTTCGAGGATACCCCGTGTGATCTTCCAGTCGCGCTCGATCGGCTGGTAGGGATCGGTGTTCGCGCCCAATGAAATCGTGCTGGGCCGATACCCGGGTTTCGCCAGTTCGCCCTTTAGCAGCTCGGCGGCGTTCACCTTGGCGAAGAGGCGCGTTTCGAAATCGAGACCGGGCGACAGGTTGAGGTAGGCGTGGCTGGGACGAGCGTAGCAGTAAACACATCCATGCTCGCAGCCGCGATACGGATTGATGGACTGCGTGAACGGAATGTCCGGCGAGTCGTTGCGCGAGATGATCGTCTTCGCGGTCTCCGCCGTGACGTGGGTTTTCAGTGGCGGCAGATCCTCGTCCGGGTCGACGCCCCAGCCATCGTCGTAGCCCTCACGCCCCTCGCGTTCGAAGCGGCCCTCGGGATTGAAG
>JBOIEQ010000257.1:0-2357 GCA_050741255.1 Burkholderiales bacterium | reverse complement strand
GGCGGGGCGCGACGCCGGCATCCACGAAGGTCGGGCACGCGGACAGCGCGAGCGTGGGTTGCGCGATGTAGTTGGACGGGTTCGCCTTGACGCGCAGCCGGAACGCCTCGATCTGTTCGCGGGTGGAAGTGGGGCCGACCAGCATGCCGTAGCCGCCGGAGCCCTGCACTTCCTTGACCACCAGTTCCGCCAGATGCTCGAGTACGTACTGGCAGTCGTCCGGCTTGGCGAGTTGCCAGGTCGGCACATTGGAGAGGATGGGCTCTTCGCCGAGATAGAAACGGATCATCTCGGGGACGTAGACGTAGGTGGCCTTGTCGTCGGCGACGCCGGTGCCGATCGCATTCGCCAGCGTGACGTTGCCGGCCTTGTACGCGGCGAACAGGCCGGCGACGCCCAGCATCGAGTCGGGCCGGAAGGCGGCCGGGTCGAGGAAGTCGTCGTCCACGCGGCGGTAGATGACGTGCACGCGCTCGGGGCCGCGCGTGGTGCGCATGTAGACATTATCATCGAGGCAGAACAGGTCCAGCCCTTCGACCAGTTCGACGCCCATCTGCTGCGCGAGGAAGGCGTGCTCGAAATAGGCCGAGTTGTAGGCGCCGGGCGTCAGGATCACCACCGTCGGATCGTGGATGCCGGGGGGTGCGACCGCACGCAGGTTGTCGAGCAGCACGTCGGCGTAATGATCGACCGGCGCCACGGCGATGCGGCCGAAGAGTTCGGGGAACAACCGCATCATCATCTTGCGGTTTTCCAGCATGTATGACACGCCGGAGGGCGTGCGCAGGTTGTCCTCGAGGACGTAGAAGTCGTCCTCGCCGGCCTTGATGATGTCGATGCCGGCGACGTGGACGTAGGTGTCGCCCGGCACGTCGAAGCCGATCATCTCCGTCCGGTAGAGCTTGTTGCCGAGCACGTGCGCCTCGGGGATCACGCCGGCTTTCAGGATCTCGCGGCGGTGGTAGATGTCCTTCAGGAACAGGTTGAGCGCCTTGACGCGCTGGATGGCGCCGGCCGACAACCGCTTCCAGGCCTTGGCCCGGATGATGCGGGGGATGATGTCGAAGGGGATCGAGCGCTCGACGCCCGATTCGTCGCCGTAGACGGCGAAGGTGATGCCCAGGCGGGCATACAGCAGGTCGGCTTCCTTCTGCTTCTGCGTCATGAACGCGTGCGGCTGGGCCGCGAGCCACTCCGCGTAGGCCGCGTAATGCGGTCGCGGTGCGCCGTTCGCGTCGTGCATTTCGTTGAAGTAAGCGGCCATGCCGGGAGGGGTTCGTGGTTGTGCGAGTTCGGCCGCGCCGTCCATAATCGGGGAATAAAGCAACGGCCATGCCATCTGCTATCAAATCGATCGAACGCCAGCCCCGCTAGTGTAACTCTATGCCTGGTCATTTCCTTTCAGTAGCAGGCCACCGTACGGGGGTGTTCCGGGCGGCGGACGGTGCGGGGGACGCGGGATGACGGCACCGGCGCTGAAGTGCCCCAAATGCGGGGCTGATCGCCCGTCCGGCCTGGGCGGACCGGCACCGGTTTGCGGCGCCTGCGGCCTGGTGTTCGCGAAATGGACCCAGCGCACGCTCGGCACCGAGCGCCTGCCTGCCGCGGAGGACGACGAGGAAACCGGCGGACGCGGCGGCCTGGCGGGGGCCATCGAATACCTGACCTACGTCGAGCCGCGCACCGACCCCATCGTGTTCTGGGGACGGGTGGCCCTGTGGTGCGCGTTCGCACTGTGGGGGCTGTACTTCATCACGCTCGATTTCCGCACCGGCGAGGTGATGCATTCCTTCATGCATCGCATCGACCTCGTCTTCCACGAGGCGGGGCACATGCTGTTCATGCCGTTCGGGCATTTCATGATGGTGCTGGGCGGGACGCTGGGGCAACTGCTGATGCCGGCGATCGTCACGGTCGCGCTGGTATGGAAGAACCGCGACAATTTCGGCGGAGCGCTCGGCGTCTGGTGGTTCGGCCAGAGCCTGCTGGACTGCGCGCCGTATATCAACGACGCGCGGGACCTGCAACTGCCGCTGCTGGGCGGCGGCACCGGCGCGGACCGGCCGGGGGTCCACGACTGGGAGAACCTCCTGCTCGACCTGAATCTCATTCACCGCGACCACCAGATTGCCGCACTGGTGGACCGGCTGGGGGCCATTGTCCTGCTGGCCGGACTGGCGTGGGGGGCGTGGATCTTGTGGCTGCAGTATCAGCGCCTGAAGGCCGACTGAGATGGCGAAGCCCGCATCACGCCTGAAGCTGATCGCCGGCCGCGAGGGGGCCGGCGCCGCGGACGCGGTGACGGTCGAGGGGCTGGCGGCGCGCTTCGACGCCGCGGGCGGGGCGCACGTCCGGCG
>JBOIEQ010000256.1:0-2536 GCA_050741255.1 Burkholderiales bacterium | reverse complement strand
GAGCTGGCCCGGGGCCAGCTCGAGGGTCGGCAGGACGAACTGAAAACCAGGCTGCAAGAGCGGTTCAACAAGCTGTTCCGGAAATAGGACAACGATGCGCGCACCCGCAGGCGTCAAGCGCGCCCTCGCCGCACCGGCGCCGGAAGCGGCGTTCGCGCGCCGCGTGATCGCGTGGCAGCGCCGGCACGGCCGCCACGACCTGCCGTGGCAGAACACGCGCGACCCGTACCGCCTGTGGCTGTCGGAGATCATGCTGCAGCAGACGCAAGTCGCGGCGGTCATCCCGTACTACGCGCGCTTTCTCGCCTGCTTTCCGACGCTGCAGGCGCTGGCCGCGGCGCCGGTGGACGATGTGCTGAAGCTGTGGAGCGGGCTCGGCTACTACGCACGGGCACGCAACCTGCATCGCGCCGCACAGGCCGTCGTCGCGCAGCACGGTGGGCAATTCCCGCGCGACCCGGCCGCCATCGAGGCGCTGCCCGGCATCGGTCGCTCCACGGCCGCGGCGATCGCGGCGTTTGCCTACGGCACACGCGCCGCCATCCTCGACGGCAACGTGAAGCGGGTTTTCGCGCGGCACTTCGGCGTGCGCGGCTGGCCCGGCACGCCCGCCGTCGCCGCGCGGTTGTGGACGCTGGCCGAGGCCGCCGTGCCGGCGCGCGGCATCGAAGCCTATACCCAGGGCCTGATGGACCTCGGCGCGACGATCTGCACGCGCACCCCGCAGTGCAACGCGTGCCCGCTGGCCGCCACCTGTGTCGCCCGGGCGCGGGGACTCACCGCCCGCATCCCCGCCGCCAAGCCGAAGAAGGCGCTGCCGCACCGGCGTACGGCGATGCTGATCGCCCTGCACGCGGGTTGCGTGCTGCTGGAGAAACGGCCTTCGCAGGGCATCTGGGGCGGGCTGTGGAGCCTGCCGGAAGGCACGGCGGGGGAGGCCCGCCCGTCGGCATGGTCCGCGCTGCTGGGCCGCGGTCGCCATCCGCGCCAGGCGCTGGCGCCGGTCGAGCACGGCTTCACGCACTACCGGCTGACGATCGAGCCCTGCGTGGTGCGTCTCGCGCGGCCGCCGGCCGAGCGCGCCGGCTGGATTTGGCTGCCGCTGGCCGATACGCACGGGGCGGCGCTGCCGGCGCCGGTCAAACGCATCCTGGCCGCGGTGGCGGCGGACCACTGATATGACCGCTGCCGTCCCGCCGCCGACCGACTGGCCGCAGTTGCGCGAATGGCGGCGCGGCGAACGCCGGCGCCTGATCGCCGCGCGCGAGGCCAGGGACCCGGCGGTCCGCCGCGAGTGGAACGCTGCGATCACGACCGCGCTGCTGGCCGCGTTCGGCGCGCTGGAGCGCTGCGTGCTTGGCTTCTGCTGGCCCATCCGCGGGGAGTTCGATGCGCGCCACGCGATGCGGCACTGGCGCGAGCGCGGCGCCGTGACGGCCCTGCCGGTGGTGGTGGCGGCGGACGCACCGCTGGTGTTTCGCGCGTGGCGGCCCGGCATGGCACTGGCGCGGGGCGTGATGGACATTCCCTATCCGGCGGCGGGGGCGCCGGTCGTGCCGGATGCCGCCGTGGTGCCGGTGAACGGCTTCGATGCCGGCGCTTACCGGCTCGGCTACGGCGGTGGTTTTTTCGACCGTACGCTCGCGCACCTGGAACGGCGGGTAGTGACGATCGGCGTCGGACCGGCGGACGCGCAACTGGCGACGATAGGCCCGCAGCCGCACGACATTCCGATGGACTTCATCGTGACCGAGACGGCGCTGTACGCGCGCGGCGAGGCGGGTTTGCGCACGGTCACCGCGGCGGAAGCAGCGACGGAACTGGCGCGCCTGTTCGCGATCCGGGCCTTGCCGCGGGCGCGCAGCGGAGAACTCAGCTCGCCGGTCTGCTACGCCAACGAGTTTCCGGGGTACTTCGGCTAGGTCCGGGACGCTTCGAGCAGCGTGCGGATGCGCTGCAGCCGGACGTGCGAATCGTCGAGTTCGAGCAGTTCCTGCTTGAGGCGCATCGGCAGCGGCAGTACCTCGGCGAGTCGGTAGCCGACCCAGACCGCGTCCTCGAACTGGTGCGGGCTCGGGAAATGCTCGACGCCCACGCGCGAAATGATCGTCTTCAGCAAGTCCACGCAGGTGGTTTCGTCGGCCACCGCGGCGGGCTCCGCCTCGATCGGCTCGATGCGCGCCGTGAGCAGGCCGTTGCGGGCGACGCTCTGTTCGAGGATGCGGAAACGCTGCTCGCCCTCGACCTCCAGCAGGAACAGGCCCGGATGCGGCAGGTCCCAGTGACGGATGCGCGCGAGGCAGCCGACCGGCTCGGGCAGCGCGGGGGCGCCGACTTCGCGACCCTCGCGGATCAGACACACGCCGAAGGGTTTCTCGTCGCGCAGACAGGCCTTGGTCATCTCGACGTAGCGCTGCTCGAACACCTTGAGCGGCAGCGTGCCGCCGGGGAACAGCACGGTCTGCAGCGGGAAGATGTGGATGTCGGTCATGAGCGTGAGGGGTGAGGGGTGAGGCGTGAGGGGTGAGGTTAGGGA
>JBOIEQ010000255.1:0-2540 GCA_050741255.1 Burkholderiales bacterium | reverse complement strand
GCGCAGCGCGATGCGGTCGGCGTCGATCGGGGTCGGCAGGACCCAGAGGCGGGCGCGGATGTCGAAGCCGTGCACGCGCACGTCGACCATCGAGTAGCCGAGGCCATGGATGTGGGTCTCGAACTCGAAATCGAAGTGCGCCGCCGGCCACCAGCGCCCGAGCAGGGGCGCCGGCCGCCGCGCCGCATAGGCGGTGCTCAAATGGGCGCCGTCGATCACCACGTCACGCAGCATGCGCACCGTGCGATAGCCGTGCACCCAGGCGAAGTGGCCGAGGTCGACGCTGTTCTCCGTCGTCTCCTGCGGGTGCGCCTGCAGGACGAAGCGGCGATGGATCGTCGGGCTCCAGTCCTGCGCCGGCACGGCCGGAACCTCCCAGGTCGGCGGGCGGCCGTCGGCGTCATGGTAGACCAGCAGCATGCCGTTGATCTCGCGCAGCGGCCAGGTCGGCAGCACCGCGTTGGGCGGCGGCTTGCTGCCGTAGCCGGTTTCGACGCAGCGCCCCTCGCGATCGAAGCGAAAGCCGTGGAACGGGCAGCGCAGGCATTCGCCCTCGACGCGCCCGCCGTGGCCGAGATGGGCGCCGAGGTGCGGGCAATAGGCGTCGACCGCCGCGGCCTGGCCGCTGGCGGTGCGGAACAGCACCACCTCGCGCCCGACGAACGACCGCGCCAGCGTCCGCCCGCGCCGCAGCTCGCGCGAGAACGCCAGCGCGTACCAGCCATTCGGATAGGGGGACAACTCTCGGCGGTGGGTCATCGGCGCTACCGTTATCGCGCGATTCTACAGCTCTGCAACCGGGCGATGCCGCAACAACATACGACGGCGGCCGCGCACTGGATTGCGCCAGCGGGGGGCGACCGCCGCCACCACGTACGCTGCGCCGACCGACAACCTACCAGCCCGTTGAAAAAGCCCGGACCGCCCTTCGACAAGCTCAGGGCGAACGGCAGAGTCGTGTCGAACCGCGAAGGGTTCCGTTCGTGCTGAGCTTGTCGAAGCACCCGGCGGGGTCTCAGCCTGGCGCGGGGCGGTGGGAATTGGCGGGCAACGCCCCCCGACAGCCGGCGAGGACCGAGCGGACGAACCGCCGCGCTCAGCGCGCCGGCAGGGTCGGGTCGGCGGTCGGGCGGCCGTCGAGGAAGGCCAGCGCCGCGGCGAGACGGTTCTTCACTTCGAGCTTGGCGAAGATGCGGGTCAGGTGGGTCTTCACCGTCTGCTCGCTGATGCACAGCTTGCGGGCGATCTCCTGGTTGCTGATGCCCTGCGCCACCTGCGCCAGCACCTCGTGCTCGCGGCGGGTGAGACCGCCGAGACCGTCCGGTTGATGCGCGGCGCGCGGGGCGGCGCGCTGGAAGACCTCGAAGATGTTGCGATCGAGCGTCGGGTCGATCCATACGCCGCCCTTGGCGACGGTGCAGATCGCGTCGGCGACGGCCGCCAGCCGGGTCGACTTGAGCACGTAGCCGCGCGCCCCGCCCTCGGCGGCGCGCACGGCGACTTCGACGCTGCCGAAGCCGGAGAGCACCACCACCTCGGGCGCCCCGGCCTCGGCGCGGATCTGCTGGACGAGCGTGGTGAAGCTGCGCACATGCGGCATCTTGTAGTCGAGCAACAGGACGTCGGGCCGCACCCGCATGCAGACCAGGCGCGCCTCCTGCCCGTCGGCCGCCTCGCCGACCACCTCGATGCGGCCGCCGCGCGGCAGCGCCAGGCGGAGCATCTCACGAAACATCTCATGGTCGTCAGCGACGACTACGCGTACGGTGGAGTCCACTGGTCATCTGCTGTGCAAGCGCCTTGCCAGCTCTGGATCGCGCCCCAGCCACGCCTGCGGACCGCATCGCCTGTCACCGCGTTGCCGAGCGGTGACAGGATGTGGGCTTCGCGCGGCAATGGTGGGGCCGCGCCGTCGGCGCGGTGCTCGCGACGGGCACCCCGCCCACCACCCCCGGCGCCGAGGGACCGGCGCCCTCCAGGGCGATGCACAACCGACCGCGCAGACCCCGAGGGCGGCCTGACCAGGGTCGCATATGACGCGGGATGACGTGGCGCGGCACCGAGCGACATCTGGTTGACGATGATGCATCATCAGCCACGTTGAATGGTTGGCTATGGCAATCCCGGTCGCTGCATCGTCGTCCGGGGCGGTATCGGCACGGATGATGCAATGACCAGAAACCGCCCGTGGAGAAAGCGACGCGACGACACGGAGGCTGGATTGGTGATGGGCGGAGCGGTGGTGGTGCGGATGGCGCAGGATTGCTGGTCGCGTCGGGTGAGGTGAGTTGTGGTTGGGCCGGCGAAGCGGGGAGCCGGCGGTCATTGGCCGCCGGCATCCCGCGCCGCGCGGGCGCGCGATGTCGGGCCCTTCGCGTTCGGTGCCAGGCGTGAGCGCGCTACCTCCCGCGCCGCCTGGCATCGGGCGCGGTGGGAAGATGGAGCGTCCCGCCCAAGAACTCAGCCGCCCACAACGGATTACACGGATTGAGCGGATTTCACGGAGTAGGGCTCAGAAATCCGCTCAATCCGTGTAATCC
>JBOIEQ010000254.1:0-2540 GCA_050741255.1 Burkholderiales bacterium | reverse complement strand
GTCCAGAGCACGATCGGGATGAACCGCGTTTTCGTGGCCGGATCGTAACCGGCCGCCCACTTCGACGGCTCGGCGGCGTGCGCAGCGGCAGCGCCGAGCAGCGCCACCATCAGCAGGAACGACAAGCGGTGTTTAACCATGGCAATGCCTTCACGGGGGTAGGTGTCGTGGTGACCCGCAAACCGGCGCCACGACCTGCCGGCACTTTACTCCAGCGATCACGCCGCCACACGGCTTGATCGGGTGTGCGGATTACCGTATGGTTGGCCGCAAAAGAACCGGCGTAGGAGGAAGCGCATGGCAGCAGCGAGAATTCTGGTCGGCCTGTTCTGTCTGGGGACCGCCCTTCCCGCCCTCGCGGCGGACGCGCCGCCGTATCCGTCGGGGCCGATCCAGTTCATCGTGCCCTTCCCGCCCGGCGGCGGCACGGACATCCTCGCCCGCGCCCTGAGCCAGAAGCTGAACGAGGCGTGGTCGGTGCCCGTCGTCGTGGAGAACCGCGGCGGCGCCAACGGCACCATCGGCACCGCCCTCGCGGCCAAGGCGCCGCCCAACGGACAGACTCTGCTGATCGTGCCGAGCGGCTTCGCCGTGAACCCCAGCATCTACAAGAACCTGCCCTACGACAGCCTGAAGGATCTGGCGCCGGTGACGCAGCTCGCGGCAAGCCCGCTGGTCCTGTCGGTGCATCCCTCCTTTCCGCCGAAGTCCGTCAAGCAACTGATCGAGTTCCTGAAAGCAAACCCGAACACCGTCAACTACGGCAGCTCGGGTAACGGATCGCCGCCGCATATCGCCACCGAACTGTTCAAGTTGATGACCAAAACGCAGATGGTGCACATCCCGTACAAGGGCGCGGGTCCGGCCGCCATCGACGTCATCGCGGGGCAGATTCCCGTGTATTTCATGAACGCGCTGCAGGCGACGCCGCACCTGAAAAGCGGACGCATCCGGGGCCTCGGCGTCACGACCGCGGTGCGGTTTTCCGCGCTGCCGGACATTCCGACCATCGCCGAGGCCGGCGTGCCCGGCTACGCGATGAGCAACTGGTACGGCCTGCTGGTGACCGGCGGCACGCCGGCCGCGTCCGTCGCCAAGCTTCACGCGGAAATTTCCCGCATCCTCAATCTGCCGGATCTGAAGGACCGCCTGACCAAGGAAGGCGCCGATGTCGTCGCCAGCACGCCCGAACAGTTCACTGCGTTTCTCAAGGCGGAAATGGCTACCGCCGCGCAGATCGTGAAAGCGTCGGGGATGACGGCGGCGAACTAGACGTTCTTGACGCGCAACCCCGCGGCCGTGAATCCGCCGTCCACCGAGATCGTCTGGCCGGTGATGTAGCTGGCATCGTCCGATGCCAGAAATACCGCGACGCCGGCGACTTCATCCGGCTCCCCGTAGCGTTGCAGGGGCACCGCGCGGTGCCATGCCTCGCGGCGCTCCTCCGTATGCTGGCCGCGGCTGCGCGGCACATCGATCGGCCCCGGCGCGATGGCGTTGACGGTGATGCCGTGCTCGGCCAGGTCCACTGCCATCACCCGCGTCATGGCGATGATGCCGCCCTTCGCCGCGGCGTAGGCCGCGCGGCCGCTGCTGCCCAGCCGGCCCGAATGCGAGGAAAACGTGACGATGCGGCCGCCGCCCAGCCCGACCATGTCCCGCGCCGCCGCCTGCGCGCACAGGAAGGTGCCGACGACATTGACTTCGAGCATCGTCTGCAGCGTCTCCAGCGGCGTGTCGAGGAAGCGCTTCTGCGCGCCGAGGCCCGCATTGCAGATCATGATGTGCGCGGGGCCGAAATGGGCACGCGAGGCCTCGATCATGGCCTGCACCTGGTCGGGAAAGCGGATGTCGACCTTCGTGACCGCCGCCGTGCCGCCTGCCCCCGTGATCTCCGCGCATACGGCCTGCGCCGAGGCCTCGTCCTTGTCCGCTAGCGTCACTGCGGCGCCTGCAGCGGCAAGACGCCGCGCGATCGCGGCGCCGATGCCCGTGCCGCTGCCCGTGACGATGGCGGTCTTGCCGGCGAAATCCCTGATCATGCTGCAAGCTCCTGTCGTGTGCGATGACGATGATCGGATATTATCCATGCTCGATTGCATCGCGGAGGAATCCCATGAAAAACAATGACGGCACCGGCGCGCGCGAACCCCAATACAAGGCCGTGTGGCCGCGCGGCCCGCGTCAGGCCAAGGTGAAGCCGCTGGCGAAGCGCCTGGACACGCTGGACGGTAAAAAGATCGCCTGGCTGTGGGACTATGTTTTCCGCGGCAACGAGGTCTTCGAGCAGCTTGAAGCGACGCTGAGCGCGCGCTATCCGGGCGTGAAGTTCGTCAACTGGGCGGAATTCGGCAACACGCACGGCAGCGACGAGCGCGCCGTCGTCGCCGCGCTGCCGGAAAAACTCAAAGCCATGGGGGTGGACGCCGTCGTCTCCGGCATGGGCTGTTGAGGCAGCTGCACGCCCGCCGTGTTGCGGGCGAGTGCGGCGGCGGAAGCGGCGGGCATCCCCTCGTCCACGCTCGTCTGCGAAAGCTTCA
>JBOIEQ010000253.1:0-2610 GCA_050741255.1 Burkholderiales bacterium | reverse complement strand
CGTACGCACCGATGAACAGTTCCACCGCCTTCACCGTCAGCGGATCGCGACGGTCGAGCGCCAGTTCGGCCACGGCGCTCGCCGGATCGTCGCGCGTCATCGCGTCGGCGAGCAGCGCCGAGCGCGGCTCGGCGCTTTGCGACTCCAGGAAGCTCACCATCCGCAGCAACCCCGGTCCGGACACCGCGCGTTCCCAGGACGCGCGCCCGAAGCTCTGCTTCAGGTAGCGGCGCAGGCGTTCCTGGAGTTCGTCGGCCGGCGCGAAGTCCATGTGTCCGGCCTCCGACGGCAGCACCGTGGGACGGCCGTCCTGCGGGAGGATCATCGCCACGCCCAGTCCCGTGCCCGCGCCGACCACCACGCAGGGCGCCCGCACGTCAGGCTCCCCCGCCTGCAGCGTGACGAGGGTGCTCGTCGGCAACTGGCTCAACCCCGTGGCCACGCCGATGAAATCGTTGATGAGCGCGAGCCGCGGCAATCCGCAGGCGCGCGCCAGTTCGGGCGCGGAGAGTTCCCAGCCGAGGTTCGTCAGATGTGCGCGCGCCGACTCCGCCGGGCCCGACACCGGGCCGGCGACCGCCAGGCAGGCGGCGCCGATCCGACCCGCCTCCGGTTGCGGCGCTTCGCCGAGGAAGGCCTGCACGGCGGCGGCGGCGTCGGCATAGCCCGCGCTCGGGTAATCGCGCTCGAACAGCAGTTCCGCGCGGTCATCGGTCTCCCGTGCGAGCAGGAACCGGGCGTGAGTGCCACCGATGTCGCCGGCCAGGAGGATGCGCATCGTGGGTCGCGTCCTTCCCGTCTCAGGCGGACACGCGTACCGACGCGCTGGCGGATCCGGCGGATCCAGCCGACGCCGCGCCGAGGGCTTCCGGCTCGGCGATCAGGAAGCCCTGGCCGTAATCCACCCCGATCGCGCGCAGTTGGGCCAGCGTCTCCGCGTTCTCGATGGACTCGGCCACCGTTTTCACACCCAGCAGGTGGCCGATGCGGTTGATCGCCTCAACGATGGCGTGGTCCATCGGATCCTCCACCATGTCGCGCACGAAAGTGCCGTCGATCTTCACGTAGTCCACCGGCAGGTACTTGAGGTAGTTGAAGGACGACAGGCCGATGCCGAAGTCATCGAGCGCGAAGCGGCAGCCGAGCGTCTTCAGGTCCCGCATCAACTCCGCCGCCTTGGTCAGATTGGAGATCACCGTGGTCTCGGTGACCTCGAAGCACAGCAGCCCGCGCGGCAGGTCGAAGCGCGTCAGCAGCTTGCGCACGAACTCCGGGAAGCTCGCGTCATTGATGCTCGCGCCGGACAGATTGACCGCGTGAAACACGTCCGGGGCCAGGGCGTGGCGCGGGATCAGGCCGGCCTCGCACTGGCGGTGGAGCGTTTCCACCAGCGTGCTCACCACCCAGCGCTCGATGGACGACATCAGGTTGTAGCGCTCGGCCGCCGGCATGAAGCCGGTCGGCGGGATCAGGTTGCCGCGGCGGTCGAGCATGCGCACCAGCACTTCGTAGCGCATTGCCGTATCGTCCTCGACCGCAAGGTCGACGATGCGCTGCCGGTACAGCCGGAAGTTGCCGAGTTCGAAGGCCTGGTTGATCTGCGAGAGCATGCCCGCCTCGCCCAACTGGCCGGCGTCGCCGCTGCCGTGGCCCTTGTAGACCTGCACGCAGTCGCGACCGCGGTTCTTGGCCTCGTAGCAAAAGGTGTCGGCGATCGCCAGCACTTTGCTCATGTCCGCGCTGTCGGCGCCGAGCGGCACCAGCCCGATCGACACGCCGACGCCGAAGGTGCGGTTCTGCCAGACGAAGCGGAAATCGCGGATCGCCTCGCGCAGCAGGTTCGCCACGCGTTGCGCCTGGTCGAGCGGACACGATTCGAGCAGCACGCCGAACTCGTCGCCGCCCAGCCGCGCCAGGGTGTCGCTGCCACGCACCTTCGTCATCATCACGGTGGTGAGCTGGCGCAGCAGTTCGTCGCCCGCCGCGTGCCCGCAGGTGTCGTTGACCGCCTTGAAATTGTCGAGATCCATGTACAACAGCGCGTGCTGGCGGGACTGCGTGCGCGCGGTTTCCAGCATGTCGGTCAGCCGCCGCTCGAACTCGCGGCGGTTGGCGAGTCCGGTCAGCGGGTCGTGGCTCGCCTGCCACGACAGTTGCTGCGCCATCTGCTGGATCTGGCTCATGTCGTGGAACACGAACACATGGCCCGCCGCGGCGCCGTTCGCATCGTTGATCGGCGCGTGCGACTCGCGGATGGCGTAGGCGCGGGCGCTGCGGTCGAGCAAGCGCACGGCCGTCCCCACGGCGTCCTCGCTGACTGGCCGGGCGAGCGGCACCGGCTCGCCGCTCGCGTCGTCCACCACGCGATAGACCTGCGCGAGCGGCTGGCCGCGCGCTTCTTCCAGTGTCCAGCCCGTATAGCGCTCGGCGACGGGATTCAGGGTTTCGATGCGGCCTTCGGCGTCGGTGGTGATCACGCCATCACCGATCGAGTGCAGCGTGACCTCTGCGCGCTCTTTCTCGCGGGCCAGCGCGGTCTCTGCGAGCGTCGTGCGGCGGATCACCTCGAAGGCCACCAGCGCGCCCGCCATGAGAACCACCACGCCGATC
>JBOIEQ010000252.1:0-2718 GCA_050741255.1 Burkholderiales bacterium | reverse complement strand
AGACACGCGTGCGTCTCGGCGCGGCATTCCGTCACGCATGCCCGATCCTTCAGCGGACCGCCGTGACCGCCCGGCCGATGACGCTCGGGCCCCCGCCCCCACGCCGCGCCCGCCACCGTGCAACCGATCAACAGCCCGATCCCGATCCATTTCGTTCGTTTGACCATGGCCTCCCCTGCTTTCTCATTCTGCTGGTTGGGCGCCCGCTGGCGCCGTGTGGTTGAACCCCGATCGCATCGTCCTCGGCTTTGGCTGCGGGGCCGGGGGTGATCGCGATCTCTTGTTCTCTCTTATCATGATAATTGGGCGAATTTACCCAATAAGATGATCAGGAGGAACAATTTACTGCCCAGGCCGGGTCAGTCTGTCTGAGTATTTTCCAACTAGCTGATTTCAAAACGGATTTAGTCGGTTGCCCGACGGGGGCCTGGTTCGGTAGAGCTACGGGCTGCCGCACGGGGACGGAATCGAATGCCAGTGGAGTTTCGCAAGCAGGAGGGCCGGCTGGTCTGGGTGCGCAGCCCGTTCACCGGCGTGGTCACCTACTTCACCGATATCCACAAGAAACAGAGCGGCTTTGTGCGCCGTGCCCCACAGGCGCCGGCGACGCAGCCACCCGACTGGGAGGCGGCCGAAGCCGCGCGCCTCAATGAGCTGGAGGCGGCACGGCGCGACTGCCCCTTCTGTCCGGGCAACGAGGCGCTGACCACCGAGGAGATCCTGCGCGTCCGCCCCGATCAGGTCGACGGCGCAACGCTCGCCGACGCACCCTGGTTGATCCGCACCTTCACCAACCTGTATCCGCGCGTGCCCGAATCCTGCACCGGCGGGCGCAACGAGTCGTACGTCGTGGTCGAGGATCCGCGCCACTTCGCCGACGACGCGCGCGATCACCAAGAGTTGCTCTACACCGCCCTGCTGCCGCCGGCGCAGTTCCGCGCCGTGCTGCGCGCCGGTGTGGCGATGGCACGCCTCGCCTACAGCAACCCCGCGGTGCACTCCGTCCTGATCCGCAAGAACCAGGGACGCGAATCGGGCGCCTCGCAGCCGCACCTGCACAACCAGGTGATCGGCGCCGAGCAGCCCTTTGCCCCGGTGCTCCAGGAACGCCGGTGCTTAGCCGACGAGCCTGGCCTGTGGCGCGACATCCTGGCTTTCGCCCAGGACGAGGGCTTTCTCATCGACGCACGCGACGGCTGCTATCTCTATTTCTGCCCGTTCGGCGTCTTCCCGCGCAGCTACGAGGTGGTCTGTCCGGGGATCGAGGGCCGCATCACCGAGTTGCCCGACGCCGTGCTCGACACCTTCGCCGCGCTGCTGCACCAGGCGCTCACCATCCTCGGTCCGCTGCCGCTCGACTACGAGATCCACGACGGCCCGGGCATCCCGCTGCACGCCCATGTCAGCGCCCGCTACTACCCGTATTCGAACATCGGCGGGACGCTGAATCTGCCCTCAGATCTGACCGCCACCCTGCGTCCGGCGCGCGCCTGATTCGCCCCGGCGCGCAGTTAGTGCAAGTGATTGACAAGCGCACGACCGTCGCATAGAACGGCCGGCGGCAGTGGGGCGGTGGCGGTGGCGGTAGGGGACTTCAACCCACATATTTCGTCACATCAACGGGCAACGCCAACGCCCGAAATTCCAAAGGAGGACACACTCAATGGCAGGCACAGCAGAAGCAATTAAGGAGATCTTCGGGGCGATGCCCGCGCAGATCAACCCGGACGCGGCGAAGGGCATGAACTCGACGATCCAGTTCAACCTGAGCGGCGACGGTGGCGGCAACTACTACGTCGAGATCAAGGACGGAGCCGCCAAGGTCAGCGAAGGCACCGCGGCGTCGCCGAACATGACCATGACGCTGGCTGCCTCCGACTATGTCGACCTTATCATGGGCAAGCTGAATGGCCAGATGGCCTTCATGAGTGGGAAGCTGAAGATCGCCGGCGACATGGGCCTGGCGATGAAGATGCAGACCCTCTTCAAGCGCCCGTAAGGTCGCGTACAACCCTTCTTCACGAACGGCGCGGGAGCTTGCTTCCGCGCCGTTTTTGTTTTGTCCCTGCGCCGCCGAGCGCCGGCCATTCTGCGTCCTGCGCCGCGCCCCCTGGCGCGGAGATGGGCCCCCTCGCTATATGCCGCCGATGCTGGAGGATGAGATCAAGCGGCTGTTCGCCGCCACGGCCGCGACGCAGCGCCGCTTCGTCGCCCGCCACAGCGCCGCGCTGGCGCAGGTCATCGAGGTCACGGTCGACGCCCTGGCCGCCGGCCGCACGCTGTTCTTCTTCGGCAACGGCGGCAGCGCCGCCGACGCCCAACACCTGGCGGCCGAGTTCGTCAACCGCTACCAGCTCGCCCGCGCCCCGCTCCCGGCCCTGGCGCTGACCACCGACTCCTCGGCGCTGACCAGCATCGCCAACGACTTCGGCTACGAGCAGGTCTTCTCCAAGCAGATCGAGGCGCTGGCACGGCGCGGCGACGTCGCCTTCGCCCTCTCGACCAGCGGCAACGCGCCGAACGTGCTGCGCGCGGTCGCTGCCTGCCGGGCGCGGCACGTCGTGACCGTCGGGCTGACCGGCGGCAGCGGCGGCGCGCTGGCGGCGCAGGTCGACCACCTGCTCTGCGTCGACGGCACGCGCGACACGCCGCGCATCCAGGAGACACACATCGTCATCGGCCACATCCTCTGCGACCTGGTCGAGCGCGCCCTGGCGG
>JBOIEQ010000251.1:0-2759 GCA_050741255.1 Burkholderiales bacterium | reverse complement strand
GCGTGCGGCCGCCGAAGCGCGCGCGGCCGATCTCGAACGCACCGAGCGCCGCGCGAGCGGCATGGGCGCGCGGCGCGAGAGCCGCGGCTCGAAGCTGCGCATCGGTTACCTGTCGGGCGACTTCCGCGATGGCGTGGGGAGCGGTGTGGCGGAATTGCTGCGCGGCCACGACCGCTCGAAAGTCGAGGTGCTGGCGTTTTCGTACGGCCGCGACGACGGCGGCGCGGTCCGCCGACGCGCGATGGAAGGCGCCGACCGTTTCACGGACGTGCGCGGCCAGTCGCACGCCGAGGCCGCGCGCGTGATCGCCGGCGCGGGCGTCGACATCCTGGTCGATCTCGGCGGGCATGCCCCCGGCAACCGCTTCGGCATCCTCGCGCACCGGCCGGCTCCGCTGCAGGCGCATTACCTGGGTTACCCGGGTACCACCGGCGCGCGCTTCATCGATTACTTCCTGGCCGACGCCACGATGGCGCCGCCGCCGCTCGACGCGGAATTCACCGAGCGCTTCGTGCGGCTGCCGGACTGCTGCATGGTCTCCGATCCGGCAATCGCCGCGGCGCCAGTCCTCGACCACAGCGCCCGCGCCGCGCACGGCCTTCCGCCTGGGGCCTTCGTATTCGTCAACTTCAGCCAGAGCTCGCGCATCGACCCGCAGGTGTGGGGGGCGTGGATGGCGATCCTCAAGGCGGTGCCCGGCAGCGTGCTGTGGCTGAAGCACGCCAACGACCCCGCCTGCACGAACCTGCGCGCGGCGGCGCGGGCCGCGGATGTCGACCCCGCGCGGCTGGTGTTCGCAACGGACGTCGCGGACAAGCGCGCGCAGGTCTCGCGCCTGCGGCTGGCCGATCTGGCCCTCGATACCTTCGGTCGCTGCAACGGGCGCACCGCCACCGCCGATGCGTTGTGGGCGGGCGTGCCGGTGATTACGACTGCGGCGGAGGGCTTCGCCGGACGCGTTGCGGCCAGCCTGCTCGCGGCCGCCGGCCTGGTGGAGGGGGTGGCGGCGGATGCGGACGCCTACCAGGCGCTGGCCATCGCGCTGGCGCGGGATGACGAACGGCTGGCAGGCCTGCGCGCGGGTCTCGCGGCGGCGCGCCGCGGCGCAGCGTTCTTTCATCCTGAACGCACGGCGCGTGCGCTCGAGCGCGCCTACGGCACGATGTGGGACCGCTACAACGCCGGGCTGGAGCCCGAAGCCGTCGCGGTCGCGGCGGCCTGATCCGCTTTCGCGCGCATGCGCATCCTGCTCGTCGAGGACGACGCCATGATCGGTGCCGCCGTGGAAAAAGGCCTGCGGCGGGACGGTCACGCGATCGACTGGGCGCGCGACGGCAAGGCGGCCGATACGGCGCTGGCCGCCGAGCCCTACGAACTCGTGCTGCTCGATCTCGGCCTGCCGCGCAAGGACGGGCTGGCGGTGCTGAAGACGCTGCGTGCCGGCGGCAACGCCGTGCCGGTGATCGTGATTACCGCGCGCGACGCGATCGCCGACCGTGTCGCGGGGCTCGATGCCGGCGCCGACGACTACCTGGTCAAGCCCTTCGATCTCGACGAACTCGCGGCGCGCATGCGCGCGGTGACGCGCCGGCGTGAGGGCCGCGCGGCGCCGGCCGTTACCCACGGCGCGCTCACGCTCGACCCCGTGCTGCACGCCGTCACGCTGCACGGCAAGCCGGTGGAGCTGTCTGCACGCGAATTCACGCTGCTCGTGGCACTCCTGGAGCGGGCGGGCGCTGTGCTGTCGCGTGCGCAGCTCGAGGAGCGGCTCTACGGCTGGAACGACGAGATCGCGAGCAACGCGGTGGAAGTGCACATCCACAACCTGCGCCGCAAGCTGGGTGCCGAGGCGATCGAGAACGTGCGCGGCGCGGGTTATCGCGTGGGCAAGTTGGCGTGAGCGGCATGTCCATCCGCCGCCGCCTGCTGCTCGCCCTGACGCTCGCCGTGCTGGCTTTCGGCGCGGTCGCGGGCGTCGTGACCTATGCGTTCGCACGCGAGCAGGTCAACGCCCTGTTTGATTACCAGCTCCGGCAGACCGCGCTGGCCGCCCGCGATTACGCGCTGGCGCGGGTGGGCGGGGAGACCGTGCCCTTCGACCCCGAGCAGGATTTCGTGGTGCAGGCGCGCGACGAGAACGGCGCGCCGCTCTATCTGTCGCACCGGCAGTTGCCGATCCCGCTCGGCAACTCGCGCGGTTTCGACACCGTGAACTTCCAGGGCGAGGACTGGCGCGTGTTCAGCGTGGTGGCTGGCCGGCGCGTGATCCAGGTCGCGCAGCCCATGCAACTCCGCAACCGCATGGCGACCGACGCGGCGCTGCGCTCGGTGATCCCGTTCGTGGCCTTGCTGCCGCTGCTGCTGGTGGTGGTGTGGTTGACCGTTGGCGCGGGCCTGCGGCCGCTGGCGCGCGTCACCCGGGCGCTGGTGGCGCGCGGCGCCAGCGCGCTCTCGCCGGTGCCGGCGGCGGGCTTGCCGGGTGAAGTGACGCCGATGGTGGAGGCGCTGAACGACCTGCTCGCGCGGCTGGACGCCGCGCTGACGCGCGAGCGGCGCTTCACGGCCGACGCCGCGCACGAACTACGCACGCCGCTGACGGCGTTGCGCTTGCAGGCGCAATTGGTCGAGCGCGCGCGCGACGACGTGGAACGTCGCGAGGCGCTGGCCGAGCTCTCCGCCGGCATCCAGCGCGCCACACGCCTGGTCGAGCAGTTGCTCGCGGCGGCGCGCGCCACCCACGGCAGTGCGGACGCCCGGAC
>JBOIEQ010000250.1:0-2913 GCA_050741255.1 Burkholderiales bacterium | reverse complement strand
GCCCCACGTCGTTGACCTCGAGCAATTGCTCGATCGTCGCGTCCAGTATGCGGTCGAGTCCGCCGAGGTGGCGCGCGAGATCCTTGGCGGTCGTCTCGCCCACGTGGCGAATGCCGAGTGCGTAGAGAAAGCGCGCGAGCGTGGTGCGCTTGCTCTTCTCGAGACCGTCCACCAGGTTCTGCGCGCTCTTCTCCGCCATGCGCTCCAGCGCCGCGAGCTTGGCCACGCCCAGCCGGTAGAGCTCCGGCAGCGTGCGGACCAGCCCCGCATCCACCAGCTGGTCGACCAGTTTCTCGCCCAGGCCTTCAATGTCCAGCGCGCGGCGCGACGCGAAATGCAGGATCGCCTGCTTGCGCTGCGCGGCGCAGTAGAGTCCGCCCGTGCAACGCCAGTCGGCCTCCTCCGCCTCGCGTGCGATGGCGCTGCCGCACACCGGACACTGCCCATGGAGCCGCTGAAACAGGTCGAACGGCGGCCCGGCGTCGGCGGGCCGCCGTTCCAGCACCACGCTGACGACTTCCGGAATCACGTCGCCCGCGCGGCGCACGATCACGGTATCGCCGGTCCGCACGTCCTTGCGGCGCGTCTCGTCCTCGTTGTGCAGCGTCGCGTTGCTGACGGTCGTGCCACCGACGAACACGGGTTCCAGTTTCGCCACCGGCGTCAGCTTGCCGGTGCGGCCGACCTGGATGTCGATGTCGAGCACGCGGGTCAACTGTTCCTGCGCCGGATACTTGTGCGCCACCGCCCAGCGCGGTTCGCGCGTGACGAAGCCGAGACGGCGCTGCAGGTCGAGGTCGTTGACCTTGTAGACCACGCCGTCGATGTCGAAGGGCAGCGCATCGCGTTTCGCCCCGACCGACCGGTGAAAATCCGCCAGTCCTTCGGCGCCCTGCACCACCGCACGCTCGGACGACACCGGCAGCCCCATCGTTGCCAAGGCGTCCAGCGTGCCGCTGTGCGTCGCGGGCGCGCCCGTCCAACCCTCCACGGCGCCCAGGCCGTAGGCGAAGAAACTGAGGGGACGCTGCGCGGCGATCGCCGGGTCGAGCTGGCGCACCGCGCCGGCCGCCGCGTTGCGCGGATTGACGAAGGTCTTCTCGTTTTTCGCGCCCGCCGCGATCAACGCGCGCTGCCGCTCGTTCAGCCGCTCGAAATCGTCGCGCCGCAGGTAGACCTCGCCGCGCACCTCGAATACCGGCGGCACCGGGCCTTCCAGACGCAGGGGAATCTTGCGGATGGTGCGGATGTTCTGCGTCACATCCTCGCCAACCTCGCCGTCGCCGCGCGTGGCCGCCTGCACCAGCACACCGTGCTCGTATCGCAGGTTGATCGCAAGGCCGTCGAACTTGAGTTCGCAGGCGTATTCGACCGGCGGATCGGCCTCGGCGAGTTTCAGTTCGCGGCGCACCCGCGCATCGAACGTGGCCGCGCCGCCCGCCGTAATGTCGGTCTCGGTGCGGATGGACAACATGGGCACCGCATGGCGGACGGCAGCAAATTCGTCGAGCACCTGGCCGGATACGCGCTGCGTGGGCGAGTCGGGCGTGAGCAACCCTGGGTGCTCGTTTTCCAACGCCTGCAGTTCGCGAAACAGGCGGTCGTATTCGGCGTCCGGCACCTGCGGATCGTCGAGCACGTAGTACTGGTGGTTGTAGCGCTCGAGTGTCGCGCGCAGCGCTGCGGCCTGCGTCGCTACGGCCTTCGGTACCGCCATGCGACCGCCGGACAGGTCAGGCGAACAGGCGCAGCGCGCGTTCGCTGCCGGGCGCGATGCCGCCCGCCTGCATGCCGTTGCGGATGGCGGCCAGTTGCTCGCGGATCTTCCCCAGGCCTGCTTCCGACAGCGCGGCGCGATTGTCATCCACCAGCCGTCCGCCCAGCGCGGTAGCCAGGTGGCGGCCGGTTTCCAGCATGCGGTCGAACGCGCTGGCGGCATCCGGCACACGCGGCACGTCGAGCAGCAGCGTCACGCCGTCGGTGCTGAGTGTCTTGATCTGCTCGGGCACGAAGGGCATCGGTTCATGATTGTCGAGCGTGAACAGCGTGGTGCCGTCCGCGCCGGCGAAGGTGAACACCCCGCTCGGCTCGAGTTTGAAACCGATGCCCTCGGCGTAGGCGCGGATGCGGGTGGCGGTGAACTTGTCGCCCGCGCGCGCAATAACGTTGATGCCGATCGCCACGTCCACCTCGGCGCACAGCGCGTCGAGCTGGCGGGCGCGGGCCAGCACCGCCTCGATCTCCGGGAAGCGGGCCTGCGCGGCCTGGCGCTCCGCCCATTGCCCGACCGCGTCGCAGAAGCCGGCCAGTTCGGCCGCGGTCATGCAGCCGGCGCGGCTGGCCATCTGCACCCCGCAACGCAGGCTGCGGAAGCGCCGCGTCTCGGTGCGGGCATCGATCCAGGTGTTGGTTTCGTCATCGAAGGCGGCGACCCGCACCGGACGGCCGGCGGCCGCGGCCCAGCCGGCGACGAGTTCACCCTGCAGGTCGGCCGGCGCGAGCGGCAGCTCGGCGTCGAGGTCGGCGATGAAATCGATGGCCGGATCGAGACCGGAGCGGTCCGCAGCCGCGGCCGCGGCGGGCGCCACGCCAGCGGAACCAGCGGGACCGCCGAGGCTGGGTTCAAGCCGCTCGGAGATGGCGGGCGTTGCGCCGTTTTCCGCGTCCGCCATCAGCACGTCGGGCTGCTCGTGCGCGAAAGCCGCCTCGGCGCCGCGGCGGAAACGGCGCTCCTGCCAGCGGTTGTAAAGCCAGACGGCGGCCACGAAGACCGCGCCGACGGCGAGCAGGCTGAGCTGGAGGTCGCTCATCGCGGACCCTAGAGCCTGTTATGGACCTAAACGTGCGCGGCGTTGAGCCAAAAGGGCTCGGCTGCTAGGCGCGAGGAGGCCGCGTAGCCCCTCTACGCAACGA
>JBOIEQ010000249.1:0-2957 GCA_050741255.1 Burkholderiales bacterium | reverse complement strand
GCCCTGCGCCATGGTGTTCATCCGCAACGACAAGGGCAGTCACAACGCGCTGGAGGAGATGGAGATCGCGGATTTCGGCGTTGCCCTGAATCTGCTCGACGGCCTGCTCGACCGGATCACCGCATGAGCGGCGGCGGGCGCGATCTCGTCGGCTACGGCCTCACGCCGCCGCGCGTGCGCTGGCCGAACGGCGCCGCGGTCGCGGTGTCGCTGGTCGTCAACTTCGAAGAGGGTGCGGAACACGCCATCGAATCCGGTGACGCGCGCGGCGAACGCATCGGCGAAGTGCTGTCGGTGGTCGCCGACGGCGTGCGCGACCTCGGGCAGGAGCAACTCTTCGCCTACGGCATGCGCGCCGGGCTGCCACGCTTTCTGCAGGCGTTCGAGGCGTTCAAGGTCAAGGCGACGTTTTTCATGTGCGGCCGCGCGATCGAGCGCGTGCCGGCACTGGCCCGCGCCGTCACCGCCGCCGGCCATGAGGCGGCCTGTCACGGCTGGCGCTGGCGGCCGCATGCCGATTACGCCGACGAGGCCGCGGAGCGCGCGGATCTCGTCCGTTGCATCGCCACGACGCGTGCGGTCACCGGCGCGCCGCCGCTGGGTTTTTTCTGCCGCGGCTCGGAAAGCGTCCGCACGCGCGCGCTGCTGCGCGAACTGGGGTTCTTCTACACCTCGAACGCGTTCGACGACGACCTGCCCTACTGGGACCGCGCCGATCCCGCGCATTCGCTGCTCGTGATGCCGTACGCGCTGGATTCCAACGACATGAAGTTCACCCATCCCAACAACTTCGCCACCGCGCGTGAGTGGCTCGAATACGTGCAGAACGCGCTGGAGGTGCTGATCGGGGAAGGCCAGGCGGGGACGCCGAAGCTGCTCAATGTCGGCCTCCATCTTCGCATCGGCGGAAGGCCCGCACGGTTTTGGGGCGTGCTGCGCCTGCTGGAACACCTGCGCGACCTCGGCGACCGTGTCTGGGTGGCACGGCGCATCGATATCGCGCGGCACTGGGCGGCGCAGTTCCCGCCGTAAAACCATCGCAGGGCGGGCACGCCGTTTGCTCATCCATGCCGTTCATACTCACTTCGCGGAGGCTGCATGAGATTCCCGATCAAACTGCTGGCGTGTGCCGGTGCCGGGCTTGGCATGATCGCGGCGCCGGCGCAGGCGCAGACGGACTATCCCTCCAGGCCCGTCCGGGTGTTGCTGCCGTTTGCTCCGGGCGGCGCGGGAGACGTGCTGGCGCGGTTGTTCGGGCAACGCCTGCAGGAAACGTGGCGCGCGCAATTGATCGTCGAGCCGCGGCCCGGCGCGGGCGGCATCGTCGCCACGGAGATCGCGGCGAAGGCGCCGGCCGATGGCTACAACCTGCTCATCGTCACGGTCGGTCATGCGGTCAACCCCAGCCTGTACGCCAAGCTGCCTTACGACACGACGGCAGACCTGACGGGGCTTGGCATCGTCGCCATGTCGCCGAACGTCCTGGTGGTGCATCCGTCGGTGCCGGTGAAGAACGTGCGTGAGCTCGTTGCGCTGGCGAAGGCCAAACCCGACGGACTGATGTACGGCTCGGGCGGCGTTGCCACCACGGCCCACGTCGCCGCCGGCATGCTGTCGAGCGTCGCCGGGATCAAGATGGTTCACGTGCCGTACAAGGGCGCGCCGCTCGCGGTGCAGGATCTCGTCGCCGGGCGGCTCGACCTGATGCTCGACCAGGTCGCCAGTTCGATCAACTGGATTCAGCAGGGCCGGCTGCGGGCGCTGGCGGTGACGCCGGCCAAACGCACGCCGCTCATGCCGGACGTCCCCACGCTCGCCGAGTCCGGCCTGCCGGGCTACGACTTCACGGCGTGGTGGATGTTCGTCGCGCCGGCGAAGACGCCGCCGGAGATCGTCGCGCGCTGGAACGCCGAACTGCAGAAGGCTTCCGCCGATCCCGCGTTCCGCGCGCAGATCGCGAAGGTGGGTGCGGATTCCGGCCCTGCGCTGAGTCCCGCGGAAACCAACGACTTCATCAAGCGCGAGATCCAGCGCTGGGCGAAGATCGTCAAGGACGCGAACATCCGCATCGAGTAGCGCCGGCCGCGTTCGGTCAGGACGCCTTCGCTGCGAAGGCCTGCTTGAGTGCCGCGAGTTCCTGCCGCGCGGCGTCGAGCGCTGGCTGTGTCAGTGTGTGCACCCACGCCGTGTACGGCGGTACGATCTCCACGGTCACCCAGGCGAACGGCAGCGTTCGGCCCGTCAGCGCGGTGACCGCTTCCACGTAATGCGCCGCCTGCAAGTCGTAGCCGAACCAGGCGCGGGTGTTGGCGAAGGCTTCGGGCCGCGCGTCGGTGACGGTCTTCACCTCGACGATCGTGTCCGTGGTGAGACAGTCGGGCCGCGCCTTGCCGCGGATGCCTGCCGCGTCCGTCCAGTAGATCGACAGTTCCATTGCGCCATCGGCCATCCAGCGGGCGACGGGGCCGAGCGGACAGGTCAGGGCGTTGTCGCGCATCGCGCGCAGTGCCCGCGCGGTGGCCGGCTGCAGCCAGCGGCGGGCGAACACTTCGGCTTCGGTGGTGGCGGGCGGCAGGGCGTCGGTGCCGTCCAGCGTCAGGAAATCCTCGCCGAAGCGTTCCGGTTCCAGCAGCAGCGTGTGAAACGCATCGCCGAGCGTGAAGCGCGCGTCCTCGGCGGGGGTGGGCATGCGGGGCGCGGGATCTTCGCCGCGCGCGAACCGGCGCAGCATGGAACTGGACACCCAGTCTCCGGCGGCGAGATAGTCAGCGAGCGGCTCGCGGCGCGTGAAAACGCCGGCGGCGGTCAGAGCCTCTGTCATCAAGAAACGCGCGATGCGCTGTCACGAGTTTGGCTCAGGGCGAGGCATCTGCCGCCGGCCGTATGCGGTATACGGCCAAGGCAGATAACGACGCCATGGGCAAAACTCGTGGCAGCCCGGAGAAGGGTGGGGCCCC
>JBOIEQ010000248.1:0-3048 GCA_050741255.1 Burkholderiales bacterium | reverse complement strand
GGCTTCGTGTTCCTGCTGACTGGCATGGCCGCCGCAAGTGCAGCGGCCTAGCTTGACGTCGGGATTGAACGGGTCCTTGAAGGCGGACATGCTGGGTTCTCCTGTGGGCTGGGCAAACGAAAGCAGCGACGACCGTGCTTGCAGGAGAGCCATTACGCAGGGACTGTGCCAAGCGCCGCGCCTTTGCGGTGCGGCGGAAAGCGCGTGCCGAAGTGTCATGAGATCAACGCATTAGCCGCTCCCATGCGGAGCCCGGATGGGCACTGAGCCGACGCCCGCAGAGCGTCCGGCGCACGCCATGCACCGGTTCGGTGCGACGCACCGCTTTGAGGCGCGCGTGCGGGTTGAAGGCTAAAATTGAGCCCTGCACCGCATCCGGATATCTTCCAGCGCTTGGCTTCCCCGATCTTTTCCCTCCCCGGCAACGACTGGCGCCCCGCCCCCGGCGCTGCGGACGCCGCGCGCGCCACCGAGGCGCTGGAAAGCGGCCACGTCGTGTGGCTGCCGGCGCTGGCGTTCGCGCTCGCCCCCGAAGAGCAGGCCTTTCTGTCGCCGCAATGGGCAACCGCCGACCGCAAGAACATCAGCTTCGACCCGGCGCGCGGCGCGTTGCGCGCCACCGCAGCTGAGGGTGAAGACCACGCGCGGCTGACCACCATGATGGGCCGCTTCGCCGGCAGCGCGCGGTCGCTGGTCGCCGGGCTGTTTCCCGGCTACGCGAACGCGCTGCGCCCGGGTCTCACGAGTTTCCGTCCCGTCGAGGCCACCGGCCGTGCGCAGAGCCCGCGCCACGATGACACGCGTCTGCACGTCGATGCCTTTCCCTCGCGGCCCACCGGCGGCGAACGCATCCTGCGCGTGTTCTGCAACGTCAATCCCGCCGGCCGGCCCCGCGTGTGGGAAATCGGCGAGCCGTTCGAGGCCGTGGCCGCGCACTACGCGCCGCAACTGAAAATGCCCGCGCCGGGCGCGGCGTGGCTCCTGCACGCGCTCGGCATCACCAAGGGCCGCCGCAGCGCATACGACCACTGCATGCTGCAACTGCATGACCGCGCCAAGTGCGACGACGCCTACCAGCGCGCCTCGCCGCGCACGCACGCCGAGTTCACCCCGGGCAGCACCTGGATCGTGTTCACCGACCGCGTCATGCACGCCGCGCTCGCGGGGCAGTTCCTGTTCGAGCAGACCTTTTACCTGCCCGTCGCCGCGATGCAGGATCCCGCGCGCGCGCCGCTCAAGGTACTCGAACGCACGCTGGGCCGCGCGCTCGTTTAGACTCGCGGCTTTTACAACAACTAAAACGGAAAGGCGGGGATGGCCATCACCACGCCCATTTCGATCACGCGCGCGCAGGCCCTGCCCTGGGTCCTGCTGCTCGCCGCGGCGTGGATTCTCCCGGGTCTGCTCGGGCATGATCCGTGGAAGCCCGACGAGGCTTCCACCTTCGGCATCATCCTTGACCTGTTGCGCGGCGGCGACTGGATCGTTCCGCGCCTTGCAGGCGAGGCGTTCCCCGAGGAACCGCCGCTCTACCACTGGCTCGCCGCCGCGAGCGGGCGGCTCTTCGCCGGCCTGCTCCCGCTGCACGAAGGCGCGCGCCTCTTCACCGGCCTGCTGATGGCCGGCACGCTCGTCTTCATCGAGCGCGCGGCGAGCGAGCTCTACGGCCGCAACCGCGGCTGGCTCTCCGTCGTGCTGCTCGTCTCCTGCGTCGGCCTGCTGATCCGCGGCCACCAGATGATTCCCGACCTCGGCATGCTGCTGGGGTTTGCCATCGCGCTCTACGGCCTCGCCCTCGCGCCGCGCCGGGCGTTCGTCGCCGGACTCTGGCTGGGGCTCGGGCTGGGTTTCGTGTTCATGTGCGAAGGCCTGGTCGAAGCCGCGCTGCTGGCTGCGGTCGCCCTGGCGATGGGAGTCTTCGCGCCGTGGCGCACCCGCGATTACCTCGCGACGCTCGGCATCGCCGCCCTCGTCGCGCTGCCATGGCTCGCGCTGTGGCCGTGGCTGCTGTACCGGGAATCCCCCGCCCTGTTCCAGCAGTGGCTGTGGACCTACAACCTCGACCGCTTCTTCGGCACGGCAACGCTGCCGTTCGCGGGCCGCGCGGATTATTACCTGCGCATCATCCTCTGGTACACCTTCCCGACGCTGCCGCTCGCCGCCTGGGTGACGTGGGGCGCGCGGCATTCAGGTTGGGGGTCGGCGGGGATCGCGCTGCCGCTGGTCTCGTTCATCGCGATCCTCGCCGGCCTGTCGGTCGCCGCCGACGTGCGCGAGCTGTACGCGCTGCCGCTGCTGCTGCCGCTGGCGCTGCTCGCAAACCCGGCGGTCGGCACGCTACGGCGTGGCGCCGCGAACGCGCTGTACTGGTTTGCCGTCATGGGCTTCACCGTGTTCCTGGTGGCCGGCTGGTTTTACTGGGTGGCGCTCGACCTGGGCGCGCCGGTCCGGCTCCACGACCATCTGCACCGCATCCAGCCCGGCTATACGTACGGCCCGCGGCCCTGGCATGTCGCCTGGGCGGCGCTCCTCACGACCGCCTGGTTCGGACTGGTGTGGAACCTCAAGCGTGGTCCGGAGCGGCCACTCATCGCCTGGGCCGGCGGCATCACCGTGGTATGGGGCGTGGCGGTCGCGCTGTTCCAGCCGTGGGCCGACGCGGGCAAGAGCTACCGGACCACCGTCATCGAGCTCGTGGCGGCTGTGCCCAAGCGCCACGTCTGCATCGCCCAGCGCAACCTCGGCGACCCGCAACGCGCGATGCTCGACTACTACGCCAAGCTGCGCACCGTCCGCGAGGGCACGCCCGCGGCGGAGAAGTGCGACGTGCTGCTGGTGCAAGGCTTCGCGCGGCAGGATCTGCTGCTGCCCGGCTGGACCAAGATCTGGGAAGGCGCGCGGCCGGGGGACAAGACGGAGAAGTTGCGGTTGTATCGGCGGGTGGCGAAAACTGGTTCCTAACAATCGACTCTGAACTTACCCATGCTTGATGGACACCCTAAAGGGGAGATACTTTCCCTGATAGGAGTGTTCCATGAGACGCAAGCC
>JBOIEQ010000247.1:0-3131 GCA_050741255.1 Burkholderiales bacterium | reverse complement strand
CGCGGGAGTCGGGGTTCAGTGCTAGGAGCCGAACGCGCCGCAGTGCCGGCCACTGCAAGCGTGAGGCGACAACGCAATGGACCCCGAATCTCGCGTTCCCTTCGGGTTGAGCCAGAAGGGCCCGTCTGCGTCGTTGCTCGTGGAAGTGAGGGTCACCGCGGCCTCCTTACGCCTAGCATCCGAGTCCTTCTGGCTCAACGCCGCGCACGTTTAGGTCCATAACAGGCTCTGGTCCGTTCGATTACTGCTACGTTCGACGATAGTCCGCGCGGCGGTCACGCCGCGAGATAAAATCGCGCGCCATCATGGACCCGTTGCTGTGGAAAGCCCTCATCCTGGGCATCGTCGAGGGGCTGACCGAGTTTCTGCCGGTGTCCAGCACGGGCCACCTCATCCTCGCCGCCAGCCTCCTTGATGCGCACGACGAGAAGGGCAAGGTCTTCGAACTCGTCATCCAGAGCGGCGCCATGCTGGCGATCGTGTGGGAGTACCGGCGGCGTTTCGCCGGCGCGCTGACAGGTCTCGCCTCGGAGGCCGCCGCGCAGCGCTTCGTGCGCAACCTCGCGATCGCCTTCGTGCCGGCGGCCCTGCTGGGGCTGGCCTTTGGCAGCCTGATCAAGGCGCATCTGTTCCACGCGGTGCCGGTCGCCATCGCCTTCATCGTCGGCGGCTTCATTATCCTGTGGGTCGAGCGCCGGCCTGCCGCGCGGGCGCCCGCGCGCGTCGTCGAGGTCGACGCGATGAGCGCGCTCGATGCGTTCAAGGTCGGCTGCGCGCAAGCGGTGGCGCTGATCCCCGGCACCTCGCGGTCCGGAGCCACGATCATCGGCGGCATGCTGTTCGGTCTGTCGCGCAGGGCAGCGACCGAGTTCTCATTCTTCCTGGCGGTGCCGACGCTGCTGGCGGCCGGCGCCTACGACCTCCTCAAGCATCGCGCGCTGCTGTCGGCCGCCGATGGCCCGGTGTTCGCCGTCGGGCTCATCGCGGCTTTCGCCTCCGCGTTGCTGTGCGTGCGCTGGCTGCTGCGCTACATCATCAGCCACGACTTCACGTTGTTCGCCTGGTACCGCATCGCCTTCGGTCTGCTGATCCTCGCCACCGCCTGGGGCGGCTGGATCGACTGGTCCGGCGGATAACGGTATTCCGCGCGCATTCAGGCGGTGGAGGCCAGAATTGCCGCCGCCGCGGATTGCGGCGCGAGCCAGCGCAGGTTGTCGTCGAGGCCGGCGGTCGACAGCGCGAGCGTGCGGTCGTCCTCGATGGTCACAACCCGCCCGTCTGTCGTATACGGCTTGATGTCCACCCGCATGCGCTCGTACTTGGCGGGCCCGAAGATGGTGGCGAAGGCGGTGTCAACCGCATCGTGTCCAGTGCCGATGCGCACGAGGCCCGTGCGCGGGCACAGCCGCGTCGCGTCGAAGATCCACCAGCGGCCCCCCAGCCAGGCCTCCACGTAGGCGTGGAAATCGGTCGGGCCGTAGCTCGCCGGCACGCCGTAGTCGTAGCCGGTGACCAGCCGTGCGGGAATGTTGAGCGCGCGCAGCAGCGAGATCGTGAGGTGCGCGAAGTCGCGGCACACGCCGACGCCCTGCACGATGGTATCGAGCGCCGAGGTGGAGGCGTTGCTGGTCGCGGACTGGAAGCGGACGCGCTGGTGCACCCATTCGCACACGGCCTCCACGCGGGTCGCGCCCGGCGGCAGTTTGCCGAATTCCCGCATCGCGAGGTTCAGCAGGCGGTCGGACTCGCAGTAGCGGCTGGGCAGCAGGAAGCGCAACACCTCGCTTGGCAACTGCGAGGGGTGCACTTCCGGCACCGCGGTGAGCGGGGCCGCGGTGTGGTTGACGCGCACGGTGGCGGCGTAATGCACGCGCAGCGCGCCCTTGGGTGCGGTGGCGCGCGCGAGCCGGTTGCCGAGATCCGGATCGTCGTGACCCGACCAGGTGGTCGCGCCATCGATCTGGAACGTCTCCTTCAACACCTGCTGGTGCGAGTTGCGCGCGGCGTGGATGTTGAACACGAACTCCGCCGGGCCGTGCACGGCGTAATGCAGTTCGCAGGCGACTTCGTATTCGATCACGGTGCGGGCGGTTCCTGGACTGTCGCGGCGCGGACGCGGGCGGCGATGACCCGCGCAGCCGTCATCCTAGCGCACGCGGTCCGGAGCGCGCAGGCGGCTTGCCCGGACTCAGCCCTGTACCCACGGCAAGCCTGCCGTGCGCCAGCCACCGACCGTGTTGCGATGCTGGTTCGCATCGGTGTCGCCTTCGAATCCCTCCAGGATGTTGAAGGCCTGCTCGTAGCCGGCCTGTTGCGCCGCCAGCGCTGCCGCATGCGAGCGGCCGCCGCTGCGGCACAGGAACAGCACCGGCGCGTCTTTCGGTACTTTCGCGCCCAGCTCCGCCAGGAAGTTCGGGTTGCGCTGCTTGGCGGGGTAGGTATTCCATTCGATCTCGACCGCGTCCGGGACGCGGCCGACATATTCCCACTCGGCCTTGGTGCGCACGTCCACGATCCGGGCTGCCGGTTCAGCCTGCACGATGGCGTGTGCTTCGGCGGGGGTCACCGATCCTTCGTAGTCCGCGCCCAGTTTGCGGGCGCGTTCGCGGGCGATTTTGAGGATTTCGAGGGGGATGGTCATGGGTGGGTCTCCGGGATCAGCAGAATCTACAATGGGCGAGGCAAGCTAGTTATTGCACCAATATGGTGCCTAATGGCATATTACGCACAATATCAGTGCAATTTGTGCACAGTGCTTGTGCTAAAGGGCTTGTCCGGCAAGGCTTTCCGGTTTTTCGGGTGTGGCATGGTTCCTGCACTTCCGGAAACTCCGGAATTTTGCCAAGCATCAGTTCCAACTCAAACCACAACGCCAGGAGAAAGCGATGTCTTCCGCAGCCGATGTCATGAAGTTGATCAAGGACAACGAGGTCAAGTTTATCGACCTCCGATTCACCGACACGCGTGGCAAGGAACAGCACGTGCAAGTCCCCGTCAAGGCGTTTGAAGCCTCCAAGTTTACCGACGGGCACGCGTTCGACGGTTCCTCGATCGCCGGCTGGAAAGGCATTGAAGCGTCCGACATGCTGCTGATGCCGGATCCGGTCACGGCCCGCATGGACCCCTTCACC
>JBOIEQ010000246.1:0-3143 GCA_050741255.1 Burkholderiales bacterium | reverse complement strand
CGTCCGAAAACACTCGGAAATAATACTTCGATTCACTCCATAGATACATTTTGCTAGGAGAAAGCGAGCTTTTTTTAGGGTCTGGATTGCTTTTTTTCCCTACAAAGATAACGTGATTGCCATCAAGCCATGCGATTGCGGGCTCGCTAGATGCTATGTCGTAACCAGTTGGCGTGGCGGTAAACGGCGTACTCGCAGCAGCAACATCACATCCATGAATCGCAAATCCATGAATCGCAAATGCACTCGCATAGAGAAGTCGACTAACAAACACTTGTGAAGCTAAATGGCTGGATACAATTGAGCTCATACTCATCAACCTTCTCCCATTAACAAAAGCTATTCCCCACAACCACCAGCTACAGCTTGCTTTATCCAGCGATCTACCCCCTTCCACCAATTCTTCATTTCTGCTCCCCCTTCCCCGCCTCCACCGCTGTCGGCACCACCGCCGCCGGCAACGGAACCAACGGCTCCGCTTTCTCCTTCTCTTCCTCTACCGGCGCGACCACCACCGCCTTCGGCGCCCGGTCCAGCCGCTGCTGCGTCATCTCCTGTTTATAGGCCTGGTCCATTTCTTCCATCTTCTTCGCGAAGTGCCGGTACACCAGCCCGGAGAGCACCACCACGACCGCGATCAGCACGACGGTCTGCACGCCGAGTTTTTTGCGCGTCGTTTCATCATTGGGCATGAACAGCACCTGCCGCCGCCCGCTGGCGCCAGGGTCCGACAGCACCGAGTCATAGTGATGCTTGCGAGCGGGGTCGGTCAGGATCTGGTAGCCCTCGCGCAGCATGCGGGTTTCGTTGATCGCGTCCTCGTCGCCCTGGTACTTGGGCGCGTTCAGCTCAGCCAGCCGCGCGACGTAGGCCGCCTGGATCTGTTCCGCCGTGGCGTCCGGCGGAATGCCGAGCATTTCGTAGAGGGAGCGTTTCATGGGTGACCTCGTGAGATGTAAATTCGTTTGAGCGTGTGCCCCCATCCCAGCCTTCCCCCGCAGGCGGGGGAAGGAGAAGAGTGACTTCGTGTAAACGATCGCTTCATCCCAGCCTCACTTCCCCGTCCACCCGCAATGCCTTGGGCACCTGGTGCGCGATGAACAGCATCGCGACCTTGCCCTGCAACTGATTGATCGTCCCGGCGACCTGCTCCGCCGTTTCGAGATCGAGGTTGCTGGTGGCTTCGTCGAAGATCAGCACCTGCGGGCGCTTCAGCAGCGCGCGCGCGATCGCGATGCGCTGCTTCTGCCCGCCGGAGAGTCCCGCGCCGTGCTCGCCGATCGGTGTCTGGTAGCCCTGCGGCAGTTTTTCGATGGTGTCGTGGATCTCCGCCATCCGGCAGGCCTCGATCACCTGCTCGAACCCGGCGTGCGGGCTGGCGATGACGAGGTTGTCGTAGATCGTGCCGGAGAACAGCACGGTCTCCTGCGGCACCACGCCGAAGTGGCTGCGCAGTTCGTTCGCGGACAGGTGGCGCAGATCGTGGCCGTCGATCAGGATCGCGCCCTCCTGCGGCTGGTAGAAGCCCTGCAGGAGCTTGGCGAGCGTGCTCTTCCCGCTGCCGGAAGCCCCCATCAGCGCGACGCAGCGGCCCGGTTCGAGCGTGAGGTTCAGTCCCTGGTACAGCCACGGCAGGTTCTCGGCGTGGCGGAAGGCGAGGTTCCTGATCTCGATGCGGCCGGCGCCGCCGCCCTGCCGCGCGGGCACCACCGAATACGGCTCCGCGGGCGCGTTCATCACGTCGCCCAGGCGCTTGACCGCGATGTCGGCCTGCTGAAACTGCTGCCACAGGCCCACCATGCGCAGCATCGGCTGCGACAGCCGCCCGGCGAACATCTGGAACGCCACCAGCATGCCGATCGTGAAGCCGGGGCTCGTCATCACCAACCACGCGCCGGTGCACAGGATGGCGAGCGTCAACAGTTGTTCGAGCGCGTTGGCGGCGACGTTGTAGCTGTTGCCGATCTGCTTGGTGGCGAAACCGGCGGCCAGGTACGCGGCGAGGCATTCGCCGAAGCGCTGCTTCAACCGCGGCTCCATCTGCAGCGACTTCACCGTTTCCATGCCGGAGAGGTACTCGGTGACGAAAGCCTGGTTGCGCGCCCCCAGCAGGAACTGCTTGTTCAGCCGCTCGCGCAGGATGGGGGTAATGGCGAGGCTCAGCGCCACGATCGTGCCGAGGATGGCGATGGTGACCAGCGTCAGCGCGACGCTGTAATAAAACATGATCGCGAGGAAGATGAACAGGAAGGGCACGTCGAGGATCAGCGTCACCGCCGCGCCGGCGATGAACTCGCGGATGGTCTCGACGCCGTGCACGCGCGCAACCAGCACGCCGGTGGGCCGGTGCTCGAAGTAGCGGGGCGGCAGGTGCAGCAGGTGCGCGAAGACCTGCGTGGCGAGCACCGCGTCGATGCGGTTGCCGGTGTGCAGCACGAGGTACTGCCGCACCCAGGTCATGGCGGCCGTGAAGACGATGAAGACGGCGAGCGCGATGCCGATCACGATCAGCGTATTCACCGTCTGGTGCACGACCACCTTGTCGATCACCACCTGCGTGAAGAGCGGCGTGGCGAGCGCCATCAACTGGATCGCGAGCGACGCCAGCAGCACGTCACGCCAGATCGTCTTGTGCTTGAGGAGCTCCGGCACGAACCAGCGGAAACCGAATTCCCGCTGCGCGGGCGTGTCGGGATCCTCCACCCTGGCGCCGGTGTCGGCGGGCGCGAACAGGAGCGCGGCGCCGGTGAAGCGTTCGAGGAAAGCCGGCGTGCCGATGATGGCCGGCTGCTGCTGGCCTTCTTCAAGCAGCAGCACGCGCTCGGCGTCGCAGCGCAGGAGCAGCGCGAGCTTGATGGCGGGCGGGGCGGCGTACGGGGTGGCGGGCGACTCGGCGCGCAGGGGAGACGGCACCCAGGGCGCGCCGCGCGGAGCGCCTGAAGGGTCGGCATCGGCCGCACCCCCATCCCGGCCTTCCCCCTGGGAGGGGGAAGGAGTTTTGTGCGCGGGATTGGCTTGGGTATTCGGATCGCCGAGTACTACCAGGCAGGGCAGCGGCAGCTTCGCGAGATCGGCGGGGCCGGCGACGCGCAGCGCGGTTTTCAGGCCGAGCGCGGCGGCGGCTTCGCCGATCGATTCAAGCG
>JBOIEQ010000245.1:0-3161 GCA_050741255.1 Burkholderiales bacterium | reverse complement strand
GACGTGGGGCCGGTGGTGGCGCAGAGCCTCCGCACTTTTTTCGACCAGCCGCACAATCGCGAAGTGGTGGAACAATTGCGGGCGGCGGGCATCGCTTGGGAGGAGCATGCCGGTACTCCGGCCGACACGACGCCGAAACCGCTGGCCGGCAAGACGCTGGTGCTGACCGGGACGTTGCCGTCGCTCGCGCGCGAGGAGGCCAAGGCCCTGATCGAGGCCGCGGGCGGCAAGGTCGCCGGCTCGGTCTCGAAAAAGACCGACTATGTGGTTGCCGGTGCGGAGGCAGGCAGTAAACTCGACAAGGCGCGCAGTCTTGGCGTGCACATAATCGGCGAAGAGGGCCTGCAAGCCCTTCTGAAAGAAACCTGATGCGCAAGATCACTAAAGCAGTGTTCCCGGTGGCCGGGCTCGGCACGCGCTTTCTGCCGGCGACCAAGGCGAGTCCCAAGGAAATGCTGCCGGTGGTGGACAAGCCGCTGATCCAGTACGCGGTGGAGGAGGCGATCGCCGCCGGCATCACGGAGCTGGTGTTCGTCACCGGCCGCAGCAAGCGGGCGATCGAGGATCATTTCGACACCGCCGCCGAAGTGGAATCCGAACTGCTCGCGCGCGGAAAACGTCACATGCTGGCGATGATCCGCGACATCATCCCGCGCGGCGTCTCCTGCATCTACGTGCGCCAGGCACACGCGCTGGGCCTGGGTCATGCGGTGCTGTGCGCGCGTCCGGTGGTGGGCGAGCAGCCCTTCGCGGTGATACTCGCTGACGATCTGATCGCCGCCCGCGTGCCGGTCATGCGGCAGATGACGCAGCTCTACGCACGCACGGCCGCCTCGGTGCTGGCCGTGCAGCAGGTGGCGCGGCGCGAGACTTCGAGTTATGGCATCGTGAAGCCGGGCCGCCGCACCGGTTCCGCATGGCCGGTGTCCGCCATCGTCGAGAAACCGGCGCCGGCGAAGGCGCCGTCGCGACTGGGGGTCGTCGGCCGCTACGTACTCTCGCCGCGGATTTTCCATCACCTCGCGCACGCGAAGCCCGGCTCGGGCGGCGAAATCCAGCTGACCGACGCGATCGCCGCGCTGCTGGCGGAGGAACAGGTGCTGGCCTACGCCTTCGAAGGCCGCCGCTACGACTGCGGCAGCAAGCTCGGCTACCTGCAGGCCAACGTGGAATTCGCCGCGCAGCATGCGGAGATCGGCCCCGCCTTTCGCCGCTGGCTGGGACGGCGGGGCTAGCCGATGCCGGACGCAGCGGAAGCCCGGCGGGTGCTCGCCACGGCCGATCTCATCTGCGCCGCGGACGCGGTGGAGGGCGCCATCGCGCGCATGGCCGCAGAACTGACGCAGGCGATCGGCGAGGCCTACCCGCTGGTGCTGGCGGTCATGGGCGGTGCGGTATTCTTCACCGGGCAGTTGCTGCCGCGACTCGCCTTCCCGCTGGATTTCGATTACCTGCATGTCACGCGCTACCGCGACCGCACGGTGGGCGGGGACATCGACTGGCGGGTCGAGCCGCACGCGGCACTCACCGGCCGCACCGTGCTGGTACTCGACGACATCCTCGACGAAGGCCATACGCTGGCCGCCATCCGCGCGCGCGTGCTGGCGGCGGGCGCCGCGCGCTTTCTCGCCGCGGTATTGTGCGAAAAGGACCTCGGCCGGGCGAAGCCCGCCCGCGCGGATTTCACCGGCGTGACGGTGCCCGACCGCTATGTCTTCGGCTGCGGCATGGACGTGCGCGGGATGTGGCGCAACCTGCCCGCCATTTATGCAGTGGGCGAAGAACGGTGAGGGGTAAGGGGAAAGGGGTGAGGGGGAATGCCTTAAACTTCACGCTCCTGTCCTTCACTGCGGCTGTGCTTGTGGCGTCTGTCTTCTCCCCCTCACCCCTTACCCCTCAATCCTCACCAGAATGCTAGGCATCATCGGCGGCAGCGGCCTGAACGATCTCGCGAACCTGGCGGTGACGCGGCGCGAGGTGGTGCGCACGCCGTATGGCGAGCCATCGGCGCCGTTGCTGTTCGGCAGACTCGCGGGACGCGAGGTCGTTTTCGTGGCGCGGCACGGGCATGGCCACACCATCCCGCCGCACGAGGTCAATTACCGCGCCAACATCTGGGCGCTGCAGGCGCAGAAAGTCTCCTGCGTGGTGTCGGTCGCGTCGGTGGGCGGCATCCGTGCCGACCTTGGCCCCGGTGTGCTGTGCGTACCGGACCAGATCCTCGACTACACCTACGGCCGGCGCCACACCTTTGTTTCCCGCGAGGATGGCGCGGTGAAGCACATCGACTTCACCCATCCGTACTGCGAGCGCCTGCGCCAGGATCTGGCGCGCGCGGCCAAGGCTGCAGCCGAACCGTTGCTGATGGGCGGCACCTACGCGGCGACGCAGGGACCGCGGCTGGAAACCGCGGCGGAGGTCAACCGGCTGGAGCGCGACGGCGCGGACATGGTCGGCATGACGGGCATGCCGGAGGCCGGCCTCGCGCGCGAACTCGACGTCCGCTACGCGGCGCTGACGGTGGTGGCGAACTGGAGCGCCGGGCGTGTATCCAGCGCGGAGGGCATTGCGATGAGCGAAATCAATGCGGTTCTCAAGACCGCGATGGCGCGCGTGCGGCGCATCCTCGAACAGCTGGTGGTGCAGTAGTCATGGCGATCCGCGACATACTGCGCATGGGCGATCCGCGGCTGCTGGAAAAAGCGCGCGAGGTCGGGGACTTCGACACGCCCGAACTACACACGTTGATCGCGGACATGCGCGATACCATGATCGCCGCCGACGGCGCGGGACTCGCCGCCCCCCAGATCGGTGTCGGCCTGCGGGTGGTGATCTTCGGTTTCGAGCACAACGAGCGCTATCCCGACGCCGAACCGGTGCCGTACACGGAGCTCATCAATCCGGTGATCGAGCCGGTGGGCGACGCGCGGGAGGAGGGCTGGGAGGGCTGTCTGTCGGTGCCCGGCATGCGCGGGGTGGTGCCGCGCTGGACCTCGATCCGCTACCGCGGCCGCGATCCGCGCGGCAACGCCATCGACCGCACCGTCAGCGGATTCCACGCGCGCGTCGTGCAGCACGAGTGCGACCATCTCGACGGCATCCTGTATCCGATGCGCGTCGAGGACTTTTCGCAATTCGGATTTACCGAGGCGCTGTTCCCG
>JBOIEQ010000244.1:0-3168 GCA_050741255.1 Burkholderiales bacterium | reverse complement strand
GATCTGGCAGGGGTGGTACTCGTTCGTGAGCCCGTTGACGACCGGCACCCGCGAGTGCGCCGCGAAGCGCTCGACGATGTCCTGTTCGAAGGTGCGGATCATGACGATGTCGCACATGCGCGAGATCACCTCGGCGGCGTCCTCCACCGGCTCGCCACGCCCGAGCTGGGAGTCGCGCGTGGACAGGAAGATCGCCGATCCGCCGAGCTGCTGCATGCCGGCCTCGAAGGACAGCCGCGTGCGCGTCGACTGCTTCTCGAAAATCATGACGAGCGTGCGGTCGGTGAGCGGCCAGTACTGCTCGTAGCGCTTGAACTTGTGCTTGATCCAGCGCGTGCGCGCGAACAGGTGCGCGTATTCGGCGGCCGAGAAATCCTTGAACTGGAGATAGTGCCGGACAGTCATGATGGGTTCCGCGTCCGGCCGGGCACGGCCGCCGCGGTCCGGGGTGGGGCGGGTTGGGCTTAGGCGACCTTCGCGGCCGGCTGCGCGGCGCCTGCAGCGGCAGAGAGGAAATCGCGGATAAGCGGAGAGAGGGTGGCCACCAGCAGGTCGGCCTGTTCGGCGTCGATGACGAGCGGCGGCAGCAGACGCACGACGGTGTCGGCGGTGACGTTGATCAGCATGCCGGCCGCGAGCGCCCGTTCGACCAGTTCGCCGCAGGGGTGCGCGAGCTCGATGCCGATCATTAGGCCCTTGCCGCGAATGTTCACGAGCCCGGGCACGCCGTCCAGTTCGCGCGCGAAGCCGGCGCGGATGCGGTCGCCCATGGCCACCGCGTTGGCGCGCAGGCCGTCTTCCTCGATGATGCGGAGTGTCGCCACGCCGGCCGCGCAGGCGAGCGGGTTGCCGCCGAAGGTCGAGCCGTGGCTGCCGGGCTTGAAGGTCCCGGTGGCTTCGCCGGCGGCGAGGCAGGCGCCGATCGGCACGCCGGAGCCGAGGCCCTTGGCGAGGGTCATCACATCCGGCTTCACCGGCGAATGCTGGAACGCGAACCAGGTGCCGGTGCGGCCGATGCCGCTCTGCACTTCGTCCAGCATCAGCAGCCAGCCGTTGTCATCGCAGATCTGGCGCAGACCCACGAGGTAGTCATCATGGCAGACGTTGATGCCGCCTTCGCCCTGGATGAGTTCCACCAGCACGGCGACGACGTTGCGGTTGTTCTGCGCCACGCGCCGCACGGCGTCGAGATCGTCGAAGGGCACGCGCACGAAGCCCGGGACCAGCGGTTCGAAGCCGGCCTGCACCTTGCGGCTGCCGGTGGCGGACAGGGTCGCCAGCGTGCGGCCGTGGAAGGCCTTGTCCAGCACGATGATCGCCGGCGCCTCGATGCCCTTCTTGTGGCCGCGGTAGCGCGCGAGCTTGATGGCGGCCTCGTTCGCCTCGCAGCCGGAATTGCAGAAGAAGGTCTCGTCCATGCCCGACAGGGCGGCGAGCCGGTCGGCGAGTTCGTCCTGCAGGGTGATCTGATAGATGTTCGACGTGTGGATCAGGTTGGCCACCTGGTCGTGCAGGACCTTGACGAGCTTGGGGTGCGAATGGCCGAGCCCGCACACGGCCACGCCGGCGAGCGCGTCGAGGTAGCGCTTGCCCGCGGTGTCCCACAGCCAGCAGCCTTCGCCGCGCGCGAAGGCGACGGGCAACCGGTTATATGTGTTCATCAGGTGCGGCATGGATGAATCCAGATCAAGAATTCCCGGGCCAGAAAAGCCGACGGCGGCTTGCGCCGCCGTAAGTGGGTTCCTGCAACGAGAACTGATTGTCAGGCCATTTCCGGCACCATGCAAGGGCCGGGGACTGTCATGCAGGCTTCATCCGCCGACCGTCGACCGGCGGCCGAGTTAAGCGTTAGGTGTCAGGCCATCGCCTTGATGGCGGCGGACAGGCGGCTCTTGGTGCGCGCGGCGGTGTTGCGGTGAATGATCTCCTTGGCGCTCATCGAGTCGATGACCGGTTGCGAGGCGACCAGCGCGGCCTTGGCGGCGGTCTTGTCGCCGGCGTCGATGGCCTTGCGCACGTTCTTGACGGCGGTCTTGAGCTCCGACTTGAGGCTCGTGTTGTGCTTGCGGCGGTGCTCGGCCTGGCGCGCAGCTTTGCGCGCGGATGCGGTGTTGGCCATGGGGTCTCCGAGAGGACGAATGAGGGACTGGAAAAAAGCGCGGTATGATAGTTGGATGAGGCCGATTTTGCAACGTATTTTACAAACAAATCACAGGGTTATTCAAATCGCCCGCGGCCTTGCACCGGGCCGCCCGGCATGAACCTCCTCAAGGCCCTGGCGACCGTCAGCAGTTTCACCCTCATCTCGCGCATCCTGGGGTTCGTCCGCGACACGGTCATCGCCCGGGCTTTCGGCGCGGGGCTCGCCACCGACGCGTTTTTCGTCGCCTTCCGCATCCCCAACCTGCTGCGCCGGCTGTTCGCGGAGGGGGCATTTTCGCAGGCCTTCGTGCCGATCCTGGCCGAGTACCGCAACCGCCGGGGCGACGCCGAGACCCATGCCCTGCTGGACCACGTCACCGGCGCGCTGATGCTCGCGCTGGCCGTCGTGACGGCCATCGGTACGGTGGCCGCCCCGCTCATCATCTGGGTGAGCGCGCCCGGCTTCAGCGCCGACCCGGGCAAGTTCGGGCTGACGGTGGCGCTGCTCCGGGTGACCTTTCCCTACATCCTGTTCATCTCACTGACCGCGCTCGCTGCTGGTCTGCTCAACACCTGGGGCCGTTTCTCGGTGCCGGCGGCCACCCCCATCCTGCTCAACGTTTCGTTCATCGTGTTCGCGCTGTGGCTGGCGCCGTACTTCGATCCGCCCGTCATGGCGCTCGCGTGGGCGGTGTTCGCGGGCGGGGTGCTGCAGCTCGCGTTCCAGATTCCCTTCCTGCTGCGGCTGCGTCTCTTGCCGCGCCCGCGCTTCAATCTCGCGCACGAAGGCATGCGCCGCGTTCTGCGGCTGATGGGGCTGGCGGTGCTGGGGGTGTCGGTCGGGCAGGTGTCGATGCTCATCAACACCATCTTCGCCTCGTTTCTCGTCACCGGTTCGGTGTCGTGGCTGTATTACGCCGACCGGCTGATGGAATTCCCGACCGGGCTGCTGGGCGCGGCGCTCGGCACGATCCTGCTGCCCAGTCTGTCGAAAAGTTTCGCGGACAGGACCGATGAGGAGTACTC
>JBOIEQ010000243.1:0-3353 GCA_050741255.1 Burkholderiales bacterium | reverse complement strand
TTCCAAGCCCGCGCTCATCCAGACCGTGTGGGGGTTCGGCTACGTGTTCGTGCCGGACGGGGGGAAAGCGAAGGATGAAGGATGAAGGCGGAAGGATGAACATTACGGGATTCGAGCCCGTAGCATGCTTGCCTCATTGACGCTCGCGCGCCCCCATTCATCCTTCATCCTTCCGCCTTCATCCTTGAACACCGTGCGCCTCCTCCCCCGCACCCTCCTCTGGCGCACCGTGCTGCTGCTGGCCGTGCTGCTGGCGGTGTCCCACATCGCCTGGATTTCGATCTTCCGCTACGCGCAGCGCGAGCCGCGCGCGAACCAGATCGCGCAGCAGATCACCAGCATCGTCGTCCTCACGCGGGCGGCGCTCGTCAGCGCCGCGCCCGGCAAGCGCGTGGCGCTGCTGCGCGAACTGTCGTCCGCGGAAGGCATCCAGGTCTATGCCGCGAACGACGACGATCGTGTCGAGCCGCTGCCCGATCGCCCGGTGCTGACGCTGATCGCGGATGCGGTGCGCGCGCAGCTCGGTCCGGATACGCGTTTCACGCTCGAACGCAACGGCATCGCCGGCGTGTGGATCAGCTTCCCCATCGACGACGACGACTACTGGGTCATGGTGCCGCGCGCGCGCATCGAGCGCGCCGAGACCTGGCGCTGGGTGGGGCTGGGGCTGGTCGTGGTGCTGCTGTCGATACTCGGTGCCGTGGCCATCGTGTCGCGGGTCAACCGGCCGCTGCGCGCGCTCGCGCGCGCCGCCGGTGAACTCGGCCGCGGACGCGAGCCGGCGCCGGTGCCGGAGGCCGGACCCGTGGAGATCAGCGGCGTCGCGAAGGCGTTCAACCAGATGGCGGCGGACCTGCAGCGCACCGACCGCGAGCGAGCGCTGATGCTGGCGGGCGTGTCGCACGACTTCCGCACGCCGCTGTCGCGCATCCGGCTCGGGGTCGAGATGCTGAACGCGGACCCCGCCCTGCGCGAGGGCATGGCGCAGGACGTCGAGGAAATGGACGCCATCGTCGGCCAGTTCCTCGACTTCGCGCGCGGCGGGCCGGAAGGCGCCGAGGCCGCCGCGACCGACACTGACCTCGATGCGCTGGTGGCGCGCGTCGTCGAACGCTATCGCGCCAAGGGCGAGCCGGTGAGCGCGAAACCCGGCGGCGTGCCGCCACTGCCGCTGCGGGCGCTGGCGATCGAACGACTGCTGACGAACCTGATCAACAACGCGCTGCGGCATGCGAAGACGCCGGTTGAGGTCGAAACGCGCGTGGATAGCGGGCAGGCCGTGCTGTCGGTGCTGGACCGCGGACCGGGCATCCCTCCCGGCGACGCCGAGCGCATGATGCAGCCCTTCACACGCTTGTCCACGGCACGCACCGATAGCGGATCGGGGCTGGGGCTGGCGATCGTGGAGCGGATCGCGCGAATGCACGGCGGGAAGCTGGAGTTGCTTTCACGCGCAGGTGGGGGGCTGGAGGCGCGGGTTTTGCTGCCTTTGGCTCAGACATAAAGAGGTTTTGCCGCCAAGGCACCAAGGATCTCGATACCCCCTTGAGGGGTACGCCAAGAAATGCGAATGTGGAACGAGCCGCGGAGACGCGGGGGAGCACAGAGGGTTTCGTCATTCCCGCGGAGGCGGGAATCCAATTGCGCAATTCAGGTTTTCTCGAATCTGTTTCCTTTAAAGATTCGCGCTAGGATGGTGATCATGACTACATTTGTCGACTTAACGCCGATCCTGTTCAATGGACAGTGCTTCCTATCAGTCGACAGAAATGCCGTATAAGCCAAGTTAGACACCTATGGGCTCAAAACTCCCACCACTTGATAAAGAGATCTATCGCCGTACCGACGAGGTTTTGCATTACGTGTGGGATCCCATTGGCGTCTCGACTGCCCCGGAGGCGCGCGACGAGTATTACGGCTATCTTCCTCAAGTCTTCGCACTACTAAAAGCAAAGGTCGGTGCTAAGACGATCGCAGCTCATCTCACAGATATCGCAACGCAGCGAATGGGTTTAACGGCCAATCCAACGAATGACCTCAAAGCGGCCGAACTGCTCGTTCATTGGCAAGAGGTAATCGATGGGAACATAACCGCCGGGTCTTGACTGACGCGACAGGCTCGCCGCTTCGTGCTGCGCACTTCACAGCGATACCGGAACACTTACCAAAGAGCAGTTCTAGTTGAATTCCACCATCCGCAAAATCGAACCCCGCGACGAACCCCGCTGGCGCGTGCTGTGGGACGGCTACTGCCGCTTCTACGAGCGCGAGCCGGACGAGGCGATCACGCGCCACCTGTGGGCGCGGATCATGGATCCCGCCTCCCCGGTGCAGGCCATCGTGGCCGAGCGGGACGGAGACGTCATCGGCATCGCGAACTATCTTCCGCACGACAACACTTCCACCCTGACGCCGGTCTGCTACCTGCAGGACCTCTACGTGGAACCCGGTCTGCGCGCCGGCGGCGTGGGCCGGCAGCTGATCGACTGGCTGGTCGCGGAGATGAAGCGCCAGGGCTGGTCGCGCCTCTACTGGAACACGAAGGAAAACAATTACCGGGCGCGCGGCCTCTACGACAAGTACACGCCGCACAGCGGCTTCCTGCGCTACGTCATCAACAATCCGTCCTGAAGGGTCCTTCGCACCATGCGCTGTCCAGCCATAGGCTTCACCCGCAGCCTCGCCGTTCTCCTGCTCGCCGCGCCCGTGCCAGCCGCGTTGGCGCAGGCCTTCCCCACCCGGCCGGTCTCGCTGATCGTCTCGTTCCCGCCTGGCGCTGCGACGGATTTCTCGGCCCGCGTCGCGGCCAACCGCATGACCGAAATCCTGGGCCAGCGGGTCATCGTGCAGAACCGCGACGGCGCCTCGGGCGTGATCGGCACCGACTACGTCGCCAAATCCACACCCGACGGCTACACCATGCTGTGGGCCAGTTCGTCGCTGACCATCAGCGCCTCGACCGGCGGCAAGCTGCCCTACGATCCGGTGCGCGATTTCGCGCCGGTCGGCCTGTTCATCCGCATTCCCTTCCTGCTCGTCGTGCATCCGTCCGTGCCGGTGAAGACGGTGAAGGAACTGGTGGCGCTCGCGAAGGCGCATCCCGGCAAACTCAACTACGGCTCGTCCGGCCCGCTGGCCTTCAATCACCTCGGCGCGGAACTGCTGAAGATCAAGACCGGCGTGGACATCGTGCACATCCCCTACCGCGGCGCGGCGCCGATGTCGGCCGATCTGCTCGCCGGACAGGTCGACATGGCCTTCACCGGGCCCACGACCGCCGTATCGCACATGAACGTCGGCCGTCTGCGCGCCATCGCCATCACTTCGCGCCAACGCTCGCCGATGTTCCCGAC
>JBOIEQ010000242.1:0-3432 GCA_050741255.1 Burkholderiales bacterium | reverse complement strand
CCGGGGGGCGGTACCGACCTCATCGCGCGGATCGTGCTGACCAAGCTGACCGAAGCCATGGGCGGCCCGTTCGTAATCGATAACCGCGCGGGCGCCGGCGGCATCCTCGGCAACGAAATCGTCGCGCGTGCGCAGCCGGACGGCTACACACTGCTGTTCACCTATGCGGCGCACACCATCGTGCCGTTCATTTACGACAAGATTCCGTACGACGTGAACAAGGATTTCGCGCCGATTTCACTGGTCGGTTCCCAGCCCCTGCTGCTGGCCGTGCATCCCTCGGTGAAGGCCAATACCGTGCAGGAACTGGTCGCGTTCGCGAAGGCGAAACCGAATGCCCTGAACGTGGCGCTGGCGACGCCCAGCAGTTCCGGCGCGCTGGCGGCGGAACTGTTCAAGGTGGTGACCAATACTCAGATGGAGTCGGTTCCGTTCAAGGGTGGCGGTCCGGCCATGACGGCGCTGCTGGGCGGCGAGGTGCAGCTCATCTTCGGGACGCCGCCCGTCGTGATGCCCTTCGTCAAGAGCGGAAAAGTCAAAGTGCTGGGGACGACCGGCAAGGACCGGGTTTCGTATCTGCCCGAAGTGCCGACGCTCATCGAGTCCGGCATCAAGGACTTCAATACGGCACCCTGGCAGGGCCTGCTCGCGCCGGCCAAGACGCCGCCCGCGATCATCGACAAGCTGTACAAGCAGATCCTGGAAGTGCTGAAGACGTCCTACACGAAAGAGAGGTTCGCCGCCGCCGGCACCGACGTGGTGGGCAATTCGCCGAAGGAATTCGGTGAACTGATCAAGCGCGAACTGGAGCAGAACAGCAAGATCATCAAAGCGGTGGGCATGAAGGCCGATTGAACGGCCGGCGTTTCATCGACAGACATCAGAGGTTCGCATGCCCATACTGTGTGAAAAGCGCCGGCAGGTCGGCATCCTGACGTTCAGCCGGCCGGAAGTCCGCAATGCCTGGTGCGAGGATTTCTACGGCGAGTTGCGCGACCGGCTCCGGGAACTGGAAGAGGATCCGGAGATCCGGTGCGTGATCCTGACCGGGGACGAGGCAGGCCGGGCGTTCTCGGCGGGCGCCGACCTGAAGAACCCCAATACGCACGTCCTCAACTCGGTGGGAGATTTCATCCGCAACCTGCCCAACCGGCGTTTCCACGCGTTCAAGGTGATGGACGATTTTCCCAAGCCGCTGATCGCCGCGGTCAACGGCTACGCGATCGGCATCGGCTGCATCGTGACCTATTCGTGCGACCTGATCGTGGCGTCGGACCGTGCCGAATGGCGGCTGCCGCAGGTCAAGCTGGGCATCCTGCCCGCGCAGGGTGCGCTGGTCCGCCTCGCGCGCTGGGTCGGCAAGGGCAATGCCATGCGGCTGGGGATGGGCTTCGCGGTGAAGGCGGAGGAGGCGCTGCGGATCGGACTGGCGCAGTGGGTCGTGCCGCACGCCGAACTGATGGCCAAGGCGATGGAGGTGGCGGAGCACATCTCGTCGCATCCGCCGCTGGCGAGCCGGCTGACGAAGGAATCGCTGAACCAGGGCATGAACATGCCACATCTCACGGATGCCGCCCTGCTGGACCTGTACCGGTTCACGACGCTGGAAGGCACCGAGGACAAGGCGGAGAGCCACAACGCGTGGCGCGAAAAGCGCACACCGAACATCAAGGATCAGTAAGCGGCGTTGTGGCCGTGAACAAGAGGTAGCTGACGTTGGGTCATTTCGAATTTCTGTTCAACCCGCGCGCCATCGCGGTGATCGGCGCGAGTCCCGAATCCCATCGCCCGGGCGCGCAGACGATCCGGGCGCTGCAGGACAATGGCTACCAGGGCAGCACCTACCCGGTGAATCCCAAGTATCCGGAACTGGCGGGGCTGCGCTGCTACGCGTCGATCGCCGAGGTGCCGATGCCCTGCGACATCGCGGTCATCGCATTGCCGGCGGCCCTGGTGCCGGACACGATCGCGGCCTGCGGCACGCACGGCGTGCGCTTCGCGGTCGTGCTGGGCGGTGGCTTTCGCGAGGCGGGCAAGGAAGGGCAGGCGCGCGAAGCGCGCATGCTGGAAGCGGCGCGCCAGCACGACGTGCGGATCGTCGGACCGAACTGTCTGGGGCTGGTGAACGTGCATACGCGGGCCTACGCCGCCTTCGGCAGCCTGGCGCGCCCGCCGCTGCTGGCGCCCGGCGCCGTGTCGGCGATCATCCAAAGCGGCGGCTTCGGCAACAGCCTGGTCATCCGGTGCGGCATGGCCGGCATCGGCTTCCGGCAGGTGGTGGCGAGCGGCAGCGAGAGCGACCTGACGACGCCGGAACTGGTCGAGGCGATGGTGGACGATCCCGACACGCGCCTGATCCTGATCTACATGGAAGGCATGAACGACGGGCGCCGCTTCGTGGCCGCCGCGGAACGGGCGCTCGCCGCCGGCAAGCCGATCGTTGTCTGGAAAGCGGGCAACACGCAGCAGGGCGTCAAGGCCGCGGCCTCGCACACGGCCAACATGACCGGCTCCTACGATATCTATCGCGCGGCGTTCCGCCAGTGCGGTGTCGTCGAGGTGCACGACATGGAGGAAGCGACCGACTGCGTGCAGGCCCTGCTGGCCTTCGCCGGCCGGCCGGCGGGGAACGACGTGGCGATCATGGGCGGCTCGGGCGGCTCGGCCGTGGTGTTCTCGGACGCGGCCGACGCGTATGGCATCCAGCTGGCGACGCTTGCCCCGCAGACGCACGCGGTACTGAAACGGGTGTTGCCCGGTACCGCCTCCCTGGAGAACCCGATCGACTATGCTGCCGGCTTCATCACTAAAGCGAATGCGCCCAGGTTCCAGGAGGCGGTCGATGCCGTGCTCGCCGATCCCGGCGTGCACCAGCTGGGCGTCATGTTCGCCACCACGACGGGGGAGGCCGCGTTCAATGGGGGTGTGATCCTGGCCGATGCCGTCAAGCGCCATGCGAAGCCGGTCTTCGCGTTCCTGTCCGTTCCGCGCGAGACAACCGCGGGCGGGCTGGATGCGCTGGAGCAGGCCGCGATTCCGGTCTTTCCGTCACCGACGCGCGTGGTGAAGGCCATGCACGTCCTGTCGAACTATCAGCGGGCGCGGGAGGCGTTGCGCCGCCGTGGGGCGCCTGCGCAGCACAGGACGATGGCCGTTGCGCCGGCGTCGGGCACGCTGAGCGAACATGAAAGCAAGACCTTGCTGAAGGCCGCAGGCATCGCCGTGACCGCCGACCGGCTGGTGCCGGCAGTCGCCGCAACCGCGGCGACCGTGGGCGGCATTTCCTTCCCGGTGGCGCTCAAGGTGGTGTCGCGCGACATCCCCCACAAATCCGAGATCGGCGGGGTGCAACTGAATATCGAGAACGGCGACCAGCTCGCCGCTGCGATCCGGGACATGCTTGCGCGGGTCGGCCAGCACGCGCCGCAGGCG
>JBOIEQ010000241.1:0-3437 GCA_050741255.1 Burkholderiales bacterium | reverse complement strand
AAAGGGCCCGTCTGCGTCGTTGCTCGTCGTTGCATAGAGGGGCTATGCTGCCTCCTCGCGCCTAGCATCCGGACCCTTTTGGCTCAACGCCGCGCACGTTTAAGTCCATAACAGGCTCTAAGCGCCGCGTCAGTCGTGGAAGCATTCGATGTGGCGCTTGCCGGCCTGTAGATGCTTTTCCAGCCCGCTTTCGGAGAATGCGGCGGCCAGCGCCGCTTCGAAGGCGACGGTATCCTGAACACCTTCATAGATTTCCATCCACAGGTGTTCCTCGCCGCGCTTGCGCTTCAACACACCGTGGATGCCGGTCACCTGCCGCACGTGCTCGAACAGCGCGTCGACCGCAAGCCTGGCCACCACGGCCGCCGCGGGTTCGATCCGGTAATAGACGTAGTAGGCGACGCTCACGCCGGCACCGGGTAAGGCAGCGGCAGCGGACGCAGGCGGGGACCGTCAGGCGCGGCCAGCGCAAGATCACCGGCGGCGGCGAGTTGCGCGACCGCCAGCAGTTCGGACCCGCCGGCAGGATCGGCAGCGGCGTTGACCACCGTGCCGGCGGCCTGCGCGCCGAACGCGGCGCTGTAGAGACGCGTGCCGGGAGCGGGGGGCGGCGCATCCACATGCGCGTGCAGCAGGCGTTCCTTGAGACGTCCGAGGTAATGCATGCGGGCGACGATCTCCTGGCCCGGGTAGCAACCCTTCGTGAAGCTCACGCCGCCGATCAGGTCGAGATTGGCGGTCTGCGGCACGAACTGCTCCTGCGTCTCCGGCAGGATCCACGGCAGGCCGCCGCGGATGTCGGCAAGCGCCCAGGCGCCGGTGTCCGCGGGGGCGGTCGCGAGCGGGTCGGCGGGCGCCGCGCCGCTTACCGATCCGGCCGGCGTCACGAGCAGCACACGTTCCGCATCGAGGCGCAGGGCGGTGCGTCCGCCTGCCGTCGCCACGTGGAATGCGTGCGCGGGCGCGGCAATGCCGAGCGGCGCGAGCAGCGGGGCGGGATCGCCGGCCTGCAGCCCGTAGAGCCGGTGTTGCGCCGTTGCGTCCTCCGCTTTCACTTTCGCGCGCAGGATGAACATCGCGAGCCGTTTGCGTACCGGTTCGCACAGTGCGCGCGGCAGCAGCAAACGGACGTCGTCCGCTTCCGTCCACAGCAGGAAGGTGGCGAGCATGCGGCCCTTGGGCGTGCTGTAGCTGCCGGGCGTGACGGCATCGGGGGCGAGGCCTTCCACGTCGCAGCTCAACTGGCCGTGCAGGAAGGCGCGCGCCTCCGGGCCGGTGAAAGCGAGCAGGCCGAACTGGTCGAGTGCGTGGAGGGTCGGTGTCATGTGGGGCCGTATCTTACGGGAATGGCGCTGGGGATAATTGCTACACTCCGCCTTCATTTGCGGGCGAATGAAAGTGGGAGGTTGCGATGTCGTCGTCGTTTTCGTTTGGCAGAAGCGCGGGCGTGACTGTCCTGGTCTGCGCCGGCATGGGACTGGGCGCGGCCGGTGCCTGGGCGCAGGCCCCTTCGGGGCAGGCGTATCCGGCCAAGACGGTGCGCGTGCTGGTGCCGTGGCCGCCGGGCGGCGGCAACGACCTGCTCGCGCGGCCCATCGCGCAGAAGCTCACGGAAAACCTCAAGCAGTCCTTCGTCGTCGACAACCGCGGTGGCGCCAACAGCATCATCGGCTCTGAAGTCGTGGCCCGCGCGCCGGCGGACGGCTACACCGTCATGATCAACAGCGTGTCGTCGATGACGATCAACCCGGTGTATTACGCGAAACTGCCGTTCAGCCTCGACAACTTCGCCGCCGTCACCAGGCTCACGTGGTGGACGCACGCCCTGACGGCGCATCCGACCCTGCCGGTAAAGAACATGCGCGAGCTGATCGCGCTCGCCAAGGCGCGGCCGAACGAGCTCGCCTACGCGTCCTTCGGCACCGCCAGCACCTCCCACCTGGGCGGCGAGTTGCTGAACGCGATGGCGGGCATCAAGCTTACGCACGTGCCGTACAAGGGCGGCGGGCCCGCCCTCACCGACACGCTGGGCGGCCAGGTACCGCTCTACTTCACGACGCTGCCGCCCGCGGTGCCCTACATCCAGAGCGGCAAACTCCGGGCGCTCGCGGTCACCAGCGCCAGGCGTTCGCAGTATTTTCCCGAGGTGCCGACCTTCGGCGAGACGCCGGCGCTGAAGGACTTCGTGCTCGACATCCACTACGGCCTGTGGGTGCCGGCCGGCACGCCGCGCGAGGTCATCGCCCGCCTGAACGCCGAGGTCGGGCGCGCGCTGCAGGCGCCGGAGGTGCGCGAGCGCCTGAAATCGCTCGGCGCGGAGGAAATCGCCGGCAGCACGCCGGAACAGCTCGATGCATTGATGAAGGCCGAAACCCCGCTCTGGGGCCGGGTCCTCAAGGCTGCGGGCATCAAGACCGAAGAATTCAGATAACGAACGGAACCCGACATGAAACTATGGACCAACCCGGCTTCACCCTTCGCCCGCAAAGTGCGGATCGTGGCGCTGGAAACGAAACTCGCCGCGCAGATCGAGGAAATTTCGATTGCCGTCAGCCCGGTCAAACCGCATGCCGAACTGCGGCGGGAGAACCCGCTCGTCAAGATTCCCGCGCTGGCCACCGACGACGCCGGCACGCTGTATGACTCGATCGTGATCTGCGAGTACCTGGACCACAAGGCAGGCGCCGGCCTGTTCCCGCCGCCGGGGCCGGCGCGCTGGGAGGCGCTGCGCCTGCACGCGCTGGCCGATGGCCTGCTGGAAGCCGCGGTGCTGCGCCGCTACGAGACGGCGGTGCGGCCGCAGGCGCTGCAGTGGAGCGATTGGCTCGACGGCCAGCGCCTCAAGATCGAGGGCGGCCTCGACGCGATGGAGGCCGCGTGCGGGAAGTGGGGCGACCGCTTCGCGATCGGGCAGATCACCGCGGCGTGCGTGCTCGGCTACCTGGATTTCCGCTTCGGCGGCGAGCCGTGGCGCAATGCCCGGCCCGCGCTCACGCGCTGGTTCGAGCGCGTGTCCGCCCGACCGTCGCTGGCCGCGACCGCGCCCACCGCCTAGCCGCCCGCGGCGTTCATGTCAGCGTTCAGGGCGGCCTGCGTTCAGTTGAACGCGGGCAACGATCTCACTGCGAATCTCGCGGCCGCGGACCAGCGGGTGCGGCAGGCGGCGGACGACGGCGCGCAGTTCATCCTGCTGCCCGAATACGCCGTGCTGCTCGACGGCAGCGGTCGCGTGATGCGGGAGCATTCGCCGCCGGAGGCGGGGCATCCGGCCGTCGCGGCGTTTTGCGCGCTGGCCCGCGAGACCGGCGCCTGGATCCTGGTCGGCTCCCTCACCGTGCGCGTCGACAACGACCTGATGGCGAACCGCTCGCTGCTGATCTCGGCGGCCGGCGAAATCGTTGCGCGCTACGACAAGATCCACATGTTCGACGTGACGC
>JBOIEQ010000240.1:0-3447 GCA_050741255.1 Burkholderiales bacterium | reverse complement strand
CCCCTACACGGACGCCGTCCGGGTGTGGTATCCGAGCCGCATGCTGCCGGTGACCGCTGAGCAGATCGAGGCGTTCCGCCGCGACGGGTTCGTCGTCGTTCCCGACCTCCTGTCGGCCGATGAGCTGGCGCGCTTCGGCCCGGCGGTCGATGCCGCCGTCGCCGCGCGCATGCGCCACGACACCCGCAGGCTGGCGGAGAAGAGCGCCTACGAGCAGTCGTTCCAGCAGTGCATGAACCTGTGGGAGGACCACCCCGCGGTGCGCCCGCTCACCTTCCATCAGCGGCTCGGCGCGGCCGCCGCCGCCCTGATCGACGCGCCGGCGCTGCGCGTCTGGCACGACCAGGCGCTCTACAAGGAAGCCGGCGGCCGGCCGACCGATGCGCACCAGGATCAGGGCTACTGGCCGATCGCCGAGACCGACACGCTGACGGCCTGGATCCCGTTCGACGGCTCGACGCTGGAGTCCGGCGCCATGGCCTACGTCCCCGGCTCGCATCGCTTCGGCGTGCGCAAGTTCATCAACATCTTCTTCGGCGAACCCGAGGATCTGATCGCCGCGCCCGAGGCGCGCGGCGTCGCCCCGGTGTTCGTCGAAGTGCCACGCGGCGGCGTCGCCTTCCACCACGGCCTCACCTTCCATCTGGCCAACCCGAACCGCACCGACCGCACGCGCCGCGTCCACACCATCATCTACTTCCGCGACGGCTGTACGCGCAGCACCCACCTACCGCACCCCAGCGTCGAACGCGCCGCGATCGCCATCGGCGCCCCCATCGCCAGCCCGGTCACCCCGATCGCCTGGCCGCGCCCCGACGGCAACCTGCCGCCGCGCCCGCCGCGCCTCGACCCAGCGCAGATGGGCTGGCCCGTGGAGGAGTAGGGCGCCCGGCGTTATGCGTTACGGGGCTTTGCCCCAGAAGCCCGTCCTGCACCGACAGTCGGGAGGTCGCACCTGAATCAAGGACCGCACAGGATGACGAGCTACTGCTGAGCTTTCTTGAGGAAGTCCTGCACTGCGGTGGACATGTTGAATGACTTGCCGCCCTGCACCGGAGGATACTCCTCAAGGGTTTTTAGATGCGCGTTCATCAGTTCGCCCATCGGCGCCAGCATCCATGAGACCTTCTGCAGCAGATGACCATAGGAATCCTTGCTGCTATAGCTCTCGAACGGATCCATGCGCAGGTTGAACACCATTGGGTAGTTCCTTCCCGTCATGTTGTCGTAGTAGTCTTCCTTCAGTGAGAAATGAAACTTCCACGGTCCCATGCGGACCGCGGTGATATTGCTTTCGAAGTACATAATCTCGAAGGTGCGAGCCGACTCCTTGGATTCCCCCTTCCAATAGGCCAGGTTGTTCCGCCCATCGATGTATTGACGCTTCTCGGCCTTGATCTTCGCAGCCACATCCGGCACGCCGGCGGCGGCGGCAAGCGTGGTGAACATATCCTCATGGTCCTGGATGCCGTTGAGGATCTGACCGGATTCGATGACGCCGGGCCAGCGCAGCATCGAGATGACGCGCACGCCGCCTTCATAGGTCGTCATCTTCTCGCCGCGGAATGGCGTAGTGGCGCCATACGGCCAGGACGAATGTTCAGGACCATTGTCAGTGGAATACCAGACGATAGTGTTCTCTTCGAGTCCGTTCGCCTTCAGGAAGTCCAGAACGCCACCGATTTCGGAGTCGTGCTGCATCATGCCCGATCCGTGTAAATCCGTTTCGGATGTATAGTTCTCCGCTGCATAGCGCCACTTGTCGTTCAGGCGAGTGTAGAGATGCATGCGCGTCGGGTTCAACCAGACGAAAAACGGCTTACCGTCATCCTTGGCCTGTTTCATGAACTTCTCCGCCAGAGGAATGACTTCGTCGCCATCGAAGGTCTTCATGCGCTCCTGAGTGAGCGAGCCCGTATCCTCGATCTTCTGCTTGCCGACCTTGCCGAAACGCGGGTCCACGGTCGGGTCATCGGTATCCGTGGCAAAGGCGTGGATCACCCCGCGGGCGCCGAATTTCTTCGCATAGGCCTCAGGCCCGCCGGGATAAGCGGCGGCAAAGTTCTTGTAGTCGCGCTGCTCGTCTTCTTCCGAGACGTTCAGGTGATACAGATTGCCGAAGAACTCGTCGAAGCCGTGGGCGCTCGGCAGGTGTTCGTTGCGGTCGCCGAGGTGGGTCTTGCCGAAATGTCCGGTCGCGTACCCTTGCGACTTCATGACCTCGGCCAAACTGGGCGAAGCGGGTTGCCACCCGAGTTTGTCGCCGGGTTGGCCGACCGTCGTCATGCCGGAGCGGATGGGAAATTGACCCGTGATGAAGGCCGCGCGTCCCGCCGTGCACGATGGCTGCGCGTAGTGATCGGTAAAGCGAATGCCTTCCAAGCCGATGCGATCAATGTTCGGCGTGGTGTAGCCCATCGTGCCCATGCCGTAAGCGCTGACGTTCTGCCAGCCGATGTCGTCGCCCCAGATGACGAGGATGTTGGGCTTGGCCGCCGTCGCTTCGGCGGGGGCGGGCTTCTTCTCTTGCGCCTGCGTCGGAGCGATCGCTCCCGACAGCGCGCCGCCCGCTGTTGCCAGTAACAAGCCGTAGCCGAGCAGTTTGGTTCTCACACGCTTCATGGCGAGTCTTCCTTGCCCTTCTGAAGAGATGAGTTGCCAAGAACAGGCGTGGCCAGGACATACTATGCCAGCTCGAACTCGCCAACCTCATCGCTGCCGCGACCGGCACCGACCGCGACGCGTACGACTCGCGGCAGTTCCGGCCGCTGCTGGAGACGGGTGCGGAAGTCGTCGACATCGCCCGCCTCTGCGCCGACGGTGATACGCTCCGCGCCAAATGTCGTGGCTGCACTTGAAGTCGGCCACTAGGCCGGCTTAGCCTTGATGTGACAGAAAAAGATCAACGCGAAGGCGCGAAGGCGCGAAGACCAGAGGAGCTCAGCTGTGGAGTGAGCGTTCCCGGAACCACATCGCTGATGCGGATTGGGAATGAGCCGGCCGGGTGCAGACTCCTCGGTAACACTTCGCGTCTTCGCGTTGAAGTCTTTTGTCTCATCAAGCTTAGGTGCAAAGCCGCGTTGCGGCTCAATCTGAACGCGGAACGCCCAACGTCCAGGATCACGCCATCATGCTGCCCCGCGCCGGCCAATCCGCAGAAGAAGTTCTCGCCCAGCTCGACGCGCTGCAGGCGAAGGACGTGGACTGGAAATCGGGTCGCGCCTTCAGCCTGGCCTACTATGCCGGGCCGGACGTCCTGGCGTTGGCCACCGAGGCGCTGGCGCGTTTTCACTCGACCAATGCGCTGAACGTCGAAGCCTTTCCGAGCCTGCGCCGGATGCAGTCGGAGGTGGTCGAGATGGTCGGCGGGCTGCTCAACGCCGGCCCGGCGGCGGCCGGCTTCATGACCAGCGGCGGCACCGAGAGCCTGTTGCTGGCGGTCAAGGC
>JBOIEQ010000239.1:0-3459 GCA_050741255.1 Burkholderiales bacterium | reverse complement strand
GGACAACATTTCGATCACGGTGACGCTGATCCAGCCCATCGCGATGGAAGAGGGGCTGCGCTTCGCGATTCGCGAGGGCGGCCGCACCGTCGGCGCCGGCGTCGTCGCTAAAGTCATCGAGTAACGCACATGGCCGCCGTCAAAAGTCAGAAAATCCGCATTCGCCTCAAGGCGTTCGATTACCGGCTGATCGATCAGTCGGCGCTCGAGATCGTCGATACGGCGAAGCGCACCGGCGCCGTGGTCAAGGGTCCCGTGCCCCTGCCCACGCGCAAGCAGCGTTTCGACATCCTGCGCTCGCCGCACGCGAACAAGACTTCGCGCGACCAGCTCGAGATGCGCACGCACCTGAGGCTGATGGACATTATCGATCCGACCGACAAGACCGTGGACGCGCTGATGCGTCTCGACCTGCCGGCGGGAGTGGATGTTGAGATCAAGTTGTAGGGAAAAGGGCTTACGGATGCGGGATTCGATGTGCTGAATCCCAACCCCTGAATCCCGGATCCTGATGGTTTGCCGGTCAATTGAAACCGGCGCCTTTAATTAAAGGTAAACAAAATGACACTAGGACTCGTGGGCCGCAAAGTCGGCATGACCCGCGTGTTCACCGATGATGGAGACTCCATCCCGGTGACCGTGGTGGACGTGTCGAATAATCGCGTGACCCAGATCAAATCGACGGAGACCGACGGCTATTCGGCCGTGCAGGTCGCCTATGGCAAGCGTCGTCCCGGCCGCGTCAGCAAGGCGGCCGCCGGCCATTTCGCCAAGGCCGCGGTGGAAGCCGGCAGCCTGCTGCAGGAATTCCGCGTGAAGCCCGAACAGCTAGCCGAACTCAAGGTGGGCGGGGTGATCGGCGTCGACCTGTTCAAGCCGGGCCAGAAGGTCGATGTGACCGGTACGACCATCGGCAAGGGCTTCTCGGGGGTGATCAAGCGGCATCACTTCAAATCCAACCGCGCGAGCCACGGCAACTCGGTCTCGCACAACAAACCGGGTTCGATCTCGATGGCGCAGGATCCGGGCCGCGTGTTTCCGGGCAAGAAGATGGCGGGTCATCTGGGCGCCAAGCAGCGCACCACGCAGAACCTGGTCGTCGTGCGCGTGGACGCCGAGCGCCAGCTCCTGTTGATCCGCGGCGCCGTGCCCGGCTCCAAGGGCGGTAACGTGACCGTGTGGCCTGCGGTCAAGGCGGGTGCGTGATGGAACTCAAACTGATCGATGACAAAGGCCAGGCCAAGGCTTCGGTGGCGGCGCCGGACGAGCTGTTCGGCCGCGAATACAACGAAGCGTTGGTGCACCAGGTGGTCACGGCCTACATGGCCAACGGCCGCCAGGGGACGCGCGCGCAGAAGGACCGCGGCGAAGTCCGGCACTCGACCAAGAAGCCGTTCAATCAGAAGGGCACCGGACGCGCGCGCGCTGGTATGGTCTCGAGCCCGTTGTGGCGTGGCGGCGGCCGGATTTTCCCGAACCGTCCGGACGAGAATTTCGAGCACAAGATCAACCGCAAGATGTATCGCGCGGGTGTTTGCTCGATCCTGTCGCAACTCGCCCGCGAAGGTCGCCTGCAGATCGTGGAAAGTTTCACCGTGGACCAGCCCAAGACCAAGCTGCTCGCGCAGAAGGTGAAGGGAATGGGCTTCGAGGACGTGCTGATCGTCACCGACAGCGTGGACGAAAATCTTCTGCTGTCTTCGCGCAACCTGCCGCACATCAACATCGTCACCGTGCAGCAGGCCGATCCTGTGAGCCTGATCCGTCACAACGCCGTGCTGGTCACCCGCAACGCGATGGCGAAATTCGAGGAGTGGCTGAAATGAGCGTCGCTGCGAGCCCCAAGGCAACCCCCAAAGGTACCCGAAGCACCGAACGCCTGGCCCAGGTCATCCTGGCCCCGGTGATCTCGGAAAAAGGCACGATGGTGGGCGACAAGCACAACCAGATCGTGTTCCGCGTTGTGCGCGACGCCACCAAGCCCGAGATCAAGGCGGCAGTCGAGCGCATGTTCAAGGTCGAGGTGGAAGGCGTGCAGGTCCTCAACGTCATGGGCAAGACCAAGCGTTTCGCCGGCCGCTTCACGGGTCGCCGACCGCACTGGAAGAAGGCCTATGTGCGTCTGAAGGCCGGCCAGGAAATCAACTTCGCCGCCGGGGAGAACAAATAATGCTGGTCAAAGTAAAACCGACCTCGCCTGGCCGCCGCGGCCTGGTCAAGGTCGTCACGCCCGGTTTGCACAAGGGAAAGCCGCATGCGGCGCTGGTGGAGAGCCAGTCCAAGGCCGCCGGCCGCAACAATGCCGGCCGGATCACCATGCGCCATCAGGGTGGCGGCCACAAGCAGCACTACCGGAAGGTCGATTTCCGGCGCGAGAAGGACGGCATCATCGCGCGCGTCGAACGGCTGGAGTACGATCCGAACCGCAGCGCCCACATCGCGCTGGTGTGCTACGCCGACGGCGAACGCCGTTACGTGATCGCGCCGAAGGGGCTCGCCGTGGGCCAGCAGATGCTCTCCGGGCCCGACGCGCCGATCAAGGTCGGCAGCGCCATGCCCCTGCGCAACATCCCCGTGGGCACGACCATCCACTGCATCGAGATGCAACCGGGCAAGGGCGCGCAGATCGCCCGTGCGGCGGGCGCGTCCGTGCAGTTGCTCGCGCGGGAAGGCGATTACGCGCAACTGCGGCTGCGTTCCGGCGAGATCCGCAAGGTGCACGTCAACTGCCGCGCGACCATCGGCGAAGTCGGCAACGAGGAAAACAACCTGCGTTCCATCGGCAAGGCCGGCGCCCAGCGCTGGCGCGGCATCCGGCCGACGGTGCGCGGGGTCGCCATGAACCCGATCGACCACCCGCATGGCGGCGGCGAGGGCAAGACCGCCTCGGCGCAACCCCCGGTGTCCCCGTGGGGCGTGCTGTCGAAGGGCTACAAGACCCGCAAGAACAAGCGCACGAGCGGCATGATCGTGCGCCGCCGCAACGCCAAATCGGCTGCGGCCTGAGACTGAGGGAATAACGTATGGCACGCTCAATCAAGAAGGGCCCGTTCGTCGACCTGCACCTCCTGAAAAAGGTGGAGACGGCGCGCGCGGGCAACGACAAGCGGCCGATCAAGACCTGGTCGCGCCGTTCCACCATCCTGCCCGACTTTGTCGGCCTGACCATCGCCGTGCACAACGGGAAGCAGCACATCCCGGTGTTCGTGTCGGAGAACATGGTCGGCCACAAGCTGGGCGAGTTCTCGCACACGCGGGCCTTCAAGGGCCACTCGCGCGCGTCTGCGGCGCCGGCCGACAAGAAGGCCTCGCCGGCGGCCTCGCAGGCCAAGAAGTAGGGGAAATCATGGAAGCCACTGCCAAAATTCACGGCGTGCGTCTGTCGCACCAGAAAGGGCGGCTCATCGCCGACCTCGTGCGCGGCCAGCAGGTCGAGCAGGCCCTGAACATCCTCAGCTT
>JBOIEQ010000238.1:0-3506 GCA_050741255.1 Burkholderiales bacterium | reverse complement strand
CTTGAGGGAAGCAGTGTCAAGAGCGGCGAAACCTGGCGCAGCTCGCGGTCGAGCTCCAAATCTCAACAGCCTAGCCTGCGTATTTCGGCGAACGTGACCGGTCATTTCGGCCATCGTGACCGACGCCGCTGAGGGCGTCGGTAGATGTCGTTTCGGTATCGTGACCGCCCGTTTCGGCGATCGTGACCGCCGGTCCGGCGGCAGGTGTTGCGTAGAGGGTGGAGTCTAGGGTAGGCGGCGCGGGGTCAGGTCAAGATTTGGCCTCCTGAGTTGTCTTATTCGACTTGTTTGCCACACCAGCGTTGCGTCCCGTGCGACGGGATTCACCGTCGAGCGTGAAGCGCCGGCAGTGCTGCATCAAGCGATCGAGGATCGCGTCTGCAACGGTCGGGTCACCCAGCCACGCGTGCCAGTGCTCAATGGGAAGTTGATGCGTGATGATCGTGGCCCGCTGGGCGCTGCGGTCGTCGACGATCTCCAACAGGTCGGCCCGGGTCGCAGCGTCGATGGCGCCTGTTCCCCAATCATCCAAGACCAGCACGTCCACCTTGGCCAACTGCTGCAGCCAGCGCCGGAAGCTGCCCGCGCCGTGCAGGATGCGCAGTTCCTCGGCCAGGCGCGGCACGCGCAAGTACAGCGCCGAGTGGCCCTGGCGGCAGGCGTATTGCGCCAGCGCGCAGGCCAGCCACGTCTTTCCCAGCCCGGTGGCGCCGGCGAAGCAGATCGTCTCGCCACGCTCGATCCACGTGGACAGCGCCAGGCCCATCAACGCCGAGCGATCGATGCCGCGGATGCCCTCGAAGCTCGCATCCTCCAACGTCGCGGTCGTGTACTTCAGCTGGGCCCTCTGCAGCAGCCGGGTGCGCTTGCGGTCACCGCGAGCGTAGACCTCCCGTTCGACCAGCAGAGCCAGGCGTTCATCGAAGGACAGACCCAGGCAGTCGGCTTGCTCGTGCTGCTGTTGCAGCGCGTCGGCGAAGCCTTGGAGTTTGAGGGAGCGCAGTTGGGCGATGGTGGCGTTGTTGAGCATGGGGGTCAGAGTTCGGTGGTTTGCAGGGAGCGAAGGCGTCACGGCAGATCGCCTCATTGGTAGTAGTCCGGGCCGCGCACATTGGCGTGGACGGGACTGGTCCATTCGGCGGGCGCCTCCTGGGCGAGGAGATCGCGGTTGTTGGCCAGCAGGTCGCGCACGTGCCGGTAGCGCACGGTCCCCAGCGCCAGGGCGCGTTCGCACGCCGCCTCCAGCCGCTCACGGCCGTAGCGCCGCGACAGGCTCAGCAGCCCCAGGCAGGAGCGGTAACCATGCTCCGGATGCTTGTAGGTCTGCAGCAGCCGGGTGACGAGTTCACCGCAGGCCATGCCGATCTGCTGGCCCCACTCGATCAGGCGCTGGGGCGTCCATTGCAGCTGTGCCCGGTGCGCCGCGGGCATGTGCGCTTCGACCGTGGTGAAGCCGCCGCGCCGGTCGCTGCGGATATGGGCGGCCACCCGCTGAGCGCGCAGCAGCAGCTCCACGGCGTGCTTCGTGAGCCGTGCCTCCAGCGTCTGCCCCACCAGTGCGTGGGGCACGCTGTAGCGGTGGCCGTCCACCTCAACGTGATAGTCAATGTGGACCTTCACCGTCTTGAAGCGGGCCAGTTCATAGCGCTGTGGCGGCAGCGGCATCAGGGCAGGCGCGTCCAGTTCGGCGAACACGCTGGCGCGGCTGCCGGGCAACTTCTGGAACGGGCGTTCGTTCACGCTGGGCAGCAGTCGGGCGATAGCCGCGTCCACCTGCGCGACGGTGTCGAAGCGGTGGTGCCGCAGCCGCGCCAGGACCCAGCGGCCGATCACTTGAACCGAACTTTCTGCGGTGGCTTTGTCTTTTGGAGAGCGCGGGCGCGCTGGAAGGACCGAGGTGCCGTAATAGCGGGCGAAGTCCTGCACCGTGTCGTTGGCACGGGGCTCGTAGCGGTCGGCCGAGGCGATCACGGCCGTGGCGTTGTCGGGGACGACAAGCGCCGGCACACCCTGATAGAAGTGCAGTGCCCGCACCATGCCTTCTATCCAGTCGTCCAGGCGCTGCGTGGGCGTCGCGCAGGCGAACACGCAGCTGGAGGCGGCCATGGCCGAGACGAAGACCTGGGCGCGGGCGCCATCGCTCAGCGGCACCGTGGAGCCGGCGTAGTCGATGAACATCTTCTCCCCGGCGCGTCGGTGCTGGCGCATCGAGCGCTTGAGCGTGGCGGCGAAGGCCTTGTAGTGCTCGCAGAACTGCGTGTAGCGCCAGGTGCGGCCCTTCGGATTCGCCTGCACGTATTCCTGCCACAGCAGCATCAGCGTGACGCCCTTGCGGTCGAGTTCGCGGTGGATGCGGCCCCAGTCGGGCACGACGACGGACAGCGCGGCTGCCGAGCGAGGTTGCAGCGCAGTAGAGAGCTGCTGTTCGCTCCAGTCCTGGACTGTGCCCCAGTCCAGGCCGGCTGCGGTGGCCAGGCCGACGTACTTGGCGACGACGCCCTTGGAGATCTTCAACGTGGCGGCGACTTGCTCGTGCGAGAGCTGGGCGTGCCACTTCAGGCGGAGAACATCTTTGATCATGCGTAGAGAGAGTTGTTGCTTGGGCATCCGCGGCTCGAGGGCAAAAACCGTCGAGGGTAGGAGACCCGGGTTGCGTTCTCTACGCAGCACTGCCGGCTGGATCGGCGCCCTTCTTACGGGGCGCCGTCACGGCGGTCACGATCGCCGAAATGGGCGGTCACGATCCCGAAACGGTCGGTCACGATGAGCCGAAATGAAAGCTCGGTCACGATGACCGAAATGCGCGGTCACGATGCCGAAATCGGCGGTCACGATGCGCCGAAATACGCACTCAGATCGGACGCGATGATGTGGGCGCCGCGGCGCGCGAAGGCCAGCGCGGCCGCGCGGCCGATGCCGGCTGCGGCGCCGGTGAGCAACACTTGCTTGTTGTTCAAATCGGAAATACTCACGCTGTGCTCCTCGGGCAGATGATTGGTAGGGAAGTCATGGAAGCGGCCGTTGAACGGAACGGCATACGCTGAACAGGCAAGCGATGATGGAAGAGGGCATCCGAATCCTCAAAGTCTGTGGCGTACACCTGCTTGTCAATTTCCGACAAACTGGGGAACACCCTGAACAGCAAGCCGCCTAGAGGCAGATCACGGGGCCTCTGTGCGACCGCCGTGCTTCGGAGAGTGGGCCGTGCGTTCGGAACGGCCGCTACGCGGAGGCGAATATTGAAAGTTGTAGGTCGGCTCAGGGCCCACCACTGCCTGCCACCGGACGCCAATGAATGCCTGCAACGCGGCGCAAAGCAGCCCTACCTAGCCAGAAGCAAAAAGGGCTGCGATGGGGCTTTCACCCTTACGCCAACACTCAGCCCTTTGCCCTTCTAGTTGCGACGGCGTGCCCCCCGAACTTGCGTCTCGTGCGAGGTCTCGCCAACGACCAATCCTGCAGGTCCTCCCGCGGCGCGAACTTCGAGGATCTCGCTGGTCCGGGCC
>JBOIEQ010000237.1:0-3675 GCA_050741255.1 Burkholderiales bacterium | reverse complement strand
CCGCCGGACAGGGCCCGGTCGCCGGGAGGTGGCGGCTGCGGCTCGGCGCTGCGATCGACCTGGTTGGCATCGGTACCGAGCCCGTTTCTTGCGGAAGCCTGGCGTTGTTCGCTCGGCTCCTGGTTCGCTGATCCCGGCGCCGGATGGCGGTCACCGGCAGCTTTGGCGGCCTCCGCGTCATCGGCCGCGCCGAAGGCGCGTCGGATGGCGCTCTGCATATCGCCGGTGAGGCCGGTACTCGCGGCGGTGCCTGTGGTCGAGGGGGCGCCGCCGCTGGCGGACCGCGCTGCCTCGCCGGCGTTGGCGCCTTCCGCCGAGGGCGCCGCGCCGTTCACGTCGGGGCCGCTCGCCGCTGCATCGGGGGCGGGTGCGACTGCGTTGGAAGCACCGCCCGCCTTGTCATGCGCCGCGCCGGTCCCAGTGGTCCCGGACGCCGATCGTTCACCTGATGCGGGGGCAGCCGGTGGTTTGAAGAGCGGATCGTCGGCGGTCGCGGCATGGGCCGTCTGGGCTGCGGGCGGCTCTGGTCTGGCCGGGGGGCGGACGTAGAAGCTGATCACGGCCAGGGCGGCGAGCGAGAGGGCGAGCAGGTAGGCCGATCGTGGCACGCGGCGCGGCGCCAGCGCCTGTTCGTCCCAGTGTGGCTTGGCGGTCAGGATCTGGTCGATCAACAAGCTGCTCAGGCGCGCGCCGGCATGCGGCTGAGCCAGGGCGGTGGCGATGCGGTCGTCGAGGGCCGCCTGCCGATCGGCCAGGTGGGCGATCTGGTCGAGCGAGCGCCACTCGCGCCACATGTACCAGGCGGCACCGCCGAGCGATGTCGCGACCGCGGCGACGGCGAACCAGGCGGCGATCGAGAACCAGGACTCGCCGCTGCGCAGAGCCAGGACCACCAGGAGTGCGGTGGCCAGGGCGATCACGCTGCCGCTCAGATACACCGCGTGTTGAACAGTCGCGGCGTTCAGGCGCTGCCGCACGGTGCGGAGGTGTTGCTCAATCTCCGCCAATCCCACGCTGACAACCGGCATCTCAACCGCACCACGGCAATAGGCGGTGACAATAGTGGAGGGGTTCCGGTGGGTCAACGGCGAAGGCGGTGCGGACGCGGGCGGCGGGTTGCCTGCGGCGGCGCAGAGTGGTGATATTGCAGGGCGAGGTGCCGCGGTGAGCGACCGAAAAGATCAAATGCCCGACGTGCTGGCCGACCGCTACGCCAGCGCGGCGATGGTCAGCATCTGGTCGCCGCGCGCCAGGATCCTGCTCGAGCGCGAGTTCTGGATGGCCGTGATGCGGGCGCAGCGTGCGCTCGGGATCGACATTCCCGAGGCGGCGATCGAGGCATACGATCGGGTCAAGGAGCGCGTCGATCTGGATAGCATCCGGGCCCGTGAGCGGGTGACCCGGCACGACGTCAAGGCGCGTATCGACGAGTTCTGCGCCTTGGCCGGCCACGAGCACATCCACAAGGGGCTCACCAGCCGGGATCTGACCGAGAACGTCGAGCAGTTGCAGATCCTGCGCTCGCTCAGCTTGCTGCGCGTGAAGTACGTCGGCTGCCTGGTGCGCCTTGCCCAGCGGGCGGCCGAGTATCGGACGCTCGTGCTCACCGGGCGCACGCACAACGTGCCGGCCCAGGTGACGACAGTTGGCAAGCGGCTGGCGATGTTCGGTACCGAGATGCTGAGCGCATTCGAGCGGCTCGAGTCCCTGCTGGCCCGCTATCCGTTGCGCGGGTTGAAAGGGCCGGTCGGCACGCAGCAGGACCTGCTGACGCTGCTGGACGGTGACGCCGGCAAGGTCATCCGCCTGGAGCGGCAGATCGCCATGGCGCTCGGCTTCACATCGGTGCTCGGCGCGGTTGGCCAGGTCTATCCGCGCAGTCTGGATTTCGACGTGATCAGTGCGGTGTTTCAGTTGGCTGCCGGGCCGAGCAGCTTCGCCAAGACCCTGCGGCTGATGGCCGGGCAGGACCTGGCGGGGGAGGGGTTCCAGGCCGGCCAGGTGGGGTCGTCGGCCATGCCGCACAAGGTCAATTCGCGCAGTTGCGAACGCATCAACGGCTTGCGCGCCGTGCTGGCGGGCCATCTCAGCATGGCGGCGGAGTTGAGCGGCGATCAGTGGAACGAAGGCGACGTCTCGTGCTCGGTCGTGCGCCGGGTCGCGCTGCCGGGGGCAATGCTGGCGCTCGATGGACTGCTCGAGACCTTCGCCACCGTGGTCGGCGAAATGGAGGTATTTGCCGCCGTCGTCGCCGCCGAACGTGACCGCTACGCGCCATTTCTGGCCACCACCACCGTGCTGATGGAAGCGGTGCGGCGCGGCGCCGGCCGCGAAGTGGCGCACGAAGCCATCAAGGAACACGCGCTGGCGGCCGCACAGGACCTGCGCCGTGGCGTTCCGATCGATCTGTTGGGGCGTCTGGCGGCGGACACGCGCGTCGGCCTGGCGCGTCCCGAACTGGCTCGCGCCCTGGCGGTCGACGAGCGCTATGTCGGCGCCGCGCTTGCGCAGACGGACGCCTTTGTCACTGCCGTCGCGGCCCTCCGGGGGCGAGTGCCCGAGGCGGAAACGTTCGCCCCGGGACAAATTCTCTAGGAATTCGTCCCAAGAGTATTGACACCCCCGAGCGGGTCCCGTAGAGAAGGGAGTCTCGCTTCGCCTTTCGTGGCGCCGGTCTTTGAAATCTAGGGAGTAGGTAAGACGGTATCAATCTCAGGGGGCAACCCTTGGCGATTGATGCGCGTGCGAAGGATCATCCGGTCACGGCAGATAACTGCAGTGAACTATCGTCAGTGGGTTCGCCTACTGGCGGTTCAATTTAACTGGAGAGTTTGATCCTGGCTCAGAACGAACGCTGGCGGCGTGCCTAACACATGCAAGTCGAGCGGGAAAGTTCCCTTCGGGGAGCAAGTACAGCGGCGAACGGGTGAGTAACACGTAGGTAACCTACCCTGGTGACTGGGATAACTTGCCGAAAGGCGGGCTAATACCAGATAAGACCACGGGGGCTGCGGCCCCTGGGGTAAAAGATGGCCTCTGCTTGCATGCTATCACGCCGGGATGGGCCTGCGCGCCATTAGCTAGTTGGTGAGGTAACGGCTCACCAAGGCAGAGATGGCTAGCTGGTCTGAGAGGATGGCCAGCCACACTGGGACTGAGACACGGCCCAGACTCCTACGGGAGGCAGCAGTGGGGAATATTGCGCAATGGGCGAAAGCCTGACGCAGCGACGCCGCGTGGGTGATGAAGGCCTTCGGGTCGTAAAGCCCTGTCAAGAGGGACGAAACCTCGCCGACCTAACACGTCGGCGACCTGACGGTACCTCTGAAGGAAGCACCGGCTAACTCCGTGCCAGCAGCCGCGGTAATACGGAGGGTGCAAGCGTTGTTCGGAATCACTGGGCGTAAAGCGCGTGTAGGCGGCCTTCTTAGTCTGGTGTGAAAGCCCGGGGCTCAACCTCGGAAGAGCATTGGATACTGGAAGGCTGGAGTACCGGAGAGGAGGGTGGAATTCCTGGTGTAGCGGTGAAATGCGTAGATATCAGGAGGAACACCGGTGGCGAAGGCGGCCCTCTGGACGGATACTGACGCTGAGACGCGACAGCGTGGGGAGCAAACAGGATTAGATACCCTGGTAGTCCACGCCGTAAACGATGGGTACTAGGTGTTCGGGGTA
>JBOIEQ010000236.1:0-3678 GCA_050741255.1 Burkholderiales bacterium | reverse complement strand
AACCCAAAAACCCGGGGCCGCCTGGTTTGGTCAGAAACTGCAGAGTTGGAGGCCGTTTGTGCGTGCAGAATCGGAGCCGGCGGCCGCCCCAATTGGGACCGTCCCCGAGGCCATCGCCACCCGTCCCAGCGGTCGTTCGCTGCCTTGACTTCAGCGCTTCTTTGCGGCCACATGTCACGCGATCCGGTGCGCCCATTTCAGCCTCGGCGCGGCACCGGCCACACCCCGAAAAAATCAACGAACACCCGAGTCAAGGAGGACGGTATGGCAGGTTTGCTCGAAGGGAAAGTTGCGATCATCACCGGCGCCGGCCGCGGCATCGGCCGTGAGGAAGCGCTGCTGATGGCCAAGCAGGGCGCCAAAATTGTGGTCAACGACCTCGGCGCGCACTTCGACGGCACCGGCACGGCGGACAAGAACCCCGCCCAGCAGGTGGTCGAAGAGATCAAGGCGATGGGCGGCGAGGCGGTCACCAACGGCGAGAGCGTCAGCGACTTCAAGGGCGCCAAGCGCATCGTCGAGGCAGCCCTCGACCACTTCGGCAAGCTCAACATCGTGGTCAACAACGCCGGCATCCTGCGCGACCGGATGATCTTCAACATGGCGGAAGAGGATTGGGACTCGGTCATCGGGGTGCACCTCAAGGGCACCTTCAACATGAGCCGGCATGCGTGCGAGTACTGGCGCGAGGAGCACAAGAAGGGCAACGTGCTCAACGGCCGCATCGTCAACACGTCCTCCGACGCCGGCCTGCTCGGCAACCTGGGCCAGAGCAACTACGGCGGCGCCAAGGCGGCCGTCGCCCTGATGGCAATCGTCATGGACTCCGAGATGCAGAAGTACGGCGTCTGCTGCAACGCCATCGCGCCGGTCGCCCGCACCCGCTTGACGGTCGAGGCGACGCCCTCGACCGCCGCGTTCATGGGCAAGCAGGTCGCGGAAGGCAAGTTCGACGTCTTCGACCCGCGCAACATCGCGCCGCTGGTCGGCTGGCTGTCGAGCGACGACGCCAAGGACGTGCACGGCGAGGTCTTCCGCGTCGGCGGCGGCACCGTGTGGCTGATGCAGGGCTGGCACAGCGTCGGCAAGGTCAGCAAGAAGGCGGTCTGGGATCCGGCCGAGCTCGGCGCCAAGCTGAAGGCCGAGCTCGCCAAGGGCATCACCGCCAAGGAGAACATCGGCGCGATCATGGCCGAGGCGCTCAGCGCCTGACGCCCCGCGCCCCATCGACGGCCGCGGGCGGCTCCCCGCCCGCGGCCCTCACCCCTTCCCCTATGCCCCCGCCCTACCGCCGCATCCTGATCATCTGTCACGCCAACACCAGCCGGTCGGCGATCGCCGAGGCGCTGTTGAAGAAGATGCTGCGCGAGCGCGCGCTGCACGAGCAGGTGATCGTCGAGTCCGGCGGCGTCGCACCGTTCGCCCGCGACGGCGCCCTGGTCTCGCTCGACGCCCGCATGGTGCTGCGCGACGAGGGCATCCACCTGCCGCCCGACAGCGTCGCCACCGATCTGAAGACCAACCGCCACCTGGTGCGCGAGGCCGACCTGATCCTCGCCATGACCGATCAGCAGATCGAGATCCTGCGCGCCGTCTTTCCCGAGGCGGACGGCAAACCGGTCTACACCCTCAAGGCCTTCGCCGGCCACCCGGGCAACATCGAAGACCCGGCCGGCCGCGACGAGGCGTTCTTCGCCAACTGCCGCGACGAGATCAAGGACTGTCTCGAACGCGCCATGCCGCGCCTGATCTAGCCCCCGGGAGGGCGAGGCTCGCGGCGTGCCCTCAGACGGCTTTGCCCACAAGAGCGAAAAGCCGAGCACGGATTGCGCGGATTAACGGATTTCACGGAGGGAACCCTCAGAAAATCCGTGTGATCGGCTCGTATCCGCTCAATCCGTGGTTTGCGTTTTCTTTTCTGGGCAAAGCCCCTCAGACCTCACTCGACCACCACGACGCCGCGAAACCCATCCGGGCTGGCCATCCCGCGCCTGCCGTCGATCCCCTGGGTGACGCGCAGGTCGAGTTGGTAGCGCCCGGCGCGCAGCGGCGCCGTCAGCGGGATACGCATGCGCACGGTCTCGTCCGGCGCCAGGTTCTCCGGCAGCGGCAGGATATCGCCGACCCCCGCCACCAGCTGCCCGTCCTCCATCCAGCGCACCATGAGGAACACCAGGTAACGCGCGCTGATGACGCCCTCGCCGTTGAACGCCGGCCAGGCGACCGGACTGCGGTTGGTGACGCTCACGATGCGCCGCACGGTGCTGCCAGGCGCCATCCGGGCCGGCAGCTGGGCGTGCAGCTCGGTGCGCAGCCCGTCGGTGTTCAGCGCTGCCAGCTGCGCGGGGACCGCATCGCGGAAGGCATCGACCATCACCAGCGCGAACTCGCCGCCGTGCCAGCCGCTGCGCAGACCGCGCACGATCTGCAGATCGGACCAATCCCACACCCGATTCGGCCGCCGTTCCAACGGCGCCGGCTCGCGGTTCCACCCGTCATCGGCCGCATAGACGCCGATCGCCTGAATGGCGATGCCATAGACGGCCAACACCGCGCCGACGGCCCGCCACGCGCGCGCCCGGCAGAGCGGCACCAACCCGTAGACCAGAAAGAGGGTCAAGGCCGGCACCACATCGGTGAGATAGCGCGGACCGTACGTATAGCCCCCCCACCACTCGCGGAACTTGGCGTGCAGCAGCACATGCGCCACCACGCCGAGGCTGAGCCAGCGCAGCCACGCCGGCACCTCGATGCGCCACACCCGCACCGCGCCCCAGACGGCGAACAGCATGATCGGCGTGAACACGAACAGGCCGCGGTTGGGACTGACGAAGAGACCGGCGATGCCCTCGAACAGCCGCCCGTCGAATTGGCGGAAACCGCCGTAGCCGCCGGTGAGGCCGCTGAAAACGGTCTGGTTGTATGCCAGCAATGCCACACCGACGAGCACCGGCACGGCGACGAAGGCGGCGACGTGGCGGCGGTGGTGGACCCAGACGAAGCCCAGCGCCAGGGCGGCAAAGATGACCATCTGCGGCCGGTTGGCGACGGCCACCGCCGCGACCACGCCGGCCCACGCGAGCGCCGCGCGCGACGGCGCGGCCTGCAGCAACACCGCGCAGAGGATGACCAGCGCCAGCTCGCTCAGCGTGTGCGGCCACAGCGCCTGGCTGGAGATCACCCAGGTGTTGGTGCCCAGCGCGTAGACCACCGCCAGCGTCAGCGCCCAGCCGGGCGTCGTGAGACGGCCGAGGACGAGGTAGAGCAACGCGGCGGAGAGCGCGGTGAGCAGCGCGGCGGAGATGCGCTCCATGGCGGTGACGACCACGCGCGCGCGCACGTCGTCGTAGCCGACCTCAGCCGCCGCCAACCACCACGCCGGGAGCACGTAGAGCGGGGTGATGACGAGCGAGGTGGCGATGGTCGACACCGAGTAGATGTGCGCCCCGCGCTGGTGCACGTAGTACGGCAGCCGCCCGCGCTTGCTGCGCTGCCAGGTGAACTCGTCGAGGTCGAGATTGCCCTCGCGCAGCAGGCTGAACGGCAGCAGCCGCGTCGGAATGCTGTCGCCGGCACCGCGCAGGCGGAAATTGCCGACGTAGATGACGAACAGCGCCAGGAAGAGGAGCAACGCCGTGCGCCACCTGCGCGGCGCTGCAGGCGGGGCCGGGGCGGGCC
>JBOIEQ010000235.1:0-3774 GCA_050741255.1 Burkholderiales bacterium | reverse complement strand
GGTCGGAGATAGTTTCATCAGGGATCCGGCGCAGTTCTTCCGTCGCCGTGGCGCGCGTGCGCAGCACGGGCAGCAGGCGTTCGGCATGCGCCTTGAGCTGGGCGTGGGTGGGGATGGCTGTCATGGCGTCAATGCGCGACTTTGACCAGACCGCCGCTCTTCACGGACTGGAAAATCGCCTCCAGCGCGGAGATGTTGGCGATCATCTGGTCCTGGGGAACCGGGTAAGGCGCGCGGTCCTCGGCAGCATCCGCGAACGCCTCCAGGTTCGCCAGCACGTTGGGCGCGGGCGGATATTCTTTCGTCTCGCGCTTGCCGCCGCGATGGCAGGTGGTCAGCGTCCAGCCGGTGGGCGCTTCCGGGTGTGTCTTGTCCCGTACCTCGATCCAGCCCTGGTTGCAGTAGACGGCGAAGCGCCCCTCGAAGGGCGTGGCGAGGATGGCGCTGATCAGCGCGTGGCCGCCGTTCCTGAAGGAGACGAGGATGGCGAGCGTGTCGCCATTCGCGAGTTGGCTGCCCAGCTGCTTCACGCTGGCGTAGACATGATCGGCCTCGCCGAACACGCCGACCGAGAGGTCGAGCAGGTGGATACCGGTGGCCGTCATCGGCCCCGCCGGCGCTTCCTTGCCGGACAGCCGCCAGTTGTCCGCGGCGAGCGCGAGGAACTTGTCCTGGCTGAAGTTGGCCTCGACCTGCAGCGGCACGCCCAGCGCACCGGACTTCATGACGCGCATCAGTTCCATGATCGGCGGCTCGAAGCGCTTTTCGTGACCGACGGCGAGCGCGACCTTGTTGGCGTTGACCGCGGCGATCGCGCGCAGCACGTCGGCGCGCGTCATCGACAGGGGCTTTTCGCAGAACACGTGCTTGCCGGCGTTCGCTGCCGCCACGATCTGGTCCGTGTGCTGGGTGTGCGGGGTGCACAGCACGACGCCCTGGATGGCCGGATCCTTCAGCACCGCGGCGTAGTCGGTGACGACCTCGACCTGATGCTGTCTGGCGAAATCGGTGATCGACGCCGGATTGACCTCCACGACCTTGGCGACGTTGATCTTGGAGCTGGTCTTGAGCAGCGGGATGATGATCTTGCCCCACCAGCCCATGCCGACAACGGCAACATTCAGCACTGCATTCTCCTGTCAGGGACCACGAAAATCTCACGCGGCTTTCGGGCCTTTGGCGATCGCCGCGTTGACGGCGGGCATGACTTTCTCGGCCATCAGCTCCATCGACCGCTTTCCGAGCTTCGGATCGATCCAGTCATGGCAGGCGTAGACCAGCGTGCCGAAATCGCCGGTCTGTTCGCGGAAGGCGAGGATCTGGTCGACCACGCTGTTGACGGTACCGGCCAACACCAGTTTTTCGGTGACGTACTCGGGCGTGATGGCGGCATCGGGCATGTTCTGGTCGGATTTGAACAGGTTGCCGCGGTTGCCGAAACCGACCAGCTTGCGGACGAGTTGCTTGAAATAGAAATGGTAGGGGCCTTCCGCGCCGTGGCCGTAGCGCTTCGCTGTGGCTTCATCGTCGGCGACGAAGATGCTTTTCGCGACCCGCCATTCAGAAGGTTTCGCCACCGCGCCGACGTTCTGACGGCCTTCCACGTACTTCGGCCAGTGCGAGGCCACCCATTCGGGCAGCAGGAAGTTGGCGGAGATCGGCTGCCAGCCGCGCTCGGCCATGGCGGTGACGCCCTTGGAGAAGGGGGCGACGACGGTGCCGACGATGGGCGGGTGGGGTTTCTGGTACGGCCGCAGGATGAAGCCCTGGCCGATCTCGGGGATCATGGTCTTGCCGGTCGTGACTTCCCAGAACTGGCCCTTGAGGTCGTACGGGGGATCGCTGGCCCAGATCTTCAGCACCATGTCGATCGCCTCGACGAACATCGCGTTGCGGTCGCGGCCCAGGTTGCCGAACACCTCCGCGTCCGACATCAGGCCGCCGGGACTGATGCCCATGATGAAGCGGCCTTCGAGCATGTTGTCGAGCATTGCCACTTGCGCGGCGACGTTGGCGGGATGCGAGTTCGGCAGATTGATGGTGCCCGTCCCGAGCTTGATGCGCTTCGTCTCGTGCGCGAGGCTCGCGAGGAACATCATGCAGGAGGTCACCGTCTCCGCCGCGTCCGTGACATGTTCGCCGACGAAGGCCTCCTCGTAGCCGAGCTTGTCCGCAAGAAGTATGGCCTCCCTGTCCTCCGCGAGCGAGAGCGGGTAGTGCTTGCCCGGCGGGTGGATGGGCATCATGAAGGTGCTGAGTTTCATCTGTTGATTCCTGTCGGGCGCCGGTGATCCACCTACTCGGTCGGAATGTTGGCGTCCCGGATGACCTTGGCGTAACGCTCTGTTTCCGATTTCACCAGCGCGACGAAATCCGCGGGCGATTTGCTGGCGACGACGGTGACCCCTCCGTCTCCCAGGCGTTTGGCGACCAGTGGATCGGCCATCGCCGCGACCGTGGCCTTGAACAGCACGTCGATCACGGGGCGAGGCGTTCCCACCGGGACGAACACGCCCTGCCAGGAGCCGATCGACATGTCGAAACCCTGTTCGCGCATGGTGGGAACTTCAGGCAGGGCGGGGCTGCGCTCGGGCGCCACGATGCCCAGCATTCGCACCCGGCCCTGCCTGGCGAAGTTGATGGCGGAAGAGAAGGTGACGAACATGAACTGCACCTCGTTGGCGAGCAGACCGATCATGGCCGGGCCCGCGCCGCCCTTGTAGTTGATCTGCACCGCCCGCGTGCCGGTGACGTTCAGGAACATCTCCATGTCGAGGCGGTTGGCGCTGCTCGGCGCGGGGGATCCGTAGTTCAGCTTGCCGGGATTAGCCTTCAGGTAGGCGATCAGTTCCTTGAGATCCTTCGGCGGCAGCGACGGATGGAGGACGAGGGAGCCCGGTACATCCACGACCTGGCTGATGGGGACGAGATCCTTCAGCGGCCGATAGGGGAAATTGACGTAGTAGTTGGGGTTGATCGCCATCGTGCCGACGTTGCCGAGCAGGAAGGTGTAGCCGTCAGGCGTGGCGCGGACGACCACTTCCACGCCGATGTTGCCGGCGGCGCCGCCGCGATTGTCCACCACCACCTGCTCCTTGAGGCGTTCCGCCAGCGCCGGCTGGATGATGCGGCCCACGAAGTCGGAAGCGCCACCCGGCGCGAAAGGCACGACCATGCGTACGGGACGGGTTGGATAGTTCTGCGCCTGCAGCGGCAACGCGGCGCCGGCGGCGAACAGGCAAAGGGCGATACGCAGGCTGGTGTGCATGGTGTTCTCCTCGTGGATTGTCGGTTTTTCAGATCCGGTGTTGCTGTCGCGCACAGGCGATCTGCGCCGCCGTTTTCAATGAGCTGTTACCTGATCTGCGATACATCGGCAGCACCCAGCGGGAGGCTGACGGGCCGCTTCAGTTTCGCCGACAGGTCGATCGCCTTGGTCATCATCAGACGGTTGAGCCCTTCCGCCGCCGTCGCGTGCTGGGTCTTCAGGCCCATGGACACGCGGTTCAGCCAGTCTACCGTTTCCTCGCGCATGGGTCCGCGCAGCTCGCCGAGCGCCATGTCGCCGACCGGATAGCTCGTCATGAAGTCGACGTGGCGCCGCTTGTCTGGCGCGTAGCCCTCGCCCTGCACGATGTTGGTCGCGAGCACGATGTCGCGATGCGTGTCGTCGATCGTCAGCACGCCCTCGGTGCCGACGATGCCGACCTCCAGGCTGTAGACCGCGCCCGGCCAGACTTCCGGCAGGCCCCAGGTCAGTACGCCGCTGTAGAC
>JBOIEQ010000234.1:0-4026 GCA_050741255.1 Burkholderiales bacterium | reverse complement strand
CTCGGCGACCCGGTCGTGCACGAGCAGCACGGCGTCGGCCGCTATCAGGGACTGACGGACCTCGACCTCGGCGAAGGCAAGACGGAGTTCCTGCTGCTCGTCTACGCGAAGAACGACAAGCTGTATGTCCCGGTCTCGCAACTGCACCTCATCAGCCGCTACACCGGGGGGCCGTCGGAATCCGCGCCGCTGCACGCGCTGGGCAGCGGCGACTGGGACCGCGCCAAACGCAAGGCGGCCAAACAGGTACGCGACACCGCCGCCGAGTTGCTGTTGCTGTACGCCAAGCGCGCCGCCCGCGAAGGCCATGCCTTCGGCCTGAAGGAACATGACTACGTCGCTTTCGCCGACGAATTTCCCTTTGACGAAACGGTGGACCAGGCCGCCGCCATCGGCGCGGTCCTGAAGGACCTGCAGTCCGGCAAGCCGATGGACAGGCTGATCTGCGGCGACGTCGGCTTCGGCAAGACCGAGGTCGCCCTGCGCGCGGCCTTCGTCGCGGCGATGGAAGGCCGGCAGGTCGCCGTGCTGGTGCCGACCACGCTGCTGGCCGAGCAGCACTACAACACCTTTTCCGACCGCTTCGCGGACTGGGCGCCGAAGGTGGCCGAAATGTCGCGCTTCCGCTCCGGCAAGGAAGTGAACGTCACCCTGAAGGGCCTGGCGGAGGGCACGGTCGACATCGTCATCGGCACGCATCGCCTGCTGTCGCCGGACGTCAAGTTCAAGAACCTCGGCCTCGTCATCATCGACGAGGAACACCGCTTCGGCGTGCGCCAGAAGGAACGTTTCAAGGCGCTGCGGGCGGAGGTGGACGTGCTGACGCTGACCGCGACACCGATCCCGCGCACGCTGGCGATGGCGATGGAGGGGCTGCGCGAGTTCTCGGTCATCACCACCGCGCCGCAGCGGCGGCTGGCGATCAAGACCTTCGTCGCCAAGCATGCCAAGGGGCTCATCCGAGAGGCCCTGCTGCGCGAGCTGAAACGCGGCGGGCAGGTCTATTTCCTGCACAACGACATCGAATCCATCGGCCAGGTCGCCGCCACGATCGAGAAGCTGGTGCCCGAAGCGCGCGTGCGCATCGCCCACGGCCAGATGCGGGAGCGCGAGCTGGAAGCCGTGATGCGCGACTTCTACCAGGCGCGCTTCAACGTGCTGGTGTGCACTACCATCATCGAGACCGGCATCGACGTGCCGGCGGCGAACACGATCGTGATCAACCGCGCGGACCGCTTCGGCCTGGCGCAACTCCACCAGCTGCGCGGCCGCGTCGGCCGTTCCCACCACCAGGCCTACGCCTATTTGCTGCTGCCCGAGGAGGGCGAGATCTCGGCGGATGCGCGCAAGCGCCTCGACGCAATCCAGCTGATGGAAGACCTGGGCTCCGGCTTTTTCCTCGCCATGCACGACCTCGAGATCCGCGGCGCGGGCGAAGTGCTCGGCGACGACCAGAGCGGCGAGATGCAGGAGATCGGTTTCGGCCTCTACTGCCAGATGCTGGAGGCGGCGGTGAAGTCGCTCAAGGCCGGGCGCGAACCCGACCTCGACGCGCCGCTGGCGGTGGCCACGGAGATCAACCTGCATGCCCCCGCCCTGCTGCCGTCGGATTACTGTGCCGACGTTCACGAGCGTCTGGTGATCTACAAACGGCTGGCCAACTCCGACACCGAGGACGAGCTGATCCTGATGCAGGAGGAACTGGTGGACCGCTTCGGCCGCCTCCCGCCCGCGGCGAAGACGCTCGTCGAATGCCACCGCCTGCGGGTGGCCGGCGCGGCGCTGGGCGTGTCCCGCATCGACGCCAGCGATGGCGCGATCCAGCTCCAGTTCATCAAGAACCCGCCGATCGACGGCGCGAAGGTGCTGGCCTTCCTGAAACGCACACCGAAGGCCAAACTGACCGGACCGGAAAAGCTGCTGGTCAATGTGGAGGCGCCGGACGCAGTTGCACGCGCCGCCGCGATCCGCGATATCTTTAAAGCACTGACGGCATGAGCATGCACGAATTCCTCGTCATCCAGTGCGCGCCGAAACCCCGCTTCGAGGCGGGCGTCATCGCCGCGCTGACCGATGCCACCGCCGTGGAGTCACTGGGTTCGCATGCCTTCCGCCTCGTCGGCGCGCACCGGCATGACGGGCTGGCGGCCCATTGCGAGCGCGAAGGGATCGACTGGGCGTGGGTGCCGGACACCCGCCGGCTCGCGGATTTCAAACTCGCGGTGATGGACATGGACTCGACGCTGATCACGATCGAGTGCATCGACGAGATCGCGGACCTGCAGGGCCTCAAGCCCCAGGTCGCCGCGATCACCGCGGCGGCGATGCGCGGCGAACTCGACTACCCGGCAAGCCTGCGGGAACGCGTCGCACTGCTGAAGGGCCTGCCCGAGGCGGCGCTCGCCCGCGTGTACGACGAGCGGCTCAAGCTCTCTCCCGGTGCGGAAACCATGCTGGCGCGCTTCCGCACACTCGGCATCAGGACGCTGCTGGTCTCCGGCGGCTTTACCTACTTCACGGAGCGGTTGAAGGCGCGGCTGATACTCGACGAGACGCACTCCAACACGCTGGAAATCGAAGGCGGCAAACTGACGGGCCGCGTGCTGGGCGAAATCGTGGACGCGGAGGCCAAGGCGGCGGCGCTGCGGGCGGCGCGCGACCGGCTCGGCATTGCCCGCACACAAATCATTGCGATGGGGGATGGTGCCAACGACCTCGCCTTCATGGCCGAGGCCGGTGTGAGTATCGCTTACCGGGCGAAACCCGTGGTGCGCGCGCAGGCAACACACGCGCTCAACCACGCGGGCCTCGACGGCGTGCTGAATCTATTTCTCCAGGTCAGCGCCTGAATCCGCGCGGGAGTCAGTGCCCCGCACCGGCAGTCCCTCCGGACCTGCGGCCAGAGCGCTCAAGCCGCAGGCGATGAACAACAGCGGTACCAGCACGAGGACCGCCAGGTCCAGATGCCCCTCCCAGGCCAGCGTCGCGGGCAACACGGCCTCGCCGATGAAGAAGAAATCCACCCACTGATGCAGCTTCATGTGCACCCCCAGTCTGTGCGACTCCTCCTGTCCTCCACGCACGCAAGGATAATGCCAGCCCTCCTAGCGCACCTCCGGGCGTTGCTGCTCGTCGATCCACTCGTAGGCACGCCAGGCGCCGTCCCGCTGACACGCCCCATAGTGGAACGGCCAGACGCCGCGCCCGGGCGTGAGAAAGCGCAGGTCCCGGAACCAGGCGCAGCGTGCACCGTCGCGCGACTCGATCCGGTCGAGCACCGGATAGACGGCGAACCAGCGGAAAAACCCGAACGGCCCGGACGCCCACGCCTCGCGCGCGAACGTCGCCTCGGCGACCCCGCCGTGGCGCGTCGCCGTCACCCACTGCGCCTGTGCCGCGGGCAGGTAGGGCGCGGCGATGCGCGTGAGGAAACCGGCGTCAGGGTCCGGACGCGCCGGCAAGGTTGATCGCGACAGCGATACGAGCGCGTAGTCGTAGCGGTCCGCGCTTTCCACGATCACCATCCAGTGCGTGGGCAGCGGCGGGCGCGGCAGGGCCGTCACCCGCGCGTCCGTGAGGCCCAGGGCACGCGCGTGCGCGCGGCCGAGGTCGATCGCTTCCTGCTGCCAGTGCCACTGCAATCCGGTGTAGCCCAGCAGCACGACGAGCGATGCCGCCGCGGGCACGCGGCTGCGGCGCCAGACAAAGCTCGCGAGCCCGCCGACGAGCATGATGCCCGTGAACCACAGGTCGATGATGAAGGTGGTGGACCATGCCACGCGCGCGTCCGACAGCGGGGCCCAGATCTGCGTGCCGTACGAGGTGATCAGGTCGCCCCAGATGTGGATGCCGAGGCCGAGCGCCATGACGCCGTAGTACGCGCGCCACGGCGGATGCTGAGGATCCAGTCGCGACGCGCACCAGGCCAGCAGCAGCGCCCATACCGGCAGCATCAGCAGGGAATGCGTGGCGCCGCGGTGCTGGTACAGATAGGCCAGCGGCGACACCAGCGTGAAGACGATGTCG
>JBOIEQ010000233.1:0-4067 GCA_050741255.1 Burkholderiales bacterium | reverse complement strand
ATGCAGATCTGTCAATCCCGCGGACGGCCAGCGTCACCGTTCTGTCACATGCCTTCTTTAGACTCGCGCGCAATTCAACGGCAACCATCGAATCAGGAGCACGACACATGACATTCAGGACTTGGCTGGCGATCTCGGCGCTGACGGTGAGCACGGGTCTGGCGGGTGCGGCGGGTGCCCAGGAAATCACCGGAGCGGGTGCTTCCTTCCCCGCGCCGGTCTACGCCAAATGGGCCGATGCCTACCAGAAAGCCACCGGCGCCAAGGTCAATTACCAGTCGATCGGCTCCGGCGGCGGCATCAAGCAGATCAAGGCCAAGACCGTGGACTTCGGTGCTTCGGACGCGCCGCTGAAACCCGAAGAACTCGAAAAGGACGGCATGATCCAGTTCCCGACCGTGATCGGTGGCGTGGTGCCCGTCGTGAACCTGCAGGGCATCAAGCCGGGTGAGTTGCGGCTGACGGGCGCGGTGCTCGGCGACATCTATCTCGGCAAGATCAAGAAGTGGAACGACAAGGCGATCGCCGATCTGAATCCCAAGCTGCAACTGCCCAACACCGACATTGCGGTGGTGCGCCGGGCCGACGGTTCGGGCACCACCTTCCTGTTCACCAACTATCTGTCCAAGGTGAACGCCGAGTGGAAAGGCAAGGTGGGCGAGGGCACGGCCGTGCAATGGCCGCAGGGCCTCGGCGGCAAGGGCAACGAAGGCGTGGCGGCGTTCGTGCAGCGGGTGGTAGGGTCGATCGGCTATGTCGAGTATGCGTACGCCAAGCAGAACAAGCTGACCTACGCCGTGATGCAGAATGCCGACGGCGCCTGGGTGGAACCCGACGACGAGACGTTCAAGGCCGCCGCGGCGGGTGCCAACTGGTCCAAATCGGCGTTCTACGAGATCCTGACGAACCAGCCCGGCAAGAACAGCTGGCCGATCACGGGGGCCACCTTCATCCTCCTGCACAAAGTTCAGGACAAGCCTGCCAATGCGGTGGAAGTGATGAAGTTCTTCGACTGGTCGCTCAAGAACGGCGGCAAGCTGGCCGCCGAACTCGACTACGTTCCGCTGCCCGATGCCGTGGTCAAGCTGATCAATGCCGCGCTCGCCCAGAACGTCAAGGACGCGTCGGGCAAATCACTCTGGAAGTAAGGGCGGCACGTTCGCCAGGTACCGCGTTCGGCCGTGCAGGGGGGTCCCTGCCGCCGCGTAAAGGCGTTATTCAGTCCGGGGAGATACTGTGAGTGCCGTAACTCAGACGCCGATGATCGGCGCCCCGCTGGCGGGTGATTCGGTACAATCGGCGGACATGCCGCCGACCCTCCGCCCCCGAGGCAGGTTCAAGGACTGGGCGTTCCAGAACCTGACGCGCCTGTTCGCGTTGCTGACCTTCCTCGTGCTGGCCGGCATCATCGTGTCGCTGGTGCACGCGTCGTGGCCGGCGATCCAGAAGTTCGGCTTCGCATTCCTGTGGACCAGCGAATGGAATCCGCCGATGGAGCATTTCGGCGCCCTGATTCCCATCTATGGCACGCTGGTCACGTCGATCATCGCGCTGATCATCGCCGTGCCGGTGTCCTTCGGCATCGCGCTGTTTCTCACGGAACTGTCCCCGGGCTGGCTGCGCCGCCCGCTCGGTACCGCCATCGAACTGCTCGCCGCGATTCCCAGCATCGTGTACGGCATGTGGGGCCTGCTGGTGTTTTCGCCCATCTTCGCGAAGTTTCAGCCGGTGCTGACGGCGACGTTCGGCAACATCCCGGTCATCGGCAGCCTGTTCCAGGGGCCGCCGCTCGGTATCGGGCTGCTGTGCGCCGGTATCATTCTCGCCATCATGATCATTCCCTTCATCGCCTCGGTCATGCGCGACGTCTTCGAGGTCACGCCGCAGATGTTGAAGGAGTCCGCGTATGCGGTCGGCTCGACGACCTGGGAGGTGGTCTGGAACGTCGTGCTGCCCTATACGAAAGTGGGCGTGACGGGCGGCATCATGCTGGGCCTGGGGCGCGCGCTCGGTGAAACGATGGCGGTCACCTTCGTCATCGGCAACACCAATTTCCTGAATGGCCCCTCGCTGTTCCTGCCTGGCAACAGCATCACCTCGGCATTGGCCAACGAGTTCGGCGAGGCGGATGCCGGCCTGCACACCGCCGCACTGATGGAACTGGGATTGATCCTCTTCATCATCACGTTCTTCGTGCTCGCCGCTTCCAAGCTGTTGCTCATGAAGCTGAAGGTGTCTGAAGGGGCGAGGACCTGATCATGCAACTCGCCACCAGACGCAGGCTGGTCAACAAGATCGCCCTGGCGCTGTCGCTGGCCGCGATGGCGTTCGGACTGGTCTGGCTGATCTGGATCCTGTGGACCACCCTGCAACTGGGCGTATCCGGCCTCTCGCTGGATCTGTTCACGCAGAACACGCCGGCGCCCGGCAATGCGGGCGGACTCGCCAACGCGATCATCGGCAGCTTCATGATGGTGGGACTGGCCACGCTCGTCGGTACGCCCATGGGCATCCTCGCCGGGGTCTTTCTCGCCGAATACGGCTCGGGCTCGTGGCTGGCACACGCCACCCGGTTCGTGAACGACATCCTGTTGTCGGCGCCGTCGATCGTGATCGGACTGTTCGTCTACGCGATCTATGTCGCACAGGTCGGACATTTCTCCGGCACGGCGGGAGTGGTGGCCCTTGCGCTGCTGGTGGTGCCGGTGGTGGTGCGCACGACGGAAAACATGCTGATCCTGGTGCCCAACAGCCTGCGCGAAGCCGCGTTTGCGCTCGGCGCACAACGCTACCAGGTGATCACGCTGGTCACGCTCCGCGCCTCCAAGGCGGGCATCATCACCGGCATTCTGCTGGCGGTGGCGCGCATCGCGGGCGAGACCGCGCCGCTGCTGTTTACCGCCCTGTCGAACCAGTTCTGGTCGCTCAACCTCAACGAGCCGATGGCCAACCTGCCGGTGACGATCTTCAAGTTTGCCATGAGCCCGTTCAGGGACTGGCAGGAACTCGCATGGGCCGGCGTATTCCTGATCACGCTGGGCGTGCTGGCGCTGAACATCCTCGCCCGCGCCTTCTTCAAGGAAGAGATCAAGACATGACGCCATCGACCGCCACCACCACCCACACGCCGAACCCGACCGCGCTGCGTGGCGGCAGCCTGTCGGGCATCTCCGCCGCGAACGAGACGACGGAAATCTCCTTCCGGAATTTCAATTTCTACTACGGCAAATTCCTGGCGCTGAAGAACATCAATCTCGACATCTACAAGCGGCGCGTGACGGCGTTCATCGGACCGTCGGGCTGCGGCAAATCCACGCTGCTGCGGACGCTGAACCGCATGTACGACCTGTATCCGGACCAGCGCGCGGAAGGAGAACTGACCCTCAACGGGCGCAACATGCTGGACAAGGACGTCGACGTGAACGACCTGCGCTCGAACGTCGGCATGGTGTTCCAGAAACCCACGCCCTTTCCGATGTCGATCTACGACAATATTGCGTTCGGCGTGCGCCTGCAGGAGCGGATGTCCAAGGGGCATATGGACGAGCGCGTCGAGTGGGCGCTGCGCAAGGCGGCGTTGTGGGACGAAGTTAAGGACAAGCTCGGGCAAAGCGGGATGAGCCTGTCCGGCGGGCAGCAGCAGCGCCTGTGCATCGCCCGCTGCATCGCGGTCAAGCCGCAGGTGCTGCTGCTCGACGAACCGACGTCCGCGCTGGATCCGATCTCGACCCTGCGCATCGAGGAACTCGTGCATGACCTGAAGAAGGAGTTCACGATCGTCATCGTCACGCACAACATGCAGCAGGCGGCGCGGGTGTCGGACTACACCGCCTACATGTATCTCGGCGAACTGATCGAGTTCGACGTCACCGACACCATATTCCTCAAGCCCAAGCGCAAGGAAACCGAGGACTACATCACCGGCCGGTTTGGCTGAGCGCACCGTTGCCCGCCCGAAAGCGGCCTCCAGGCCGCTTTTTTTGCGCCCGGACGGGGCGGGCCGGGGCTCCGCCCTCCCACCGGGACTGTCCCGGCCCGGACCCCGGGCCTCCCGCCGGCTGCTGCAA
>JBOIEQ010000232.1:0-4134 GCA_050741255.1 Burkholderiales bacterium | reverse complement strand
CACAAGGGGTGTTCAGACCGGAGACAAGGTGGACGGGTGTTCGGAGACATCGTGGACACTTTCGACAGCGAATCAAGGAGGCTGTCGGATGCCGTTCCACGAGGGGTCCCGAATGGACGCGAGATTGGAATTTGTAATGTTGGCGTCGGTGGAAGGAGCCAATGTACGGAACCTGTGCCGTCGCTTCGGCGTCAGCCCGACGAGCGGCTACAAGTGGCTGGAGCGTTGGCGGCTCGACGGGATGGCTGGACTTCAGGAGTCGTCGCGTCGGCCACAGAATTCGCCGTCGCGCAGCGCTGCAGCGACGGAGCAAGCGGTGCTTTCGGTGCGTGCGGAGCATCCTGCCTGGGGCGGGCGCAAGATCGCCAGGCGGCTGAAGGATCTGGGGCACAAAGCAGTTCCGGCGCCCTCGACAGTGACAGCGATCTTGAAGCGGCATGGGGTCGAACTGGGCACGCACGGTGGCGGCCAGTCCGCCTTCACCCGGTTCGAGCGGGCGCGGCCGAACGAGTTGTGGCAGATGGACTTCAAGGGCCATGTGGCCTTGCATGCTGGCCGGCTTCATCCGCTGACCGTGCTCGACGATCACTCGCGCTTTGCCGTAGTGCTTGCGGCCTGCGCCAACCAGCAGACCGAGACCGTCCGGCAGCAGCTCATCATTGCCTTCCGCCGCTACGGCCTGCCCGAGAGACTGATCACCGACAATGGTTCGCCCTGGGGCGACGGACCGGGCAGCCCGTTCACTCCGCTTGGAATCTGGCTGATCGAGCACGGTATCAGGATCAGCCATTCGCGGCCCTATCATCCGCAGACCATGGGCAAGGACGAACGCTTCCACCGCAGCCTCAAGGCCGAGGTATTGTCCGGCCCGCCCTTCGCCGATCTTGCCGCTGCCGAGCGCGCCTTCGATCGCTGGCGCACCGTCTACAACACGCAACGGCCGCACGAGGCGCTCGAACTGGCTGTCCCGGCCAGCCGCTATCAGCCGAGTTCGCGCGACTATGTCGAAACCATCGCTCCCTTCGAATACGCTCCGGACGACATCGTACGCCACGTCCAGCAGGGCGGTCACGTCAGCTTCCTCGGCCGCACCGTCAAAGTCCCCAAAGCATTCCGCGGCAAGGCTGTTGCGTTCCGCTCGACCACACACGATGGCGTCTTCGACGTCGTCTTCCTCACTCAAAGGATTGCAATCATCGACATCCGAGCCCTCGACCGCAGGCCCGAAAGTGTCCACGATGTCTCCGAACACCCGTCCACCTTGTCCCCGGTCTGAACACACAAGGGGAGAGGGGAAGCGGCAGCGACTGCGCTAATTCACCTGACGATCTTTCCCCGCCCAATACGGGTCGCGCAAATTCCGCCGCAAAATCTTGCCCGACGGATTGCGCGGCAGCGCTTCGAGGAAGTCCACCGTCTTCGGTGTCTTGAAGCCGGCGATGCGTTCGCGGGTGAAGTTGATGATGTCGGCGGAAGTCGCGGTCTTGCCCGGCTTCATCACCACGATCGCCTTGACCGCCTCGCCCCATTTGTCGTCGGGGATGCCGATCACGGCGGCTTCGGCGACGTCCGAGTGATCGCAGATCGCGCTCTCGACTTCGGCGGGATAGATGTTCTCGCCGCCGGAGATGATCATGTCCTTGATGCGGTCGTGGATGTAGAGGTAGCCGTCCTTGTCCATATAGCCGGCATCGCCGGTGCGCAGCCAGCCGTCGCGATCGAGCGTCTTGGCGGTGGCTTCCGGCAGGTTCCAGTAGCCGACCATGTTGGAGCCCGAACGCGTGGCGATCTCGCCGACTTCGCCTGGCGGCAACCGCGTGCCGTCGGCGTCGAGGATCGCAAGTTCAATGCCGGGCAGGGCCTTGCCGGCGGAGCGCATGCGGTCGAGGCCCTCGATGTGGTCCTCCGGCGGCAGTGCGACAATGGTGCCGGTGGTTTCGGTCATGCCGTACATCTGCACGAAGCCGCATTTGAAGACCTCGATGCACTCCTTGAGCAGCGCCGCCGGGATCGGCGAGGCGCCGTACAGCATGTATTTCAGCCGCGAGAAATCGACCTGCCGCGCGCGGGGCTGCCGCACCACGAACTGCATCGCGGCCGGCACCATGAACAGTTTGGTAATGCCCGACTGTTCGAAGAAATCCAACACCTTGGTGGGATCGAACTCGCGCGCGATCACGCCGCGGGCGCCGTGATAGAGCCCCATCACGCCCCAACCGGAACCGCCGATGTGGAAGATCGGCATCGCCACCAGCGAGACATCGTCGGTCGTCCATTTGTTCCATTCGGGCTTCTCGGCCTCGTTGCCGGTCTGCACCAGATTGAGGAAATTGGCGTGCGAGAGCATCGCGCCTTTCGGCTTGCCGGTCGTGCCCGACGTATAAAGCTGGATCGCGATATCGCTGGGGCTGATTGGCACCTTGGGATCATCGCCGCGCTGCGCATCGCGCCAGGCCGTAAAATCCTGCCATTCGGGCGCGCCGCCTTCGGTAGTGATGATGGTGCGCAGGTCAGGCAGTTGCGGCTGGATGTTGCGCGCCTGCGTGATGAACTCCGGTCCGACGAACAGCACCGGCGCCCGGCAATCCGCCACGATGAAGGCGACCTCGGGCCCGGCCAGCCGCCAGTTCACCGGCGCCATCACCACATTGGCCTTCATCGCGCCCATCAACAGCTCGAAATAGATGTCGCTGTTCTTGCCGAGATAGGCGATGCGCTCGCCCGGCTTGATGCCGAGCGCGATCAGCGCGTTGGCCACGCGATTGGTCTTGATATCGAACTCGGCGAAGCTGGTCTGACGCCCTTCGAATTCATAGACCAGCGCGTCGCCGCGGCTCTTGGCGCGGTCGCGCACCATCTCGGCAAGGTTTGTCGGCGCTTGTGTGGCGGACATGTTTCTCCCGTCGTCTCTTGTTTTCGTTGCACGGAGTTTGACGCGATCCACCAACAAAAACAATACGGGAGAGACTTAACCCCGCGCCGAGCGGTCCTTTTCGTTCTGCGCCTTGATCGAATCGCGCGCGCGTTCCCAGTCGGCATCCGACCAGTCGCGCAACTCGTAGAAGTTTCCGCCCGTTGCCAGCGCCTGCGCACCGTCCATCGCGATGGTCTCGCCGTTGATCCAGTCGCAGCCGCCGGAGATCAGGAACACCGCGAGGTTCTGCAACTCCTCCATCTTGCCGACGCGGGCCATCGGATTTCTGGCGATGGTTCGTGCACCGGGTTCATCGCCGGGGTTGAGACGCTTGCTCATGCCCTCGGTCGGAATTTCGCCGGGCGCGATGGTATTGAGCCGGATGCCATAGCGGCCCCATTCCATCGCCAGCGACATCGTCATGGCGTGGATCGCCGACTTGCTCATGGCCGACGGCACCACGTAGGGCGAGCCGTTACGCACCCAGGTCACGGTGATCGACACCACGTTGCCGCGCTGCTTCTCGGCGATCCAGCGGCGACCCACCGCGTGGGTGACGTAGAACGTGCCGTGCATGACAATATTGGCGATCGCATCGAAGCCGCGGGGCGTCAGGTCCTGGGTGCGCGAGACGAAATTGCCCGCGGCGTTGTTGATGAGGTCGGTGAGGGGGCCGCCGGTCCAGATCGACTCGATCATCTCGTCGACGGCCATCGCGTTGCGGATGTCGACGCCGTGGCTGACCACACGCCCGCCGTGCAGATCCATCAGCTCGGTTGCAGTCTCGTCGCACACGCTCTTGCGGCGGCCGCAGATATGGACCTCGGCGCCAAGCTCGAGAAATCGTGCCGCCATGGATTTGCCGAGGCCGGTACCGCCCCCGGTCACGAGAATGCGCCGCCCGGCGAGAAGCTGATCGTTGAACATCGTATCCACCCGAAGGAATTGTTAATTGGTCGATTGACTAAATCCGCACAACGCCGTTCTGTAAAGCGGTAACAAGAAAAGCAGTGGAGGAGAATTCTCATGGAGCAGCGCGTCGCGATATCGATTTCGGACGGCATTGCCGACGTCCAGCTGGTGCGGGCGGACAAAATGAATGCGCTCGATGCCGCGATGTTCGAGGCGATTGTTGCTGCAACTGAACGACTTGCGCATGAAAAAGGGGTGCGGGCGGTAGTATTGTCCGGCGAGGGCCGGTCGTTCTGTGCGGGTCTCGA
>JBOIEQ010000231.1:0-4199 GCA_050741255.1 Burkholderiales bacterium | reverse complement strand
TCCATGCCGAGCAGCGCAGGGGCACCGCGCCAGCGGCGGTTTGCCGGGGCGGCCTTCTCTTTGCATACTTTCTCTTGGCCGAACAAGAGAAAGTATGCAGCCGCCGGGCTGCCCCCGGCGAATTTGAAGTCAATTCCTCAGCGCGCCACTACCCCGGCGGCCAGCGGAACGGCCGCCCCGCCAGGATGTGCAGGTGCAGGTGGAACACGCTCTGCCCCGCGTCCGCACCGTTGTTGACGGCGAGCCTGAACGCATCGCCCACGCCGAGCTGGCGCGCGATCTCGCCCGCCTTCAGCAGCAGATGCCCCATCAGCGCCTGGTCTTCGGTCTGCGCGTCGGCCAGCTTCACCAGCGGCTTCTTCGGAATCAGCAGCACATGCACCGGCGCCTGCGGGTTGACGTCGCGGAAGGCGAGGCACAGGTCGTCTTCGTAGACGATGTCGGCGGGGATTTCCCGGCGGATGATCTTCGCGAACAGGGTGTCAGCCACGGCGGGAGTCTCTTACTTCGCGCGCGGCGGAATGCTGGCCGCGGTCCACGCGACCACCTGCTCGACGAGAACACCGCTGACTTGCCCGAGCGCGCGTACCGCGCCATCGGCATTGGCCGTGGGCGCCGGGCGCTCGACGACAAAACTCCGCTGCGCGAGCACGTTGCGGCTCGTGAGATCGATCAGGGTCGCACGCACCTTCACCACCCCGCGGCTCGCGTCCGCCGCATCGAACGCCTGGCTGAAGTCCTCCAGCTCCAGGCGCAGGGCGTAATCGGCCCGGGCGCCGTCGGTGGCACCGATGACGCCGCCGTTGGCCACCTGCGCGAGCCGGTAGCGCAATTGATTGCCCAGCATTTCCGCGGGCGCGCCGGCCCAGCGGCTCTGCGCGTAGGTGCGGGTGCGCGCGACATCCTGGTAGTTGAGCCGGAAGACGATGGCGGTACTGTCGAGCCACAAGGGCGCCACGACCGTCGGCACAAGGATGACCGCATTGATCTTCGTGGCGGGCGCCGCCGCGGGCGGCCCGAGATCGTAGACGCCGACCGGGACGGACGGTGCGCCGCCGCAGGCGGCCAGGAGCGCGGCCAGCGCCAGCGCGGCGAGGCGTGCGGATGCCCTCATCGCCCGCCTCCGCTGAAGCCGACTTCGCCCGGCCCTGGCGGCGGTGCGCTGCGCCCGAACACGATGGACGAGGGCTGGTCATCGAGATTGTTCAGCAGGCGTTCGAGCGAACGCGAGCTGCGCTGCAGGTCGTCCATCAGCAGGTTGAACTTGGGCACGGTCTCGGTGGAGATCGCATCGGTAAGCGCCGCACCGCTGGCGGTCAGCTGCTCGCTGTTCTTCAGCACGCGGTCCACGCGGTCCATCCGCTGGTTGAGCTGGGTGGTCAGCGCGTTGAGGTTGCCCAGCAGGTCGTCGGCGCGCTTCAGCACCACGCCCGAGTGCTGGTTGAAGGCCTGCGCCGTCGGCTGCAGCGTGTCCGCCAGCACGGTGATCCGCGATGTGGTCGTCTCCAGGTTCGCCAGCACGCGCAGCAACTGCGTCTGGTTCTTCTCGTCCAGCAACTGGTTCAGCTTGCTCGCCACCTGGTTGAAGTTGGCCATCGTCTGCTCGCCGGACGCGGAGATGCTGTCGAAGAACGACGGCCGCACCTCGATGCGCGGATCGTTCTCGGTCAGCCGCTCGGGTTTGCTGCGATCGTCGTCGAGCAGCACGTACGACAGGCCGGTGATGCCCTGCGCGGCAAGCTGGGCGAAGGTGCCCCTGGTGATCGGTGTGCCGGTCTTGACCGACACGCTGATCAGGATGGTGCCGGGGTTCAGGGGATCGATGTCGATGCTGTTGACCCTGCCGACGTCGAGGCCGCGGTAGCGCACCGGCGCCTGCACGTTGAGGCCCGACACCGGCACCTTCGAGACGAGCGTGTAGTACTCCTCCTCGACCGCCGTGCCGCGGAACCAGAGCGTGATGACGACGGCGGCGAGCCCCAGCAGCAGAGTGAACAACCCGGCTGCCAGCGCGTGTGCGCGGTTTTCCATGATGACTCCCCTTGCCTGCCTGTGCGTCTGGTTCCGTCCGCCGCGCCGTGCGCGGCGGTCAGGTCATCGACAATACGGTGTGCACCGCTTCCAGCGCGCGGCGGCCGCGCTCGCCCTGGAAGAAATTGCAGATGAACGGGTGCGGATTGTGGACGACTTCGCTCAGCGTGCCGACGACCTCGAGTTTCTGGTCGCACAGCACCGCCACCCGGTCACTCAATGCTACCAGCGTATCCAGATCGTGTGTGACCATCACCACGGTCAGGTGCAGTTCGCGGCGCAGTTCCTTGATCAGCGTCACGAAGCTCTCGCTGCGGTCGGGGTCCAGCCCCGCCGTGGGCTCGTCGAGGAACAGCAGCTCGGGCTCGAGCGAGAGCGCGCGTGCCAGCCCGATGCGCTTCACCATGCCCCCCGAGAGATCGGACGGCATCTTGGACGCATGGCGGCCTTCGATGCCCACCATCTCGAGCTTCATCATCACGAGGTCGCGGATCAGGTCCTCGTCCAGCGTGCGCAGCTCGCGCAGCGGCAGCGCGATGTTGTCGTAGACGGACAGCGCGGAAAACAGCGCGCCCTCCTGGAACAGCACGCCCCAGCGGTTGCGCAGCGCGCGCACGGCATCCTGGTCCTCGCCGTGCAGGGAATGGCCGAACACCAGCACTTCACCCTTGGTCGGCCGCTCCAGCGCGAGCATCTGGCGCAGCATCGTGGTCTTGCCGCTGCCGGATCCGCCGACCAGCGACATGACCTCGCCGCGACGCACGCAGAGATCGATGCCGCGGTGCACGATATGCGTGCCGAACACCGTCCACAGGCCTTTGACCTCGACGATGCATTCGGGCTGTGCGGGGGCGGTCATGCGCGGATCATCCCGGCAACCCGACGTCGCGGAACAAGACGGCGAACACGGCGTCCGCCAGGATCACGACCGTGATCGAGGTCACCACCGAACTCGTCGTGCCGAGGCCGAGGCTCTCGGTGTTGGGCTCGATCTGCATGCCGTAGTGGCAGGCGACCAGCGCGATCAGCAGGCCGAACACCGCGCCCTTCGCGAGCCCCAGCCACAGGTTGGCGATGGGCACCGCGTTGGGCAGTTCCGACAGGAAGAAGGTGAAGCCGATGCCCAGTTCATAGTTGGCGGCCAGCATGCCGCCGACCAGGGCCATGGCGCTCGTCCACAGCACGATCAGTGGCAGCGAGACCGCGAGCGCCACCATCTTGGGCATCACCAGCCGCTGCGAATGCGGAATGCCCATGACCGACATGGCGTCGAGTTCCTCGGTCACCCGCATGACCCCGAGTTGCGCGGTCATCGCGGAACCCGAGCGGCCCGCCACCAGGATCGCCGCCAGCACCGGCCCGATCTCGCGGATGATGGAGAGGCCGAGGATGTTCACGATGAACATGTCGGCGCCGAACAGGCGCAACTGGTGGGACGACAGGTACGACAGGGTCACCCCGATCAGGAAGCCCACCAGCGCGGTGATGCCGAGCGCCTGGGTACCCGTGTGATAGATGCTGGCCGACAGCTCGCGCCACGGCGCGCGCGCCGGGTTGCGCACGGCCCAGATGAAATCGAGCAGCGCCTGGCCGAACAGCGTCATGATTTCGCGCAGGTTGCGCGCCAGGCTCAACGCCACCCCGCCCAGCGCCAGGAGCGGCCACAGCCAGTCGCGGCGCTCCTCCGGCGGGGACTCGTCCTTGGAGGCCTGCAGGGTTTTGAAGATCGCCTCCTGCTCCTTGCGCATCACCAGCCCGGGCGCCCGGGTATTGCCCCAGGCCCGCCACAGCAGCATGGCGCCGGCGTGATCCAGCGTCTCGATCCGGGTCAGGTCCCAGTTCCACGAGCGGTCGGCGGCCAGCGCCCGCACGCGCGGCGCCAGGCTGGCGAAGTTGGCCGCGAGGGCCCGCAGATTCCAGGGACCGGCCAGCTCCACGCGCCGCGAACCATCGGGAAAGACCCGTTCATGCACTTCCGGACGCAGCCCGGGGGGCGATGCTGGTGTGGCCATGGGCGATGTCGGGCGGTCAAAAACGCGGGCGGGATGGCAGATTCAGGACAGGTTCAGGCGGGGTAGTTCCCTGATTGGGAACCGGTTTTCATGCGGATTCGATGCTAGCGGCCACCGCCGCGCAAGTCAAAAAGGGAGCGCTTGCTAACTTAAAGT
>JBOIEQ010000230.1:0-4202 GCA_050741255.1 Burkholderiales bacterium | reverse complement strand
CAACCCGAAGGGAACGCGGGATTCGGGGTCCATTGCGTTGTCGCCTCACGCTTGCAGTGGCCGGCACTGCGGCGCGATCGGCTCCTAGCACTGAACCCCGACTCCCGCGTTCGCCGCATACGTTTAGGTCCATAACAGGCTCTAGGCGCGTGACTGGATGGCGTCGGCCTTGGCGAGGAGGTGCTCCGCCATGCGGATATTGGCGGCGTCGATCATGCGGCCGTCGAGCGTGACCGCGCCGCGGCCCGTGCGCGCCGCTTCCGCCAGCGCTGCCACGATGCGCCGGGCGCGCGCCACCTCCTCCGGTGCCGGACTGAAAATGCGGTTGGCCACCGCCACCTGCGAAGGGTGGATCATCATGCGGCCTTCAAAGCCGACCGCGGCAGCCCGCCGGGTCGAGGCCTCGAACCCGGCGCCGTCCTTGAAATCCGCATAGGGGCTGTCGATGGGCCGCAGGCCGTGGGCGCGCGCGGCGGCCACCACCCGCGCCTGCACGGCGTGCCACTGGTCGCCCGGGTGAAAGGCCCGCGCGCCCGCGGCGTCCGGTTCGCCCAGCACGCCGTAGTCCGGATGCTGCCGCCCGATGTCCACATAACGCGCCTGGATGGAGGCCGCGAAATCGCCGCCGCCGTAGCACAGCGCCTCGTTGCGTGTGGACGCCGCGGCGATGGCCTCCGCGTTGGTCAGCCCCAGCGCGCTTTCGATCTGCAGTTCGAAGCCGATGCGCTTCGTGCGGTGCTGCGCCGTTTCGATCTGCGTCACCAGCCAGTCGAGCGCATAAACATCCGCCGCGACGCCCACCTTCGGCACCAGCAGCAGGTCCACGCGCGGGCAGGCTTCGAGCACCTCCACGATGTCGCGGTAGGTCCAGTGCGTGTCCATGCCGTTCACGCGCACGCTCAGGGTCTTCACCCCCCAGTCGATCTCGTTGATCGCGGCGATCACGTTCTTGCGCGCCTTCTCCTTGTCGTCCGGCGCGACCGAGTCCTCGAGGTCGAGGAACACGACATCGGCGGCGCCGCGCGCGGCCTTTTCGAACAGTTCCGTACGGATGCCCGGCACCGCGAGTTCGGTGCGGTGAAGGCGGGGCGCGGCGAGCGGCGGTTGGGTGAAGCTCATGGTTTTCTCCGAAAACGGGATTGGGGATTCGGGATTTGGGATTGGAAGTCAAAACCTTGCGCCACGCACATATCTCGCCGCCGGTTTCTAATCCCCAATCTCAAATCCCTAATCCCGTCCTTGCATGCGCTCAAGGACTGTGATCAATGCTGAAAAATCCTGCTCGCCCTGCCCCGCGCCCATCAGCGCGTTGAGTTGCTGCTTGACGAGCGCGGCGGCGGGCAGCGGCAGTCCCATTTCCTGGGCCAGATCCAGCACGATGCCGACGTCCTTGTGATAGAAACGCGCGTCGATGCCGGGGCCGAAGTCACGCGCGGCCATGCGCGTACCGAACAGGTCGAGCACGCGACTCGCCGCCACGCCACCCGCCATCACCTCGCGCACGCGCACGGGATCGAGCCCGTTGGCGGCGGCGAAGGTCAGCGCCTCCGCCACGCCCTGCGCCGTCACGCACAGCGCGAGCTGGTTGCAGGCCTTGGTGACCTGTCCGGCGCCGCTCGCACCCATGTGCTGCACGGTGCGGCCGAGTGTTTCGAGCAGCGGCCGCGCGCGCGCGAACGCCGCCGGCGTGCCGCCCGCCATGATGGAGAGCGTGGCCTCGCGCGCGCCCTGCGGGCCGCCCGACACCGGCGCATCCACATACTCGATGCCGCGTTCGGCCAGCGCTTTTGCGATGCGCCGCGCCGCGCCCAGCGCGATGGTGGCCATGTCCACGACCATCCCGCCCGCGCGCAAGCCGTGCGCGATACCCTCGCGTCCGTCGGCGCCGAGGATCACGGCTTCGCTGTCGGCCGACGTGGTGACCATGGTGAACACGACTTCCGCCGCGGCGCCCACGTCGCGCGGACTGCCGGCCAGTTGCGCGCCCGCCGCGACCAGCGGCGCCGCGCCGGCCTCCCGCCGCGCCCACACCGTCATGGCATGGCCGGCCTTGACGAGATGCGTGGCCATGGGCGTGCCCATGGTGCCGAGTCCGATGAAGCCGAGGTGCATGCGGTGTACGAAAAAGTCGGGAAGAGGTTTAGCGGGTCAGCAGGCCCAGCGTCATCAGCAGCGGCAGCGAAAACCAGAACAGGATGGTGCTCCAGCCGATGAGCAGCGCCGCCGCTTCATGGTCGAGCTTGAAACGGTCCGCCAGCATCAACCCGCTCATCATCGCCGGCGTCGTCGCCTCCACCACCGCCGCGAACTGCGCCTGTTCCGGCGGATGATACAGCAGGTGCGCGGCGCCCCAGACGATGAGCGGCGCCACCAGCAGCTTGACCATCGCCGTACCGAGGATCTCGCGCCGCGGCACGAGGTTGCGCCACGGCACCGTCAGGCCCAGCACGAACAGCACGACCGGAATGGTGGCCTGCCCGATCATGCTCGCGGCGCTGATGAGCGGCGGGAAGGTCAAGCCCGACTGCTGGAAGACAAAGCCCAGCGCGAAGGCCCATAGCGGTGGCATGGTGAGCGTCACTTTGAGGACCGAAGCGTAGGTCGCACGCTGCACGCCCTTGCCGAGATGCATGCACAGCCACACGCCCAAGCTCCACACCAGCGGCATCGTCATCAGCACATCGTTGTAGACGGCGTAGCGCAGCGCCTCGGCACCGAAGAAAAACTGCAGCACCGGCACGCCGACGTTGAAGGTGTTGCCGAACATGCCGCCGACCACCAGGATCGCCCGCGTCGCATCCGGCACGCCGCGGCCGAGCGGCGTCCAGTACAGCAGCGCGTAGATGAGCGCGCCGCCGGCGAGCGTGCCGATGCCCACGAGGAGCGGCACGGACAGCAGGCTCGCGTCGATCGGCGTCGTCGCCGCCACCGCGAACAGGATGCAGGGATAGAACAGGTACATCACGAGGCGGTTCAACTGCGTGCGCAGCTCGGCCACCTGCGTGGCGGGGAAGATGACCGGCCACAGACCGCCCGCCGCCACCAGCAGCGTCAGCGGCAGCATGACCTGGACGGCGAGGTCGAGGATTTGGGACATGCTGCTTAAAAGCGGGATTGGGGATTTGGGATTGGGGATTGGAAGTCAAAACCAAGTGCGGCCCCGACCTCTTGCTGCCGGTTTCTAATCCCTAATCCCGAATCCCCAATCCCGCACTTAGCCATTAACGAGATTCGGCGGCCGTTGTCCCGTCAGCGCCGCGACGGCGTTCTTCGCGGCGGTCATCGCCATCGCGCGGCGCGTGGCTTCCGTCGAACTGCCGATGTGCGGCACCAGCACCACGTTCTTCAGCGCCAGGAATCCCGGATTGAGCCTGGGTTCACCCTCGAAGACATCGAGCCCCGCGGCGCGGATGGTGCCGGCCGCGAGCGCCGCGATCAGCGCCGCGTCGTCCACCACGCCCCCGCGCGCGCTGTTGATCAGCACCGCGCCTTTCTTCATCCTCTTCAACTCCGCGGCGCCGATCATGTGGTGCGTCTCCGGCGAGTACGGCACCTGCAGCACGACGAAGTCGCTCTCGGCGAGCAATGCGTCTTTGGTCCGGTACTCCACGCCGTGCGCGCGTTCGGTCTCCGCGGCCAGCCGCGTGCGGTTGTGGTACAGCACACGCATGTCGAAACCATGCGCGCGCCTGGCGATCGCCTGCCCGATGCGGCCCATGCCGAACACGCCGAGCGTCGCATGGTGCACGTCGGTACCCAGCATCTGCTTCAGGTGCCAGCCCTTCCAGTCGCCGGCGCGCACATAGGCCTCGCCCTCCGTCACGCGGCGCGCGGTCGCCAGCACCAGCGCCATCGCCAGATCCGCGGTCGAATCGTCGAGCACGCCGGGCGTGTTCGTCACGGCCACGCCGCGCGCGGTGCAGGCCGGCACCTCGATGTTGTTGTAGCCCACCGCGATGTTGGCCACGACCTTGAGCGCCGGCGCCGCGGCCAGCAGCGCCGCATCCACGCGGTCGGTCAGGCAGCACAGCACGCCCTGCTGGTCCGCCAGCCGGCGCGCCAGCTCGGCGGGCGCGAGCGGCACGTCGTCCTGGTTGGATTCGACGGTGCAATGCTCCGCCAGGTAGTCGAGCGTTTCGTCGAAGACTTCGCGCGTGACGAGGACCTTGGGCTTCATCGGGATCTCGGGGAAACGGGAGGAT
>JBOIEQ010000229.1:0-4289 GCA_050741255.1 Burkholderiales bacterium | reverse complement strand
GGACACGCCCGGACTGTGTTTCGGCGCAAACGAGGAGAAGATGGGCTGGCATGCCCAGCCCACCGCCCAGGTGATCCTGGAAGGTGTGCGGGTGCCCGCCGAAGCCATGCTCGGCGGTTCGGACGGCGAGGGCACCGGCTTCTCCATCGCGATGAACGGCCTCAACGGCGGCCGCATCAACATCGCCGCCTGCTCGCTGGGCGGCGCGCAGGCGGCCTACGACAAGGCGTTGGGGTACCTGGCCTCGCGCGAGGCGTTCGGTGCGGCGCTGATCGACGAGCCGACCATCCGGTTCACCCTCGCCGATATGGCGACGACCTTGGAAACCTCGCGAAACATGTTGTGGCGGGCGGCAACTGCGCTCGACACCAACAATCCGCGCAAGGTCGAGCTGTGCGCCATGGCCAAACTGCACGTCACCGAGGCCTGCTACACGGTGGCCGACCAGGCGTTGCAGTTGCACGGCGGCTACGGCTACCTGCGCGAGTACGGGTTGGAGAAGATCGTCCGCGATCTCCGGGTGCACCGCATCCTGGAGGGGACGAACGAGATCATGCGCGTGGTCATCGGGCGGGCTGCCTCGACCGCCGCACGCAATTGAGCGATTTGTGCACGAAAATCCGCGATGAGCGCGGGAAATCGTGCATAAATCGCGGAGAACTAGGGAGGACGAACTGATGGCGACGATTGCATTCCTGGGCCTGGGCCACATGGGCGGCCCGATGGCGGCGAACCTGATCGCGGCCGGGCACACCGTGCACGGCTTCGACCCGGTCCCGGCCGCGGCACAGGCGGCGCGGGACCACGGCGCGACCACCTTCGCCAGCGGCCGGGAGGCGGTGGCCGGCGCCGACGTCGTCATCACCATGCTGCCCAACGGCGACCTGGTGAAGAGCTGCTACGCCGACGTCATGCCGGCGGCCGCCCCCGGCACGCTGTTCATCGACTCCTCCACCATCTCGGTCGACGATGCCCGCGAGGTGCACCGGCTGGCCCTCGAGCACGGCTTCGCCCAACTGGACGCCCCGGTGTCCGGCGGCGTGAAGGGCGCGACGGCCGGCACGCTGGCGTTCATGGTCGGCGGCGAGCCCGAGGCCGTCGAGCGCGGACGCACGGTCCTCGAGCCCATGGCCGGCAAGATCATCCACTGTGGCGCGTCCGGCGCGGGCCAGGCCGCCAAGGTGTGCAACAACATGGTGCTCGCCGTCCAGCAGATCGCCATCGGTGAGGCGTTCGTGCTCGCCGAGCACCTCGGCCTGGACAAGCAGTCGCTGTTCGACGTGATCACCGGGGCGACCGGCAACTGCTGGGCCGTACAGGTGAACTGTCCGGTGCCCGGGCCGGTGCCCACTTCCCCCGCGAACAACGATTTCCAGCCCGGCTTCGCCACCGCACTGATGAACAAGGACCTGGGTCTGGCGATGGCTGCGGTGCGCTCGACGGGGTCGTCGGCACCCCTCGGCAGCCATGCCGCGGACATCTACGCAAAGTTTGCCGCCGAGCATGCCGATCTTGACTTCAGTGCGGTAATCAATCTGCTCCGTCAATGACGCCGCCCCACCATCACCGCACGTCACAGTGGTGTTCGTTAGTTAACTGTGACACCGCGCGCATTAGGGCATAGGATGCGTGGGTCGCACAGGGAGGATTCGCGCCGCATGACTTTCAAATTTTCCGCCAAGGGGGCAACGGCCTCGGCTACGGCGATTGCTGTGGCGTTTTTCGGAGCCGGCATCGCCATCGCATCGCCAGGTCCGGTGACCCCGAACAACCCGGGTACCGATCCGTCGCAGCCGACGCAGACCCAGCAGGCCAGCAAGAACAACGAGTCGGCCACCACCCCTTCGGGTGACCTCGGCACGGCCAGCAGCAAGACCGTCTCCAGCTCGACCTCGAGCTCGGGCGGCGGTCTGACCGGCAAGACGGCGCGCAACAACGACAACGGCCTGGACTGGGGCGACGACTGGAGCCTGGGCGGCTTCCCGCCCATCAACCTGTCGAGCATGCAGCCGCCGGAGGCCACCGTCGCGATTCCGCTGTCGCTGGGCCTGCCCGGTCTGAGCCTGCCGAGCCTCGTGCTCGACGCCGGCCTCGGCGGCCTGGTCACCGCCCTGGGCGGTCTCGCGCTCGGCCAGATCACCAGCCTCTCCGCGCTGCCTGCGGGCGCGACTCTGGGCGCCCCCGTCGCCGCTGCGGCAGCACCGGCCGCGACCGCCGCCACCTTCGGCACCCTGTCCGCCGTCGGCGACATCGCGAAGGTCTCCTCCGCCGCCGCTGCGCCGGCTCTCTCGGTTCCCGCCATGGCTGCTCCGGCAGTGGCTGCCCCCAGCCTCGGCGGCCTGCCGGCCATCGGCGCACCGGCCATCGGTTCGCTCGGTGCGCTGGCCGCGCCGAAGCTGCCCGGCATCGGCCTGCCGAAGCTGCCGAACGCCGGCCTGCCGGAAATGCCGGACTTCACCAAGCTGGGTGCCCCCAAGCTCCCCAAGCCGGAAGACCTGCCCCACCCGGAGATCGGCTTGCCGAAGGCGCCGAAGATCGGCATGCCGGACATCCCGCACCCGCAGATCGGCTTCCCGCCGCACCCGCGGATCTTCCCGAAGATCGGCCTGCCGAAGATCAGCCTGCCGTGGTTCTGAGCCGTTGAAAGAGGCGGGGCCTGAAGCCCCGCCTCGACAATTGAAAAGTTGTGACGAACTGGTGGTCAGCCCTGGGCTGACCACCAGTTTTTGTGTAGGCGCTCGCATCCGGCGGCCATCAGACCGTCGTACTCTGCGCGCACCTGGACCGCCCCGGGGAATTCGTGGCCGGCCGAATAGCCGGTCGTGATCACCAGCGTGGCCAGCTTGGCGGCCCGTGCCGCGCGGAAACCGCGGACGCCGCCCGCCACCGCCAGCGCGCTCTCCGGCCCCAGACCCAGCTCCCACAACGCGTGGCCGTGCAGGTCGGGGTCACGGGTCGGATGCGGCAGATCTTCGGGCGTCACGATGGTTTCGGCGATGCCGTCGCCCAGCAGCTGCCGGACCAGCGGCTCCACCCACGAGCGCGCACCGGTGCTCACCACTGCGACCGAGATGCCGGCGCCGAACAGCCCGGCCGCCAGATCCGCGAGGCCGTTGCGCGGGCTCACGTCGCCATCGAGCACCGACGCCTCGAACAGGTCGGTCTTGGTGCGGTACACATGGGCCGCGATCTCGGTGCTGACCCGCCCGTAGCCGCGCCGGCGCAGTGCCGAGGCGACGCGACGCTGTTCGTCGGCGATGCGGACCAGCCGGCCGTATTCGGCGACCGACCAGGAGATGTCCAGCCCGTGCGCGGCGAATGCGGCGTTGAACGCCACCCGGTGTGCATCGCGCTCGACATCGGCCAGCGCACCGTCCAGGTCGAAGATCACCGCACGCAGCGGATCGATCACGGCATGGGCCGGGCGCGCCACATCCCACCAGAACGTGCGCTCCACACAACTCACCGACATGGCTACCAGCGTGTCCTACGTCACACACTCCGGGCCTCCCCCCAATGGGGGATTGGGCGGGCGAGATTGCCGACGGACTTTCTCCGGCAGTCCACAGCCGGTCCTGCCGACCAGCGCCGAATCGCCGCTCTAAGGTGATGCCATGAGCACCAGCGAGAAGCCGCAGGCGGATCGCGCATGACGGCTGAACCCGAAGCCGACGCTGCGCCGGTTCGGCTGATCCTGGTCGACGACCACGAAATGGTCATCGAGGGACTCAAGGCCATGCTGGCCGCTTTCAGCGACCGGGTACGGGTGGTCGGCCAGGCCGTCGGGGCCGAACGCGCCGCCGCCGTGGTCGACGAACTGCAGCCCGACATCGTGCTGTGCGACGTCCGGATGCAGGGCGCCAGCGGCCTGGACCTGTGCCGTGAGCTGCGGGAACGCGATCCGGAACGCAAGGTGGTCATGCTGTCGGTGTACGACGACGAGCAGTACCTGTACCAGGCACTTCGGGTCGGCGCGTCGGGGTATCTGCTCAAGAGCATCAGCAGTGACGACCTGGTCCGTCAGCTCGAGCTGGTGCACGGCGGCGCGACCGCCATCGACCCGAGCATGGCCGCGCGCGCTGCCGACACCGCCGCCCGCATGCAGCGTGACGAGTTCTGGCCCGGTGCCCGGCAGGGCCTCACCCAGCGCGAAAGCGAGATCCTGTCGTTCGTCGTCGACGGCCTGTCCAACCGCGGCATCGCGACGCGGCTGGTGATCGGCGAGGAGACCGTCAAGAGTCACCTGCGCGCGATCTATCGCAAGCTCGACGTCAGCGACCGGGCGGGGG
>JBOIEQ010000228.1:0-4322 GCA_050741255.1 Burkholderiales bacterium | reverse complement strand
CTACAAGTGCGCGAGGTAACGTAAAGAGAAGAGTACCCATCCCAACGATCAAGGACGGGATGATCAAAAACCAAAGAACGAGCCCTCCAGTGACGTGATCGTAATTGAAACCAAATAACGTGGGCGAAAAGACAGCGGCGTACATGAATATGAGACCAAACGTCGGGTACGCCACCCCTTTCAACGGAAATGATTTGGCATCCGATTGTTTCATGTCGCTCTAACGTCACTATGAGGGGCGCGCATCGCTCTTGCGCGCGTCCATCTCGATTGGAGGGTTAGCTATCAAATTGTCCGACTTCACAAATAGGCTACCTACGAAAGCAACAATTGGCGCCACAAATACAATCATTGCCAAAACTATGTGTACGCCCAAAACGTGGATGATTGCGCCGTCTAGAAAGAAAAACACGCTACCGGAGCCGCAAGCAAACACCACACCGAGCCCAGCGCAGTATTTACGTGAAGGTACATGGTTCATTAGTTGGGCAAGGGCAAAGCCAACCCATGTGGTAAGGAGACACAGCCCGCCCACACACAAGGTTATTCCGACAATTGGCAAGGCTGATTCGGCGAATGAATCTGCGCTTCGGATTGTTGCCACAATGCTCAGAACGAAGGCGCCTGTAGCAGCACCTACGCAAAATGCAAGAGTTCGCTGCCCCAGGCTCATTTGATAGTTAACTAGATTTAGACAGCAGGCTGAACGCGTGCTAAACGCCGGGATCTGCTTAACCGGTACGCGTCGATACTCAAAAACGTCAGGCCGATCATCATGTTAGCGCTATCGTAACCACGTTTTTCGGCACATGCTAGACGATATACAACGGAACACAGCCCCGACTTCCGTTCCGCTATCGGCCCGGCCGGACCCTTACCGTCCGGAGAAATCCACAAGAACTCGACGCTCAGGTCGGACCACGCCTGCCACTGATCGCGGTTGAAGCGTGACGTCTATTGCGCCAGCCTGAACCCCCGCTCCGGCGGCGTGCCCGCCTCGTAGTGGGTCGCCGTCAGCGACGGCACCCTGACCTCGTTGCAGACCTTGCGGATGCCGTAGACCTCGATGGGCGGTTTCCAGGCTGTTTTCAGTTCGCAGGTGACTTCGACGCAACTGATGCTTTTCAGCCAGTCGCAGACCTTGACCGGGGCGCCCGCGGGATTGGAGATGACCGTCAGGTAGGGTGCGCCTGCGTAGTAGGGTTTGTTGCTGCCTTCCGCGGAATGCACATCCTGCAGGACGGTGTAGAAGCCACCGCCCGGTTCCAGCAGGGAGAGCACCCGCTCCATGAACACCGACAGCCGGTCGGTATAGGAGAAGCCTCCGATGACGTCGGTGATGATCCTGAACTGCGCGAGTTCCTGCGGGGCGTACTCGCTCAGCCGCTTGCCGAAAATGTACTGCATGCGATCGTTGCCGACGCTGGCGACGGCCTTGTGCCACTCCGGCGTGCGGCGGTCCTCGATGGACATCGCCACCGCGCGCGCGTTGAGTCCGGGGTCCATGCCTGACGTGAAATAATCCAGCACGGCCTGGCCGCGGCCCGCGCCGATGTCCAGCCAGCGGTCTTTCGGGCCCATTGCGGACAGCGTCTGGGCGAATTCCTGGGGCAGGATCGCCTTGTAGGACGTCAGCGTGCGGTCAATGACGTATCCTTCGGGTCGTTGTTCGCCCGTGCTGTGGTAGATGCTGTCCTGCCGGGAACGCTCGATTTGCAGTTTGTCGCCCGCGGTCTCGGCGGCGGGCAGCGTGCCCGGGAGCAGGAGCAGTGCCGACAGCAGGGCGGTGATGGTCGTTCTTATCATTTCGGATCCTCGTTCCGAGCCGGTCTCCGGGCGTCTTCCTCTGGGGCAGCGCTCCGGCCGGGCGGGGGGAAGGGTATCAATAAATTGTCAGATGTGCTGAACATGCCAGGGGCGCTCCCGGTGCGCGGGCGCGTGCCGCGGGTTTTCCTGCTGGCGGCGGTCGCCGCGCTGCTGATCGTCGGCGGTTGCGCCCGCATGCCGGACACCGGCAAGACCTCCCTGCGCTTCGCGGATTACCGCGGCATGCAGACCTACCTGCTAGGCAACAAGGCGGACGTGGACCTGTTCCGCCTGCGCGGGCCGTTCGAGGTGGCGGTGCAGGAAGACGTCGAACTGCGCCTGCCGGGCGCCGGACTGGTCCGTGCGGATCAGTATCTGGCCGTGCATCCGGACAAGGCGCCGCTCGTCATCCTGGTGCACGGTCACGACAACAGCAAGGACGATCACGCCTATCAGGCCCTGCACCTCGCCTCCTGGGGCATGCACGCGCTGGCCGTGCAGTTGCCCAACACCGGTCCGTGGATCGCCAACGGGCGGACCCTCGCGAAACTTGCCGAAGCCATTGCCCGCCGTCCCGAGCTCATCGACCCCCGCGTCGATCCCGGCAGGATCGTGCTGGTCGGCCATTCCTTCGGCGGCGCGTCGGTCGCGGTTGCGCTCGCCGAAAGCGCACCGGCAGCGGGCGGCATCCTGCTCGATCCGGCGGTGGTGGGACGGGGCTTTCCCGGTTTTTTCGCGAAGGTCAAAAAGCCCGTGCTGCTGCTCGGCGCGGACGAGGAAATCTCGCTGGCGCGCAACCGCGATTTCTTTTTTCACTACATCCCGGCGGGCGTAGGCGAGGTGTCCCTCAAGGACACCGTGCACGAGGACGCGGAGTTTCCGCTGGAAGATGATCCCGCCAGGCAGGCCGCCCGCCTTACCTACGTCAGCACGCTGACGGCGGCGGCCTTCAGTGTCGCGGCAACGGGGAAGTTCGATTATGTGTGGGCGAGCCTGGCGGGCGGGATGGAGAAGGGGCGCTTCTTCAACGTGAAGAAGAAATAAATCCGCTTCGCCGCCAGGGCCCCGGGACACCAGGCGCATTCATTCCCGTTCAGTCGTGCTGGCGCCTTGCTTCACCAGGATCACCAGCCCGATGCCACCAAGTATGGCGACCGACGCGAGCGCCAGCCGCACAGTCAGGGGCTCGGCCAGGAAGAGGATGCCGCCGAAGGCCGCGATGAGCGGAACGCTGAGCTGCACGGTTGCGGCATTCGTGGCCCTCAGCGCGGGCAATACGGCATACCAGATCGCATAGCCCAGTCCTGAAGCCAGTGCGCCGGACGCCACCGCGTAGGCGATGCCGGCGCCATCCACCCTGGCGCCAGCGTTCGTCGCCACGCTCAACACCGCGGCGAACGGAATGGCGCGCAGGAAATTGCCGGCCGTGACCCTGATGGGATCACCGGCGCCCTTGCCCCGCAGGGAATAAACGCCCCACGCGACGCCGGCGCCCAGCATGAGCGCGGAGCCGATCAGGGGCGGCGCCGAGAACCCCGGCAGCAACAGCCCGATCAGACCACCGAGTGCGAGCACAAGGCCGGCGATCTGCCGTCCGCGCAGGCGTTCTCCCGTCCAGAGCCCATAGCCGATCATCGTGGCCTGCACCGCCCCGAAGAGCAGCAACGCACCTGTCGCCGCAGTGAGGCTCAGATAGGCGAAAGAAAAGCCGGCCGCGTAGGCGAATAACGCGAATGCCGACAGCCAGTTCCCCGCGCCGTCCTGGCGCGCGCGATAGTGCCGCGCCACCAGCCAGAGCACCAGCGCGCCGGACACCAGCCGTATCGTGGTGAAGCTGGCCGCGTCGATTCCGGTCTGTTTGAGCGCGATCCGGCACAGCAGGGAATTGCCGGCAAACGCCAGCATGGCGAGCGCGGTCAGGAAAACGACGCGGGGGGTGACATACAGGGAATGGTGAAGCGCGGGGACAGGCGATTTTCGATGCCTGCCTTGCATCAGGCGCCGTGCAAAATGGCTAACGCCAGAACAATATCGTCATCGCCACCAGCAGCAACCCGCAACATACGAGCAGGATCCAGGTCCGGAAGCGCAGCGTGTCCACGGCTTTCACCAGCCGCAGGTTCTGGTCGGCCAGCGACTGGATGAGTTCGGCGGAGGCGGTGAGTTCGCGCTTCAGTTCGGCGGTCTGCGTTTCCAGCGTCCGCAGGCGGTCGGCCGGGGCCAGGGCGCTGGTATCGGCCAGCGGTTCAGGCGATTTCTTGCGGGCGGTCGCCCACAGTTTTTTGGCGCCCTCGGCGACGACGGGCGCGGCGGCGATGACATCGCGCCAGGGAATGACCTTGAAGGCGGTGATCCAGCTGATGGCCATCAGTGCTCCTCTTGATTCACGGTCCGCATCGTACCCTAGAGCCTGTTATGGACCTAAACGTGCGCGGCGTTGAGCCAAAAGGGTCCGGCTGCTAGGCGCGAGGAGGCCGCATAGCCCCTCTATGCAACGAGGAGCAACGACGCAGACG
>JBOIEQ010000227.1:0-4442 GCA_050741255.1 Burkholderiales bacterium | reverse complement strand
AGCGTGTACGGCGGCGGCGCCTGCGCGAGGACGAGCGCGGGCGCGAACGGCAGCCTGTGCAGCTCGCACATGCCACCTAGACCCCAGATGAAGGAGTCCGCTGAGAGATGCAGGTTCTCTTGCAACAACGACGCCCCCTGTGCCCCGTTGCCGGGGCCGGACGTTGTTACCGTTATGGTTTATGGTTGCCACCTGCTTCACGCGGGTTCCCTCTCGCCAGTGCCGCCCTACACCCGTGTGACTGCTACGCGTGTATTCAGGCATTTTTTCACGGACGAATCAAATCTATCAAAACGATAGATTTTATTTTATTTATTAAATTCAATTGCTTGCAGACACCCATCGGCGCCGGCCTAGACCATTGGGCAGACTTTTTTTCGGGTGTTGCGGAATTCGCGATGCAGCGTCGTGCGCGACGCGCCCGGGGAGGGTCGACGCCGTCGATCAGTTCGACCGTGTGATCGGCGACGTCGGGAAAGAAGTAGCTAGGCGGTCACCGCGCCGAACAGCCGCGCGAGCTCGCTGCCGGGATCGGCGGCGCGCATGAAGGCCTCGCCGACGAGGAACGCATTGACGCCGGCCGCGCGCATGCGCGCGACATCCGGCGGCGCGAGGATGCCGCTCTCGGTGATCACGAGGCGGTCTTTCGGCACCCGGGGCAGGAGCGCGAGCGTGGTGTCCAGCGTCGTCTCGAAGGTGCGCAGGTTGCGGTTATTGATGCCGAGTAGCGGCGTCTTCAGCGCGAGCGCGGCGTCCAGTTCGGTGGCGTCGTGCACTTCGACCAGCACGGCGAGGCCAACGGACTGCGCCACGGCCTCGAGTTCCTGCATGCGCGCCAATTCCAGCGCGGCGACGATGAGCAGGATGGCGTCCGCGCCCAGTGCGCGCGCCTCGTACACCTGGTACGGGTCGATGGTGAAGTCCTTGCGCAGCACCGGCAGTGCGCACGCACCGCGTGCCGCTTGCAGGTGCGCCTCGCTGCCCTGGAAAAATTGCGCGTCGGTCAGCACCGAGAGGCAGGCCGCGCCGCCCTGCTCGTACGAGCGTGCGTTGAAGGCAGGGTCGTAGTCGGCGCGCAGCACGCCCTTGCTGGGGCTCGCCTTCTTGCTTTCGGCGATCACGCCGGCGTGGCCGGCGGCGATTTTCGCGCGCAGCGCGGCCTCGAAGCCGCGCACGGGCGACGCGCGTTCGGCTTCGGTCCGTACCGCCGCCAGCGGCCTGACCGCCTCGCGTGCGGCGATTTCCCCGCGTTTGACCGCGAGGATGCGGTCGAGAATGTCAGCCATGCGCTTGCGTGAACTTGGCGAACGCTTCGACCTTGGCCCGCGCCACGCCGGACGCCATCGCCGCCAGCGCCTTTTTCACGCCTTCCGCATGGCTCGCGGCCACGCCGGACACATAGATCGTCGCCCCGGCGTTGAGTGCCACGATGTCGCGCGCGGGGCCGGGGTTGTTGTCCAGCGCCGACAGCAGCATCGCCTTGGATTCCTCGACGTTCGACACGCGCAGCGTGCTGGCGGGGTGGGTGTCGAGGCCGAAATCGGCGGGCTTAACCAGGTACTCGCGCACTTCGCCGTTTTTCAGTTCGCCGATGAAGGTCTCGCCGGCGATGGAAATCTCGTCGAGACCCTCCTTGCCGTGCACGACCATGACGTGCTCGCTGCCCAACCGCCCGAGCACGCGCGCCTGGATGCCGACGAGATCCGGATGGAACACGCCCATCACCTGCCGTTTCGCGCCGGCCGGATTGGTGAGCGGGCCGAGGATGTTGAAGATGGTGCGCACGCCCAGTTCCTTGCGCACGGGCGCGGCGTACTTCATCGCGCCGTGATGGTTGGGGGCGAACATGAAGCCGAGGCCGGTTTCGGCGATGGATTGCGCGACCTGTTCGGGCTTGAGGTTGATGTTGACGCCGAGCGCTTCCAGCACGTCCGCGCTGCCGGAACTGGAGGACACCGAGCGCCCGCCGTGCTTGGCCACACGCGCGCCGGCCGCGGCGGCCACGAACATGGCCGCGGTGGAAATGTTGAAGGTGTGCGCGCCGTCGCCGCCGGTGCCGCAGGTGTCCACCAGCGCGGTGCGATCGGCCACCTCGACCTTGGTCGCGAACTCGCGCATCACCTGCGCGGCGCCGGCGATCTCGCCGATGGTCTCCTTCTTCACGCGCAGCGCGGTGATCAGCGCGGCGATCAGCACAGGCGACACTTCGCCGCGCATGATCTGGCGCATCACTTCGACCATTTCCTCCTGGAAGATCTCGCGGTGCTCGATGGCGCGCGCCAACGCGGCTTGCGGCGTTAATACCCCCGCCTGCGGCGGCGTCCCGGCCGCGGGCGCGCTCATCGCGCCTCCCGCTTGAGGAAATTCGACAGCAGCCCGTGACCGTGTTCGGTGAGGATGGACTCCGGGTGGAACTGCACGCCTTCGACTGCGAGCGTCTTGTGGCGCACGCCCATGATCTCGCCGTCGTCCGTCCACGCGGTCACTTCCAGGCACGCGGGCAGCGACTGGCGCTCGATCACGAGCGAGTGGTAGCGCGTCGCGGAAAACCCGTCGGGCAGGCCCTCGAACACGCTGGCGCCGCGGTGGCGCATCGCGGACGTCTTGCCGTGCATCACCTGCTTCGCGTGCACGATCTTGCCGCCGTAGGCCTGGCCGATCGCCTGGTGACCGAGGCACACGCCAAGGATGGGCGCCGTGCCGGCGAATTTCTGGATCAGCGGCACGGAGACGCCCGCCTCGTTCGGCGTGCAGGGCCCGGGCGAGATCACGATGTGCTGCGGGGCGAGCTCCTCGACCTGCTCGAGCGTGATCTCGTCGTTGCGGAACACGACGACCTCCTGCTTCAGCTCGCCGAAGTACTGCACCAGGTTGTAGGTAAAGGAATCGTAGTTGTCGATCATCAAAAGCATGGCGAAACCCCTTGCGCGCCGGGTAGAGCGTGCGGCGCATGTGCGAATCCGGCGAGTCTAGCGTATCCACGGTCCGGTCCCGCTCTGACCCCGTATAATCAGGGCCTTAGCGCGAGGCCCGGCTATGTGTTTGCGGGCCCGGCTTCCGTCTCGACAACCACATTCCCGAACCGTTCCGATGACAGCTTTCTGGCTCATCGCCGGCCTGCTGACGCTCCTCGCGCTGGCGGCCCTGCTGATTCCGTTGTTGCGCGCGCCGCGCGCGGACCCGGTCGCCGGCATCGACCTCGACGTACTGCGCGATCAGAAGCGCGAACTCGACGCCGACGTCGTGGCGGGCACCCTGTCGGCGGACGGCGCGCAGGCGGCGCTGCAGGAACTGCAGGCCGAAGCACTCGCGCAGGCGGACAAGGTGCCCGTAGCGGCGCCCACTTCACCTCCGCGTCGCTGGCCGTGGATCGCCGCGCTCGCCGTCGCGCTGCCGGCCGGCGCGCTGTTCGTGTACCTGCTGACCGGCACGCCGGAGGCGCTGCTGATGGACGCGGCAAGGCCGGGCGGCGCGGGTCATTCGATGGACGAGGCCGGCCTGCGCAAGGGCATCGCGACGATCAAGGCGCGCCTGGCGGCGCAGCCGCAGGATGCGGAAGGCTGGATCATGCTGGGCCGCTCGCACATGCTGCTGAAGGAACATGCCGAAGGCGCGGCCGCCTACGCGCGCGCCTCCGCATTGCTGCCGCGCGAACCCGCGCTCATGGCCGACTGGGCCGAGGCGATCGCACTGTCACGCAACTTCAAGCTCGCCGGTGAGCCGGAACAGCTCGCACTGCGCGCACTGGCCATCGACCCGGACCAGCCGAAGGCGCTGGCCATCGCCGCTTCCGCCGCCGGGGAACGCGGCGACCCGAAAATCGCCGCCGCGTACTGGCGCCGTCTCGTGGCGCTGTTTCCGGCGGGCTCCGCCGAAGGGCAACAAATCGAAGCGCTCGCCGCGAAACTGGAAGCGGAGGCCAAGCCCGGCGGCGCCGCAAAGCGCGCTGCGCCGGCGAAAACCGCGGCCGAGACCATCCGCGGCCGCGTGAGCCTCGCCCCGGCGCTCGCCGCGAAAGTGGGACCGACCGACACGCTGTTCATCGTTGCGCGCAGCGACGATGGCACACCCATGCCGCTGGCGGTGATCCGCGGCACCGCGCGCGAGCTGCCGCGCGATTTCATGCTCGACGACAGCCTGGCGATGTCGCCCGCGCGCAAGCTCTCGCAGGCGACGGGCGTGCGCCTCGAGGCGCGTGTTTCAAAATCCGGCGACGCACGTGCGCAGCCGGGCGACCTGCGCGGCACGAGCGTCACGGTCAAACCCGGCGCGCGCGGCGTCAAGCTCGTCATCGACCAGGTCGTGCCGTGACAGTGGAGACCATGGCGGCCGTGCTGGAGGCGCGCGACCTCGCGCTCGAACGCGGCGGGCGGCGCGTGCTCGCGGGCGTGTCGTTCCGCGCGGCGGCGGGCGACGCGCTGCTGGTGCGCGGCGCGATCGGC
>JBOIEQ010000226.1:0-4520 GCA_050741255.1 Burkholderiales bacterium | reverse complement strand
GCCATAAACGAGCCGCGCACGCCGCTGGTGGCAGGATCGATCTCGACCATGTTGTCCCAGAGCCACGCGAACTCCTCGGTTGCTTCGTCGGCCTTGCCCGCTTGTGCCACCTCGCGCACTTGTAGCATTGATTGACGAGCCCAAGCTTAGGAGGCCAGCGAGTGTAGTATTGGTCATCCTGGCGATTGCAGTGATTTGCTTCACCATTGTCGGCTTTCTGTTCCCGCAATGATCGTGTATTGCATTTTTATGAGCATCGGCGCTCTAACAACGCGATCCATAAGCGACGCACGAAAGCGCTGCGCGCTTTCGTGCGCGCTTGATCGCGAACGTTAGAGCACCCCATGTATTACGCTCGTCACATACTTGCAGTCGGGGTTCTATCGATTACAACGGCCTTTTCCACACGGGCCGTCGCGGCAAACGAGGTGCGTATCGGCGTCGTTAACTACGAGCAATATTGGGAATACGCCGTCGATCCGGTTGCCGGATCTGTGGCATTGATTTCAACGGAAAGTAAACCATCCGGTTCCAAGTGGCCGCAGCAGTTGGAAACGGTTTTGCGTGACCTCCGCGCGCGCGTTGTGCGTCGAACATTTGCCGTAACTCAGTTGTCACCTGCTGCGCGTTCTGATTTTCGGTGGGCGGCGCCAAGCCCAAACTGCCAGTTCTTTGTCGCTGGCCCAGAAAATGCAGAGTTCGATACATTGCGAAGGGCGACGCTTGGACGCGATGACCCATGGAAACCTATTGCGCAGGTTTCCCTCGGAAAAGACAACTTTGTGAAAGATCTCGGTTGGTCATCTGACTCGCGTTTTCTGGTAATTGTGGAAACATCGCAGCGCTATGGAGGAATAGGTGGCGTCATAGGTCATCCGACACCCCATGACAAGCTAACTGCGATAATCGTAGCCACCGATACTGGTGCTGTCCGCCGCGTCGAGTTCGCCAAAGACGTTACCTATGCAACGGTTCTTGTCAAAGACGAGGTTCAAAAGTGTCCCGCTCGGTAACGTGCCCTAACCTCGCGCTCAACAATGGACGCGCCAAAAACGGCGCGCCTGTTAGCTGACACGTTACGAAATTACTTTTCTTGTGATTTCTCCGCGCTCTCTGCGCCTCCGCGGCTAATTCGCTTTTCTTGGCGCACCCCTCAAGGGGGTATCGAGATCCTTGGTACCTTGGCGGAAAATGTAGTATTTAATGCCCCACCGCAGCCCCCGAAACGCTGCGATGTCTTCACCGGAGACCATCGCATGCCCGGCTACGCGGTCGCCACCACCCGCTTCCACATCGGCGATGACGACTACGACATCCGTGCCCTCTCCGATCGCCAGCAGTTTTCCGACGCGGACGGCGATGCAGAGCGCGCAGGCATCTCCTCCGCGGCATGGCCGATGTTCGGCGTGGTGTGGCCGGCGGGCCTGGCCCTGGCGGAGGAGATGTGCACCTACGCCGTCGCCGGCAAGCACATCCTCGAGGTCGGCTGCGGGCTCGGGCTGTCCAGCCTCGTGTTGCAACGGCGGGGCGCGGACATCACGGCCTGCGACCACCACCCCCTGGCGGAGGACTTCCTGCGGCACAACGCGGAGTTGAACGGGCTGCCGCCGATTCCCTACCGGAGCGCCGCGTGGGAAGGACCGAACGCTGAACTGGGGCGTTTCGACCTGATCCTCGGCAGCGATCTTTTATACGAACGCGACCACCCCGCCCTGCTGTGCGACTTCATCGCGCAGCATGCCCAACCGGTGGCGGAAGTACTGCTGGCCGACCCCGGACGCGGCTACTGCGCGCAGTTCAGCGAGCGGATGGCGACCGAGGGCTACACGCTCACCGAGCGGTGGCTGCACTTCGCGCTGTCGGACAAGCCCGCCTCGCGGGGCCGCATCCTGAGTTACGTGCGCGGGTCCGCTTAGATCCCCGCGCCTGCTGTGCCCCCATCCCAACCTTCCCCCGTCAACGGGGGAAGGGGCTAAGCAGGGTCAGCCGCGGAGGGTCCCGAGGTCGAGCGGCCCGTCGAACGCGCACCGCGCGAACGCGAGGAAAGCGTCCGACCGCTTCGCGTCCCAGCCGCCGAAACCGGCGTTGCCGCGGAACTTCGCTTCGATGTCCGCGCGCGACAACGGCTCCTCCACCCCGCCGCGGATGTGCGGCTGGCGCTCCTCCACTGTCGAGCCGTCCTTGAGCGTCAGCCTGATATGGCCGGTGTAGGCCCTGGGATAGGGATTGTTCGGGTCCACCCGGTACTGGACCTTGCCGGCCAGCGCGAGGATGCGCGGATCGCGGGCCGTCTCCTCCGTGAAGGCGGCCAGCCCTGCGCCGCCGGTGATCATAGCGACCGCGATGTTGAAGGGCGTGGAGAACTTCGCCGCGTAGGCATTGGCCGGCTTGTGCTTGGACGCCAGCGGTTCCCACAGGCGGTGTACGTAGCCTTCCGCCGTTTCGCACTCGACCGCCACCACGTCTTCCGGCTTGATGCCGCGTTTGGACAGCCGCAGCGCGCACTCGATGTAGGGCTGGTTCATGGTGCCCGTCGCGTACGGCTTGAAGGTGATGCCCTCCAGTACCCAGCGCCTGCCGAAGTCCGCGGTCAGGGCCGCGTAATCGCCGTCCGCGCGGCGCGCAAAGCCGTTGTAGAGGCCGTGCGTGCCCTCGAACACCGTGCGCGGCCCGTAGAAGGCCTGCCCGCCCAGGCGCGCGGCCTGCAGGCCGGCCTGCGCGGCCCAGCCGGGGTGCATGCGCTTGGTCCACGCCCCTTCCGCCAGGTATTCGATGATGCCGCCCGCCATGCTGCCGGCGATGCCCAGCGCGTCCACGGTCTGTTTCGGCGTCTGGCCCAGCGTCGCGGACACCGCCGCCGCCGCAGCCACCGTGCCGAGCACGCCCGTCGGATGAAAGCCCGACTTGTGTATCGCCTTGGGAATCACCATCGACAGCCGGCACAGCGTTTCCACGCCGACCGCGATGCCCAGCAGCGCCGCCCGCCCGTCGCGCCCGAAGCGTTCGCAGGCCGCCAGTACCGCCGGAATGATGACCACGCTGCTGTGCACCGGACCGCCCTCGAAGGTGTCGTCGAAATCCTCGCCGTGCGAGGCGGTGCCGTTGATCAGCGCGGCGTCCGTGGGCGAGAACGTCGCCGCGTGGCCGATCGCCGTGCACGGCCCGCCGGCATCGAGCCCGGCCACCATCGCCTGCATGTAGTCGGTGCCGCGCGCCGCGACGCACAGACCGACGATGTCGATCAGGAGCTGCTCGCAGCGCTCGCGCACGGTGGCAGGCAGGCGGTCGGCGGAGAGCGCCGCGATGGCGGCGGCGAGTTGTTCGGCGACGGCGGTGGTGGGTAATGAGTTGGTCATCGGGAATTGGGAATTGGGAATTGGGAATTGGGAATTGGGAAATTCAACAACGGAAACGATTGAACCACAGAGGCACGGAGGCACGGAGAAGTGCAATTATTTATTTCGGCATTTTTGCCGTTCTCTGCGTCTCCGTGCCTCTGTGGTTCCCGTCCTGCTTTACCGGTAAACCTTGATGCCGGCTTCCTGCAGAATGACCCGCATGCGCTGGCTGAAGGTATCGAAGAACTTCGACAGGTCGGCGCTCTTCTGGAAGCCGTCCTCGAACTGGTTCTCCTCCAGGTACTTCTGCCAAGTCGGCGTCTTCACCAGCCGTGCGAACAGGTCTTCCCAATAGGCGACATTCGCCGCCGGAAGGTCCGGCGGCCCGACCACGCCACGCACCTGCGGCACGATCGGCACGTCGAAGCCGGCTTCCTTCAGCGTCGGGACGTTTGCCATGGTCGGCAGGCGCTTTTCGGTGACCTGCGCCAGCACGCGCATGTTGCCCGCGCGGATCTGCTCGCCCGCCTCCTGCGGCTCGATCACCATCATGTCCACGTGTCCGCCGAGCAGCGCGGCGATGCGCTCGCCGCCGCCGGGGAAGGAGATGAAGGCCCACTGCGCACCGGTGGACTTCTGCAGGAGCTGGCGCACGACGTTGTCGCGGCTGGTGATGGAGCCGCCCGACTGCTTCAGCTTGCCCGGATTCTTTTTCGCCGCTTCGATGAAGTCGGCCATCGTCTTGTACGGCGAGTCCGCCTTGACCGCGATCACCGCCGGTTCGAGCACCAGCCGCGCAATGGGTGTCAGGTCCTTGAGCGACACCTTGGACTCCTGGCTCACCAGCGGATTGGTCATCCAGTTGCCGGTGAACAGGCCGAGGGAATGCGTCTCGCCTTTCTTCTCGGCGAGGTACGCCGCCGCCACCGTGCCGTTGCCGCCGGGCCGGTTGACGACAACGAAGCGCACCGGGGCAAGCTTTTCCTTCTCGATCATCTGCACCATGGCGCGCGCCAGCACGTCGCTGCCGCCGCCGGGACCGGTGTGCACGATCAGTTCGACCGGGCGGGAGGGCTTGAAACCCTGCGCGTGTGCGGGTGCCGCGGTGATCAACACGGCCATCAACAGCATTGTGCGTATCAGCATTGTGACTCCTTGGTTCGTGAGGGGTGAGGAGTAAGG
>JBOIEQ010000225.1:0-4581 GCA_050741255.1 Burkholderiales bacterium | reverse complement strand
GATTCATGCCTTGCACTCCTGATGGCGTCCATGGGGTCCGTTCGTTACAACCCGGTCTTCGTGCGGCCGGCGAGCTCCAGCACCTGGTTGACCGACTGGTGCAGCAGGTCGCCGAGCGGGCCGGGCCAGAGGCCGAGGCCGAGCACCGCGACCGCCAGCACGCCGAGCACGAACAGCTCGCGGCGGTTGGCGTCCTCGAGTTCCGCGACGTGGTGGTTGGCGACCGCGCCGAACACCACCCGCTTGACCATCCACAGCGTGTAGGCCGCGCCCAGGATCAGCGTCAGCGCCGCCGCGAAGGCGAACCAGAAATTCACCTGCATCGCGGCGAGGATCACGAGGAACTCGCCGACGAAGCCGCTGGTGCCCGGCAGTCCGGCATTGGCCATGGCGAACAGCACGAACAACGCGGCGAACCTGGGCATCCGGTTCACCACGCCGCCGTAGTCGGCGATGTTGCGCGAGTGCACGCGGTCGTAGAGCACGCCCACGCACAGGAACATGGCGGCGGAGATGAAGCCGTGCGAGATCATCTGCACGACCGCGCCTTCCAGGCCGCGCCCGCTGAACAGGAACACCCCCAGCGTCACGAAACCCATATGCGAGATCGACGAATAGGCGATCAGCTTCTTCATGTCGGTCTGCACCAGCGCGACGAAGCCGATGTAGACGACGGCGATCAGCGACAGCGCGATCACGAAGCCGGCCAGGTGATGGCTCGCGTCCGGCACGATCGGCAGCGACAGGCGGATGAAGCCGTAGCCGCCGAGCTTCAGCATGATCGCGGCCAGCACGACGGAACCGCCGGTGGGGGCCTCCACGTGCGCGTCCGGCAGCCAGGTGTGCACCGGCCACATCGGCACCTTGACGGCGAAGGCCGCGAAAAACGCCAGGAAGATCAGGACTTGCGCCTCGAGCGGCAGCGGCAGGTCATAGAAGTCCGCCAGCGCGAAACTGCCGTCGGCGGCGAGGTAGAGGTAGATCAGCGCCACCAGCGTCAGCAGCGAACCGGCCAGCGTGTAGAGGAAGAACTTGAGCGCCGCGTAGACGCGGTTGGGCCCGCCCCAGATGCCGATGATGATGAACATCGGGATCAGGGTCGCCTCGAAGAAGACGTAGAACAGCAGCCCGTCCAGCGCGCAGAACACGCCGTTCATGAGCCCGGACAGCATCAGGAAGGCCGCCATGTACTGCGAGACGCGCGACTCGATCACCTTCCAGCCGGCGATCACGACCAGCGGCGTGGTGATGCAGTTCAGCAGGATCAGCGCGATCGATATGCCGTCCACGCCCAGGTGGTAGTTGACGTTGAAGGCCGGGATCCAGGTCGCCACTTCCTCGAACTGGAAGCCGCCCGCCGCGCGGTCGTAGTGCGTCCACAGCGGGAGCGCCGCCGCCAGTCCCGCCAGCGCGCCTGCCAGGGCCAGGATGCGCGCCACGTGGGCGCGGCTGTCCCTGCCTCCGCCGGCGGCGAGCACCACCAGCCCCGCCACGATCGGCGTCCAGATCACCCACGACAGGATCGAAACGCTCATGCCGGCCCCGTTACCACAGCTGCACCGTCACGAAGGTCAGCAGCACCAGGATGCCGAGGATCATGGTGAACGCGTAGGTGTAGAGGAAGCCCGTCTGCAGGCGGCGGATGATCCCCGAGGACCATCCCACCAGCCGGGCCGAGCCGTTGACGAAGAAACTGTCGATCACGGCCACGTCCCCGCCGCGCCACAGTCCGCGGCCGATCGCGCGCGCGCCGCCGGCGAAGAACCAGTCGTTGAAGCGGTCGAGGCCGTATTTTTCCTCGAGAACGCGCACCAGCGGCCGCAGCCCCTGCCGGATCCTGCCGTGCAGGTCGGGCTTGAAGAGATATAGCACCGCGGCAGTCGCCATGCCGCCCACCGCCAGCCAGAACGGCACGGTGCTGAAGCTGTGCAGGATCATTGGCACCACGCCGTGGAATTCCGCGGCCAGTTCCTCGATCACGGGGTGCGCCGGGGCCACGAAAATCGCGTCGCCGAAGTAGTCGCCGAACACAAAGTTGCCGATGACCCAGCCGGCGCAGACCGAGGGGATGGCCAGCAGCACCAGCGGCAAGGTGACCACCCAGGGCGATTCATGGGGCGCGTGGCCCTGCCCGTGGTCGTCGTGATGATCATCATGGGCATCGTCGTGGCCGTGGGCGTCGGTAGCAGTCGCAGCGGCAAGCGCCGCCTTCTCCGCGTCCGCCGCCAGCACCGCCGGGTCGTGCGGATCGCGGAACCGCTCCTTGCCGTGGAAGGCATAGAACATCAGCCGGAACGTATACAGGCCGCCCGCGAACACGCCGCCCAGCGCGAGCAGGTAGGCGAAGCCCGCCCCGGGGAGCTGCGACGCATGCAGGGCCTCGATGATGGTGTCCTTGGAGAAGAACCCGGCGAACGGCGGCAGCCCCGCGTTCGCGAACGCGGCGACCAGCATGGTCAGGTAGGTGACGGGCATGTACTTGGCCAGCCCGCCCATCTTGCGCATGTCCTGCTCGTGGTGCATCGCGATGATGACGGAACCGGCGCCGAGGAACAGCACCGCCTTGAAGAAGGCGTGCGTCATGAGGTGGAAGATCGCCGCGGAGTAGGCCGAGGCGCCCAGCGCCATCGTCATGTAGCCGAGCTGCGACAGCGTCGAGTAGGCGACCACGCGCTTGATGTCGTACTGGATGATCGCGACCAGCGCCATGAAGAAGGCGCCGATCGCGCCGATGATCATGACGAAGGACAGCGCCGTATCGGACAGCTCGAACAGCGGCGACATGCGCGCCACCATGAAGATGCCGGCCGTCACCATCGTCGCGGCATGGATCAGCGCGGAGATCGGGGTCGGGCCTTCCATCGAGTCGGGTAGCCAGACATGCAGCGGGAACTGCGCGGACTTGCCCATGGCCCCGATGAACAGGCAGATGCAGATCACGGTCATCAGCGACCAGGCGTGGCCGTTGAAGATTTCGTAGGTGTTGCCGGCCAATTGCGGCGCCTTGGCGAAGACGTCGGCGTAGTCCAGGCTGCCGAAGTACATGAGCACCAGCGCGATGCCGAGCAGGAAACCGAAGTCACCCACCCGGTTGACGAGGAAGGCCTTGAGGTTCGCGTAGATCGCCGTCGGGCGCGTGTACCAGAAGCCGATCAGCAGGTAGGAGACCAGCCCCACCGCCTCCCAGCCGAAGAAGAGCTGCAGGAAGTTGTTGCTCATCACCAGCATCAGCATCGAGAAGGTGAAGAGCGAGATGTAGCTGAAGAAGCGGTTGTAGCCCGGATCGCCCGCCATGTAGCCGATGGTGTAGATGTGGACCATCAGCGACACGAAGGTCACCACCAGCATCATGGTGGCGGTCAGTCGGTCGATGAGGAAGCCGACCTCGAAGCGGACCCCGTCGGACACCAGCCAGGTATAGAGCGGGCCGTTGAAGTGGTTGCCCGCCAGCACGTCGCGGAACACCAGCCCGGCGGCGGCCGTGGACACGATCATCAGCGCGATGGTGACCGTGTGCGCGGCGCGGTTCGACAGGCGCAGGCACAGCAGCCCTGAAATCAGCGCGCCCGCCAGCGGGGCGAGCGCGACGACCAGGTAGAGGGTTTTCATGTCCACCGCGGCATCACCCTTTCATCTGGTCGAGGTCCTCGACGTGGATGGTGTTCAGGTTGCGGAACAGCACCACGAGGATGGCCAGCCCGATCGCCGATTCGGCGGCCGCGACCGTCAGGATGAAGAACACGAACAGCTGGCCCGTGACGTCGTCGAGCCAGTGCGAAAACGCGATGAAGTTCATGTTGACGGCGAGCAGCATCAGCTCGATCGCCATCAGCAGGATGATGATGTTCTTGCGATTGAGGAAGATGCCGACGATGCTGATCGCGAACAGGACCGCGCCCAGCACGAGGTAATGGGGCAGGGTGATCATTGGACGACTCCGGTCGTCCGGGATTCGAGATTCGGGATTCGGGATTCGGAAAACCTGCTCATGGCTTCGCCTCTGAATCCTGAATCCCGGCTTCTGAATCCTGCTTTTCGGCCGGCATGGAGACCATGCGGACCCGGTCCGCGCGCCGCACGCGCACCTGTTCCGAGGGATCCATGAACTTGCTCTGCTTGCGCGTGCGCAGCGTCAGGGCAATGGCGGCGACGATGGCCACCAGCAGGATCACCGCGGCGATCTCGAACGGATAGATGTAGTCCTTGTAGAGCAGCAGGCCGAGTTCCTTGGTGTTGCTGTGCCCGGCGGGCAGCGGCAGGGGCGCGGCGGCGGCCGCGAGATCGGCCCGGAACCAGAGGATGAAGGCCATTTCCGCCACCACCAGCAAGCCGACCAGCAGACCGATCGGCAGGTAGCTCCAGAACCCTTCGCGCAGGCGCGTGAGGTTGATGTCCAGCATCATGACCACGAACAGGAACAGCACCATCACCGCGCCGACATAGACCAGGACCAGCGTGATGGCGAGGAACTCCGCCTGCAGCAGCAGCCACAGCGCGGACGAGGTGAAGAACGCCAGCACCAGGAAGAGGGCGGCGTGCACCGGGTTGCGCGCGGTGATGACGCGCAGCGCGGCCATGACC
>JBOIEQ010000224.1:0-4921 GCA_050741255.1 Burkholderiales bacterium | reverse complement strand
GTGCGCAACCTCTGGACCACCCCGATGTCAGCGCTGACTTCGGGGGATGACGCCGACGAGCAGGATCCCCTGGAAACGTTGGAATCCGCCGATGGGACCGATCATCCGGAGTCCCCGGAAACCCAGCTTGGCAGAGCGCAAGTCCTTGCTTCCATTGAGAAAGCACTCAAACAGCTGCCGGAACGTCAACGCCAGGCATTTTTGCTGCGTTACTGGGAAGAGATGGATGTCGCGGAAGCCGCGGCGGCCATGGGTTGCTCGGAAGGCAGCGTGAAAACGCACTGCTCGCGGGCCACACATGCGCTGGCCGGAATCCTGCGCGCCAGGGGCATCCGGCTTGAGCCGGATGCGTAATGACACACGGACCCACACGGACTAGTACCCGTCATCGATCACGGCTATCACGGCTTCAAAAGTTATACTTGAATCCACTCCAACCACGCGCCCTCGCCCACTGACATGAACGATCGCACGTCTCCGCCGCCCGCCCTTCCGGCCGATCCCGCCGCCGAGGATGCGTTCGCGCGCGCCCTGGCCGCGCGTCTGGATGACGGTGCCGCCGACCTGCGTCAGGGCGTGGTGAACCGTCTGGCGACGGCACGGCGGGAGGCCCTCGAGCGCTGGCACCCGGCCCCGGCCCCCGTCTGGGGTCTGGCATGGGCCGGCGGACTCGGGGCACGGGTCGCGACCAGCCGCTATTTCCAGGCGCGTCTCCTGGCGCCGATGGCGCTGCTGTTCCTCGCCTTGGCCGGCGCGGGCTACTGGCAACTGACCGCCAACGACCTGGCCGACATCGATGCTGCGCTCCTCGCGAGCGATCTGCCGATCGATGCCTACCTCGATCAGGGTTTCGACCAATGGCTCAAGCGACCCGCGCACTGAGGCTGCTGCTCGCGGCGACGCTGAGCGCGACGCTGGCGGCCGTATGGCCGGCGGGCGCCGCCAGCGTGCCGCCGCCGCCCGCCAAGGCGGCGCCCGCGGTCAAACCCGCCTGGACCGAGCTGACGGCGCCGCAACGCACCGCACTCGCGCCGCTCGCCGAGGATTGGGAACAACTGGACGCCGCGCGCCGCAAAAAGTGGGTGGCGATCGCCGATCGTTACCCCAAGATGAAGCCCGACGAGCAGGAACGGCTGCAGGCGCGCATGAAGGCCTGGGCGGGCCTGTCGAAAGCCGAGCGCCAGGCGGCGCGCGAGCGCTACAAGCTCATCAAGCAGTTGCCGCCAGACGAACGGCGGCAGATGCAGGCCCGCTGGGAAGAGTACCAGCGGACGCTGGCCGCGCAGCGCGCCACCGAGGAAGCGGTGCCGGCCGGCGGGCAGGCCCAGTAGTGCGTCCGCAGTGACGGCCCCCGCCGTTTCGTCCTCCCCCGCCCTTCCCTCCCGACCGATCGCCGAACTCGCCGGCCTGCGCCGCCGGGCCGGCGCGCTCGTTTACGAGCTGGTGCTCGCGGTCGCCGTGGTGATGGTCGCGGGCGCCGTTGCTTCTCCCATTGCCGGCCTGCTCGATCCGGCGCTGACGCGACCCCTGTTTCGCCTGGTCGCGCTGGCCGCGCTGGCCGCGTATTTCGTGTACTGCTGGTGTCACGGCGGCCAGACGCTGCCGATGAAGACGTGGCGGCTGCGGCTGGTGACGGCGGCGGGCGACGCGCTGACCGCACGCGACGCCTGGCGGCGTTTCCTGCTCGCGGTGCCCTGCGTGGCGGCGGGCGGTGTCGGCTACGTCTGGGCGCTCTTCGACCGCGAGGGCCAGTTCCTGCACGATCGGCTGGCGGGAACGCGCATTATCAGGATTCAGGATTCAGGAAACGGGATTCAGTAAAAGACCCTGGCGGCTGAATCCTGTATCCCGAATCCTGCATCCTATCTTCGCTCGACCCACCACAGCATCACGATCGCAACCAGCAGGAAGCAGGCGGTCGGCAGCACCGCGCTCACGATCGGCGAACCGTTGTTGATGATCGCCATGTGCCCGGACACCCGGTTGAACAGATAAAACAGCACGCCGAGCATGATGCCGGTGAAGATCTTCACGCCAACCCCCCCCGCCCGCACCTGAAAGTAGGCGAACGGCAGCGCCAGCACCATCATCACGACCACCGCGAACGGATAGGTCAGTTTCAGCCACAACGCCACCTCATGGCGCACGGTCTTCTGGCGGTTCTCGCGCAGATGCTGGATGTACTGGTTCAGGTTCCACGCGGACATCTGCTCCGGCTGCACCATCAGCATGTCCACCATGCCGGGATCGAGCACCGAGCGCCAGCTCGCCTGCGCAAGTTTCACGCCCTCCGCGCGGTCGCCCACGAAACGGGTCTGGGCGACCCCGGTCAAGAGCCAGCTGCCGTCCTGCTGGTACTCGCCGCGCTCCGCCACGCTCACCGTGCGCAGGTGGAAGTCGGCGTCGAATTCGTAGATGCGCACGCCCGACAGCGACGCGTCGGTGGACACGGTGCGCACGTTGATGAAATTGCGCTCGTCGCGCAGCCATACGCCGGAGAAGAATTCCTGCGCCACCACGCCGAGCACCGCCTTGGTCTTGATGCGCTGGGCCCACTGCTCCGCATGCGGCGCCACCAGCTCCCCGAACACGAAGGTCACCAGGGCGAAGCCGAAACCGAAGCGGGCGAGCGCGATGGCCACCGATCGCGTCGACACCCCGGAGGCGCGGATCACCGTGTATTCGGAACTCGCCACCATCTGCGCCAGCGCGAACAGGGTGCCGATCAGCGCCGCGAGCGGGAACAGGTCGTAGATGTGGCCGGGCAGGGACAGCAGCACGAAGGCCAGGATGCGCGGCAGCCGGTAGCTGCCGCGCCCGATTTCCTTCAGCTCGCCCACCAGATCGAAGAACGCGAACAACATGAGCAAAGCGGCGAACACCAGCAGCGTCGCGCTGACGATCTCCTTCCACAGCAACCGGCGCAGCGTCTTCACGGCCGGGGCACCAGGCGGAACACGGAGAACATCGTGAGGCGGCGGAAGAAGAGCAGCGCCAGCAGCGCCAGCATCGCCACATGCACCAGCAGCACACCCGCCACGAAGGAGAGCCGGCCCTGCACGATCCACGCCTGCGTGATGGACAGCAGATTGTTGTAGGTCATGTAGATCAGGATCGCGAGGATCAGGTTGAGCGAGCGCCCGGCGCGCGGATTGACGAACGAGAGCGGAATCGCGAGGAGTGACAGCACGAATGCCGACAGCGGCAGCCCGAGGCGCCAGGCGAGTTCACCCAGGTGCTGGGGCGTGCGGTTGCGCAGGAGGTCGAGGGTGGTGGTACCGCTCACGCTGGTGGTACCCAGCCGCTGCTCCGCCTCTTCCACCCGCACCGAGTAGCGCTCGAAGCTGCTGATCCGGTACTCCGGGCTGCCCGGCACGCCCTCGTACTGGCGGCCGTTGACCAGCACCAGGAAGGCATCGCCGTTGGGCATGGTTTCGCGATAGCCCTTCTGCGCGACCACCACCGAGTTGACGCCGCGCTTGGTGGAACTGACGAACACGTTGGAGACCAGGTTCTGCTCGCCCAGCACCTCTTCGACGAAGAACACGCGTTCGCCCCGGCGCAACTCGCGGAAGACTCCGGGCGTGATCTGCGAGACATCGGAACGCGCTTCGAACTGGCGGCGCACCTCGTCCTTTTTCTCCGAGGCCCACGGCGACAGCAGCAGCGAGAGGAGCGCGATCGTGCCCACCATCGGCGCCGCGAACGCCAGCACCGGCCGCATCCAGGCGGTGAGGCCCAGTCCGCTGGAAAACCACACCACCATCTCCGAATCGCGGTAACAGCGCGTCAGCGTCATCAGCACCGCGATGAACAGCGTGATCGAAAGCAGCACGGGCAGGAGATAGAACGCGGCGAATCCGAGCAGCGCCAGCACCTGCTCGGGATCGATGCGGCCGCGGGCGGCCTGCTGCAGGTAGCGCACCAGCGTCGTCGTGAGCGCGATCGCCAGCAGCACGAGAAAGGTGGCGATGCCGGTGGTGGCGAACTCGCGCAGCAGCGCCTGCTGGAACAGGCGGCGCCCCGACGCACGCGCCGCCGGCAGCCGGGGCCGGCGGACGATGTCGTTCACACGCGCCCTCGCCGGCCCGCATACGGCCCGCGCGCAGCGCCGGGCGCCGGGTTGGAGATCGGAGGAAAAACGCCGATAATCAGATGCTTCCGGGTCAACGACGGGTCAACGACAAACGCATCGACGAGAGTATGGGAGAGAACGTGGAATTTAGCATAAAGGCCTCCGGCCTCAATGAACCCGCACGGACCCGCAGCGGCTGCATCGTGGCCGGCGTCTATGCCGGCCGCAAACTCTCCGCAGCGGCACAGGCGCTCGATCGCGCGAGCCGCGGCCACCTGACAGCGCTCCTGAAGCGCGGTGAACTCGAAGGACGTGCCGGCACCCGCCTGCTGCTGCAGGACGTGCCGCGCGTCGCAAGCACCCGCGTACTGCTGGTGGGGCTGGGGCCGGAGAAGGCCTTCGACGCGCGCGCCTGCCTGGAAGCCCTGCGCACCGCCGCCGAGGGCCTCGCCGCCACGCCCGCCGCCGACGGCGTGGTGACGCTGACGGAACTGCCGGTCAAGGGACGCGATGCCGCGTGGGTCGTGCAGCAGGCGGCGTCCGCGCTGGCCGCGCGCAGCTACCGCTTCGTGCAGATGAAGAGCACGCCGCAGGGGCCCGCGGCGGCGCTCAAACGCGTGACGTTCACCGTCGGGGCTGCCGATCTGCGCGCCGCGCAGGCGGCGGCCCGCCAGGCGCGCGCCGTCGCCCTCGGCTCGGCGCTCGCGCGCGACCTCGGCAACCTGCCCGGCAACGTCTGCACGCCGGCGCATCTGGCGGAGACCGCGCGCGCGCTGGCGCGCACGCACAAGCTCACGGTGAAAGTGCTGGAGAAGCGCGATCTCGAGAAACTCGGCATGGGTGCAT
>JBOIEQ010000223.1:0-4971 GCA_050741255.1 Burkholderiales bacterium | reverse complement strand
GCCAGGTTGAGGGAACTGTAGCCGGCGTCGGCGGGAATCATCGCGAAGATCTGGCAGCGGGCGGCCTCCTCCCGTGACAGTCCCGAGGTCTCGTTGCCGAACACCAGCGCGACCCGCCCGACCGCCGCCGACGCCACCGCGCGCACCCCGGCTTCGCGCACGGTCACGAATTCGTGCCGCAGCTCGCGCCGGCGCGCGGACGCGGCGATCGCCAGCACGCAGCCTTCCAGCGCTTCGTTCAGCGTGGCGACGACGCGCGCGGCCGCCAGCACGTCCGTCGCGCCCGCCGCGCGCGCTTCGGCCTCGGGATGCGGAAATGCGGCGCGCGGGGCCACCAGCACGAGTTCGGTCACGCCCATCGTCTTCATCGCGCGCGCGGCCGCGCCGATGTTGCCCGGGTGGCTGGTCTGGGTCAGCACCACGCGGAGGTTTTGGAGGCGAGCTTCGTTCTGCACTAGAATCGCGGCCTCTTGGGGATAAGGCGGGTCATCGACCCGTCCCCGTCCCACGCTCTTTTCCGAATCCCGCAGCCCGACGCCTGCATCCTGAACCCTGGGAACATGCCATGCATCCGATGTTGACCATCGCCGTGAAAGCCGCGCGCCGCGCCGGCGGCATCATCAACCGCGCCGCGCAGAACCTCGACATCGTGAAGCCGACCGAAAAGGGCGTGAACGATTTCGTGTCGGAAGTGGACCGCGCCGCCGAAGACGCGATCATCCGCGTGCTGCGGGAAGCATACCCCAGCCATGCGATCCTGGCCGAGGAGTCGGGGGCCTCAGCCAACGCCGGCGCCAGCGCGCCCGAATACCGCTGGATCATCGACCCGCTCGACGGCACCACCAACTTCCTGCACGGTTTCCCGCAGTACGCGGTGTCCATCGCGCTGGAGCATCGCGGCGTGCTGACCCAGGGCGTGATCTACGACCCGCTGAAAAACGATCTCTTCACCGCCACGCGCGGGCGCGGCGCCTATCTCAACGACCGCCGCCTCCGCGTCAGCAAGCGCACGCAGTTAAAGGGCTGCCTGATCGGCACCGGATTCCCGTTCAAGGAGTTCACGCACGTGGACGCCTACCTCGCGATGTTCAAGGCGCTCACGCAGGAAACCGCAGGCATCCGCCGCGCGGGCTCCGCGGCACTCGACCTCGCCTACGTGGCGGCGGGTTTTCTCGACGGCTTCTGGGAGTTCGGCCTCGCCCGCTGGGACATCGCAGCCGGCGCCCTGATGATCATCGAAGCGGGCGGCCACGTCGGGGACCTTGAAGGCAAGGACGGCCACCTGGACTCCGGCAACGTCGTGGCCGCAACGCCCAAGGTCTACCCGGAACTGCTGGCGGCCATCGCACCGCACCTGACGCCCGCCCTCAAATCGCGCGTCGCCTGAGGCACGCGCCCCGGCATGGGGCGAACGGCGCGGCCGGAGGGAAAGGGATCGGCCGATTGTCAGAGATTTGTAATGTTCGCTGCGTCGCAGCATTCCTGATGGCCGCGAAACTCCCCCTATAATTCCCGCACCTTAATCCCTGCCTTCCTCCGTCACTCCGCGTGCGGCTGGAATCCCCGCCATGTCCATCGTCCAGCTCGCGCTGCGCCGCCCCTACACGTTTATCGTGATGGCCATGCTGATCGTGCTGGCCACGCCGTTCGTGCTGCGCAACATGGCGACCGACATCTTTCCGGAAATCGACATTCCGGTCGTCAGCATCATCTGGAACTATGGCGGCCTGCCGGCGCAGGAGATGGGGCAGCGCATCGCGGGGCAAAGCGAACGCGGCCTGACGACGACGGTCAGCGATATCGAGCACATCGAGTCGACGTCGCTGCTGGGCGTCACCGTCATCAAGGTCTTCTTCCAGCCGACCGCGAACATCCAGACCGCGATCGCGCAGGTCGTGGCTGCCATGCAGACGCAGGTGCGCCAGCTGCCGCCCGGCATCACGCCGCCGCTGGTGATCAAGTATTCGGCGTCGAGCATCCCGGTCGTCCAGCTCGCGCTGTCGAGCCCGACGCTGCCGGAGAACTCCGTGTTCGACGCGGCAGTCAACCAGCTGCGGCCCCAGCTCGTCACCATTCCCGGCGTCGCCATTCCCTTCCCCTACGGCGGCAAGGCCCGGCTGATTTCGGTCGACCTCGACATGCAGGCGCTGCAGGCGCGCGGCCTGTCGCCGATCGACGCCGTCAACGCGCTCAATTCGCAGAACCTGATCCTGCCGTCCGGCACGGTGAAATTCGGCGAGACCGAGTACAGCGTCAAGATGAACGCCTCGCCCGACGCCATTTCGGGCTTGAACGACCTGCCCGTGCGCACGTCCGGGGGTGCTACGACCTACCTGAAGGACATTGCGCACGTGCGCGACGGTTTCTCGCCGCAGACCAACATCGTGCGGCAGAACGGCGAACGCGGCGTGCTGCTCTCGGTGCTGAAGAATGGCGGCGCCTCCACGCTGGACATCGTGGCCAACCTCCGGGCCATGCTGCCGCGCGCGACGAGCATCCTGCCGGGCGATATCAAGGTTGCGCTGCTGTTCGACCAATCGGTGTTCGTGAAGGCCGCCGTCACCGGCGTGATCCTGGAAGCGCTGATTGCCGCCGGACTGACGGCCTTGATGGTGCTGCTGTTCCTGGGCAACTGGCGCAGCACCCTCATCATCGCGCTCACCATCCCGCTGTCGATCCTCGCCTCCATCCTGGCGCTGTATGCGGTCGGGGGCACGCTGAACCTGATGACGCTGGGCGGCCTCGCCCTCTCGGTCGGCATCCTGGTCGACCAGGCCATCGTGACGATCGAGAACATCGAGCGCCACCTGCACATGGGGAAGGAGCTGAACGACGCCATCCTCGTCGGCGCCAACGAGATCGGCGTGCCCGCGTTCGTTTCGACCCTGTGCATCTGCATCGTGTTCGTGCCGATGTTTTTCCTGTCCGGAGTCGCCCGCTTCCTGTTCGTGCCGATGGCGCAGGCAGTGGTATTTGCGATGATCGCGTCTTACATCCTGTCGCGGACGCTGGTGCCGACGCTGGTGATGCTGCTGATGGGCGGGGTACACGCCGATGCGTCAGCCAAGCCGAGCCTGCTGCAGCGACTGTACCAGCGCTTCGACGCGCAGTTCGAGCGCATGCGGCGGGCCTACGCCCTGATGCTGTCGACGCTGCTGTCGCACCGCAAGGTGTTCGCCGGCGCCTTCCTCGGCTTCTGCGTGCTGTCCTGCCTCCTCTTCCCCTTCCTCGGTCGCGACTTTTTCCCCGGCGTCGACGCCGGACAGATCCGCCTCCACATGCGCGCCCCGACCGGCACGCGGATCGAAGAAACGGCGCGCATCGCGGACCGCGTCGAGGCCGTGATCCGCGAAATCATTCCCGCCGATCAGCTCGACACCATCCTCGACAACCTGGGCGTGCCCAACAGCGGCATCAACCTCTCGTACAGCAACGCCGGCACCATCGGCACGCTGGACGGCGAGATTCTGCTGTCCCTGAAAGAGGGACACGACCCTACGGAAGAGTTCATCTCGAAGCTGCGCGTGGAGTTGCCGAAGCGGTTTCCCGGCATCGAGTTCTTCTTCCAGCCGGCGGACATCGTCACGCAAATCCTCAACTTCGGCCTGCCGGCCGCCATCGACGTCCAGTTCAGCGGTGCCGCGCTGACGAAGAACGCCGAACTCGCCGGCGAACTGGTGAAGTCCCTGAAACAGATTCCCGGCGCCGTCGACGTGCACGTGCACCAGCGGCTGGACAATCCCGCCGTCGACCTGCAGATGGACCGCACGCGCCTGCAGCAGGTGGGACTGACCGCGGCCAACGTCGGCCAGAACGTCCTCATCACGCTGTCCGGCAGTTCGCAGACGCAGCCGGCCTTCTGGCTCAACCCGCAGAACGGCGTGGTGTACCAGATCCAGGTGCAAACGCCGCAGTACCGCGTTGATTCTCTCGATTCCCTGCTGAACATACCCGTCGGCACCCCGGGCACGGCCGGCAGCAGCACGCAGCTGCTCGGCAACCTCGTGGAGGCCAAGCCGGGCCGCAGTCCCGCGGTGGTGTCCCGCTACAACATCCAGCCGGTCATCGATGTGTACGTCAGCGTGCAGGGCACAGATCTCGCGAGCGTCGCGAAGCAGGTGGAGCAGCGCGTCGAGGAAATCCGCCCCAAACTGCCGCGCGGCAGCCAGGTGACGATCCGCGGCCAGGTGCAGACCATGCAGGATTCCTTCATCGGTCTCGGCGTCGGGTTGCTGATGGCGATCGTGCTGGTCTACCTGCTCGTCGTGATCAATTTCCAGTCCTGGATCGATGCCGCGATCATCATCGCGGCGCTGCCGGCCGCGCTGGCGGGCATCGCCTGGATGCTGTTCATCACCGGCACGACGCTGAGCGTACCCGCGCTGACGGGCGCGATCATGACGATGGGCGTCGCCACCGCCAACAGCATCCTGCTCATTTCCTTCGCCAGGGACCGCCGCGATGATGGCGCAACCGTCCTCTCGGCCGCCCTCGAAGCCGGCGCGACCCGCATCCGCCCGGTGCTGATGACCGCGCTGGCCATGATCATCGGCATGATCCCGATGGCGCTGGGCATCGGCGAAGGCGCGGAACAGAATGCACCGCTGGGGCGCGCCGTCATCGGCGGCCTGCTGTTCGCGACCGTCTCGACGCTGTTCTTCGTGCCGGTGGTGTACGCGGGAGTACATCAGCGCCTCGCGCGCTGGAAAGAAGCGCGCGCCGCCCGCGGCAAGGCATCGATCGTTGGCACGCATCTGGAGACCTGAAGCAATGTCTGAAGAACGTCACGCGGAACTCGGCATCCACCCGGTCAGCCCGGACGACGCCGGCGAATTGCTCAAGCGGCGCCAGGTCGTACGGCGGACCAAGGTCATCACCGTCGTCGTGCTGGTGCTGCTCGCGTTGGGCACGGTACGGACCGTCTACAGCCGCATCGCCACCGCCAAGGCGCTCCAGGCAGACACGACCGAA
>JBOIEQ010000222.1:0-5004 GCA_050741255.1 Burkholderiales bacterium | reverse complement strand
TCCATGCTGATGGCGGCGGTGGCTGCCGTCGCGGTGACCCTCTTCCTGCTGGGACTACCGCTCGGCCGGACGATCGGCTGGACCTCCCAGCAGCGCGACGCGGAAGGCGTGCCCTTCCTGGCGGCCGCGCGCACGCTCTGGCCGCAGACCTTGTTCGGCCTCTTCGTCGGCGCCTGGCTGTGGAAGGTGGCGCCGGGCGCCCTCTGGTTCGGCCTGCCGTTTCTCGCGGGACTCATCGGCGCCATCCCGTTCGCGATGCTGTCAGCGCATCCCGTCGTCGGTCGCCTCCTGGTCGCGGCCGGTCTGTGCCGTGTCCCCGAGGAAGCGCGACTGCCCGCGCCCCCGCAACTGGCTGATTTCTTCATACCCTTCGCACGGACCGCTGCCGGCACCACCGCAGGCGCCGTGAAATGAAACGCGCGGCGCTCGCGGCCCTGCTACTCGCCGGCTGGGGCGCCTGTTCCGCGGCGCCCGTCGCGGTGGATTTCGTGAACGCCAGCCGGCGCACCGCCTGCGCCGAGGAAGACAATGTCTACGTGAAGCTGCTCGGGTCCCGCGTTGCCGCCTTCCGCATCCGCGCGGAACATCCGCCCTATATCGCCACGGTGACCGCGGACAGCACCGCGCCCGATTTCACCGCCTGCGACATGTCGAAGGACCCGAGCTTCCCGTTCACGCCGCGCAAGGTGATCCTGTACGAGGACGCCCGGATCCGCCTGGTCGGGCACACTTTCCCCACGTTCTGGCGGCCCGAAGTCGTGGACTTCCGCGTCGGCGGCAAAAGCGAGCCCGGCCTGCACCTGGTGCAACTCCTGAAGCGCGGGCCGCGGCGCGACATCGAAATCCTGGTCGTCTATCCCGCCGACGGCTACTGGCGGCTGAAACCCCTGCCGCCGCCTGCGTTGGCGGAAAGCGCCTACGGCAGTTCCTTTCTGTTCGGCCCGATCGAGGAAGACGGCCGCCCCTACGTCGCCATCCGCGGCATCGCCTTTGAACCGGCGACCATGACCTTCCGCGTAGTCTTCAGGGACAAGACCCGCGGCGTGTTGCGCGTCACCGAAGCGACACCCGCCGGGGTCAGTCTCGCCCTCGCGCTCACGCCGCCGGTGGCGGCGGACCGGCCTTTCGCGGCACTGCGCTCGATGTTCGTGACCACCGCCCAGGCCGACGTGGCGGTCGCGGCCTGGCCCGCAAGCGTTTCCGGGCAACAGTCGGCACCGATTCTGGAGTTCAAGGGAATAAAAGCGCACGCCGCGCGGTTCGGACGGGTGGAACCCTCGCAGCACAACCTGAGCGCGCCCGACTTTGTTTTCGACCGGTTTGCGACGGCAGCACCGCGTTAAACACCTCATGACACCCACCCGCACCGCAGCGATCGCACCTGAACCGGCCCCGGAGGACAGCGCCGAATGGCAGGCCCTGCTGGCCGGGCGCTCCGGCGCCGTTGTGGCAATCGCCGATTCGCCGCTGGCCTCCCTCTACGGTCCGCTGTGCGCCGCGCGCCGCCAGCCGTCGTTCGCGGTCGGTCATCTGGCGCAAAGCCTCGACGGCCGCATCGCCACGACAGGCGGATTGTCCAAATGGCTGAGCGGCCCGGAAGACCTCCTGCATACCCACCGCATGCGCGCGCTGGCCGATGCGGTGGTGGTCGGCGTCAACACCGTGCTGAGCGACGATCCGCAGCTCACGGTGCGACGTTGCGTGGGCGCCAGTCCGGTGCGCGTGGTCATTGATCCGGAACGCCGTCTCGACGGCAGCCAGCGCCTGTTTCGCGACGGCGCCGCGCCGACGCTGCTGCTCACCGCGGCCCATCGCGCAAGCGCCGGGGAAACGCTCGGTCACGCCGAGGTCGTGCCCGTGCCGGGCGGCCCCGATGGACTCGATCCGCGGGAGATCCGGCGCGTCCTCGCCGGGCGCGGCCTGACCTGGCTGTTCATCGAAGGCGGCGGCGTCACGGTGTCCCGTTTCCTCGCAGCGGGCGCGCTCGACCGCCTGCAGATCACGGTGGTTCCGCTCCTGCTCGGTTCGGGACGGCCCAGCATCCTGCTGCCGGAAATCACCGACCTGAAGCACAGCCTGCGGCCGCGTACGCGCCGCTTCGTCCTCGGCGACGACGTCATGGTCGAGTGCGACTTCAGTGGATAAGGACACCCCGGCGCGGGCGTTCTGGACGATCGCGCCCGGCCGCGGCGAGATTCGCGCGGCCAGGTTGCGCGCACCTGGACCGGATGAAGTCCTGGTGCGGGCGCTGAAGAGCGGCATCAGCCGCGGCACGGAAAGCCTGGTCCTCCGCGGCCTGGTGCCCGCCAGCCAGCGCACGGCGATGCGCTGTCCTTTTCAGGAGGGCGACTTTCCAGGACCGGTGAAGTACGGCTACGCCTCGGTCGGCCGCGTCGAGTCCGGTCCGCCGGATCTGCTGGGGCGGCGCGTCTTCTGCCTGCATCCGCATCAGGACTACTACGTGGTGCCTGCCGACGCGGTTACGCCGCTGCCTGACACGGTGCCGGACGCGCGCGGTGCACTCGCCGCCAACATGGAAACCGCGGTCAACGCCTTGTGGGACGCTGCGCCGCGTCTCGGTGACCGCATCGCAGTGGTTGGTGCCGGTGTGGTCGGCTGCCTGGTGGCCGCACTGGCGGCGCGGCTGCCCGGCGCACGGGTCGAACTGATCGATACCGATGCCCGCCGCGCGGCGGTCGCGACGCGCCTGGGTTGCGCCTTCGCCGCGCCGGCGCAGGCGACCGGCGACGCGGATCTCGTCATTCATGCCAGCGGGACGTCCGAAGGACTCGCCACCGCGCTGGGTCTCGCCGGATTCGAGGCCACCGTGCTGGAACTGAGCTGGTACGGCGACCGCCTGGTGCCGGTGCCGCTGGGCGAAGCCTTCCATTCGCGGCGCCTGACGCTGCGTTCGTCGCAAGTGGGCAGCGTCGCGACCGCCCAGAGGGCACGCTGGAGCCACCGGCGCCGCCTGCTGCTGGCGCTCGATCTGCTCGCGGATTCCGTGTTCGATATCCTGCTGACCGGTGAAAGCCCGTTCGGGCAATTGCCCGCCACGCTCGCCCGGCTCGCGGACGCGCCCGACGGCACACTCTGCCACGTCGTCACCTACCCCTGAATCCTGAATCCTGAATCCCGAATCCTGGAGTTTGTCCCCATGTACGCACTCGCAGTGTCCGACCACATCATGATCGCCCACAGTTTTGTCGGCGAGGTCTTCGGCCCGGCACAACAATTGCACGGCGCGACCTACGGCGTGGAAGTCGAATTCCGGCGGACCAAGCTCGATGCAAATGGCCTGGTCTGCGACATCGGCCTCGCGCTGCAGGCGCTGAAGGAAGTGCTGGGCGGACTCAACTTCAAGAATCTCGACGAACTGCCGGAACTGAGCGGTCGCAACACCACGACCGAATTCATGGCGGGCGAGATTTTCCGGCGCATGAAGGAGCAAGTGGCCGCGGGCGCCGTCGGCCCCGGCACCGCGGAGGCGCTGGTCTCGCTGCGCGTCGTGTTGCGTGAATCGCCGGTGGCCTGGGCGAGCTTCGAAGGTCCGCTGCGTTAATGACGCTGGCGTTCCTGGTGCCGGGAGCGCTGGACCAGCTGACCGGCGGCTACCTCTTCGACCACCATGTGGTCGAAGGGCTGCGCGCGATGGGGCGCGAGGTGAACGTCGTCGAACTCGCGGGCCGCTATCCCGACGCGGATGAGGTCGCCCGTGCCGCCGCTGCCGAAGCACTCGGGCGCTTGCCCGACGGCAGCATTGCGGTGATTGACGGCCTCGCCCTGCCGGCATTTGCCGATGGCCTGGCGCAGGCGGCACCACGCCTGCGTCTCGTCGGCTTCATCCACCATCCCCTGTCCCTCGAAACCGGTTTGAGCGCAACGGAAGTCCGGCATTACGCCGCGCTCGAGGCGCGGCTCTGGCCGCTGCTGCGTGGTCTGGTGTGTTCGAGCCGGCACACGGCTGATGCCGTCACCGGAGCGGGGATTGCCGCCCATCGCGTCGCGGTGGCGACACCGGGCACCACCAAACCAGCACGCATTGACGGGCGCAAGGCGCACGGAACATTGCAGTTGCTGGCGGTGGGTACCATCACGCCGCGCAAGGGACATCTCCTGCTCGTGGAAGCGCTGGCCGGTCTGCGCGACCACCCCTGGCGGCTCACCTGCATCGGCAGCCTGGCACGGGATCCGGCTGCGGCGGCCGCGTTGCGACAAGCCATTACCGCGCACGCACTCGATGACCGGGTCGTGCTGGCGGGCGAGCAGCCCGCGGCGCTGCTCGAAACCGCGTATCGCAGGGCCGACCTGTTCGTGCTGCCCTCCTATCATGAGGGCTACGGCATGGTGTACGCCGAGGCCCTCGTGCATGGCCTGCCCGTCATCGCGACCACCGCCGGCGCCATACCCGACACCGTTCCCGCCATGGCCGCCCTTCTCGTGCCACCGGGCGATGCCGCGGCGCTGCGGAAAGCGCTGCAGCGCGTATTCACCGATGCGGATCTCCGCGCCCGCCTCGCCGCCGGCGCGGTGTCGGCCGCCGCGGCGCTGCCCGATTGGCCCACGGCGGTCGAGCGCTGGGTAGCCGCGCTCGACCGGCTTGCCGCATGAGCGGGTTCTCGGCGGACTGGCTGCAACGGCGCGAGCCTTACGACGCGGCGGCGCGCAGCGGCACTCTGGCCCGCGAATTCGGTGCCGCGCTCGGACCGCAACAGAGCCACCCCAAGCGCATCATCGACCTCGCCGCCGGCAGCGGCGCGAACTTCCGCGTGCTCGCGCCTCTGATTGGCGGCGATCAGGACTGGCTGCTGGTCGATCATGACCCGCAGCTGATCGCGACCCAGGCCGTCGCGATCGAGCGCTGGGCCGAACGAGAGGGTTGGCGGTGCTCGCGCAACGACGAAAGCCTGGATGTCATGGCGGGAACATCCACCTGGCGCGTGCGTGCACGCCGGATCGATCTCGCGCATGCCTTGGAACAGATCGACGCCACCGACTGCGATG
>JBOIEQ010000221.1:0-5102 GCA_050741255.1 Burkholderiales bacterium | reverse complement strand
TGTCTCCCCTGTCTCCCGAACTCCAGGGCAAGGTCGCGCTCGTCACCGGCGGCGCGCTCAACATCGGCAGCGCCATCTCCACCGCGCTCGCCGCCGCAGGCGCCGCCGTGGCCATCAATACCCGCGCCTCGCGGGAAGCCGCCGACGCACTGGCCCGGGACATCCGCACCGCCGGCGGCCAGGCCGACGTCTTCCTCGCCGACATCGCCGACGGCGCGCAGGTCAAGGCCATGGTCGACGCGGTGATCAAGCGCTTCGGCCGCCTCGACCTCCTCGTGCTGAACGCATCCGTACGCACCGAGAAGCCCTTCCTCGAACTGACCTACGACGAATGGCGCGTCCCGCTCGCCATCACGCTCGACGGCGCCTTCTACTGCACGCAGGCCAGCGCGCCGCACATGATCAAGGCGGGCGGCGGCGCGATCGTCACGCTCGGCGGCCTGCAGGCGCTCTCCGGCTCCAAGAAACGCGTGCACGGCTCGGTCGCCAAGAGCGGGCTGATCGGTTTCACGCGCGCGCTCTCGCGCGACCTCGCCGAACACAACATCCGCGTCAACTGCGTCGCGCCCGGACAGATCGCCACCGTGCGCGCCGCGCACCGCTCCGCGCGCAAGGATCCGAAGGACACCATTCCACTCGGCCGCGCGGGCGAGCCGCGCGAAATCGCGGACACCGTGCGCTTCCTGTGCGGACCGGGCGCGAGCTTCATCACCGGCCAGACGATCCACGTCAACGGCGGGCAGACGAACTTCTAGGGGAGCTCTGACAAAGCCCGTCACACCGGCGCAGGCCGGTGTCCAGCCATTTGAGTTCAATGGATTCCCGCCTCCGCGGGAATGACGAATCTCTACTTGACCAGAACCTGCGTTAGAAGCCCTCTTTGGTTAGTTGCCGTAAGCCTACCCCCTCACCCCTCACCCCTCACTCCTCACGAAATCCGAACAGCCGCGCCGGGTTGTCCCACAGCACCTTGCGGCGGTCCTTTTCGTCGGGCAGCCAGCGCGCGAGGCAGATCGACGGCGGCCCGTAGTCCATGCGTTCGTCCAGCCGCACGAACGGCCAGTCGGAGCCCCACACGCAGCGCTCGAGCGTGAACGCCTTCACCCCCTCGGCGATGTAAGGATCGACATCGGTATAGGGATAGCCCTGCACCGACGAGCGGAACGGGCCCGAGAGCTTGATCACCGCGCCTTCGCGGCCGAACTCGAGCAGCCGCTGGAATCCGGCCTGCTGCACGCCGCGCGGCACGTCGGGACGGCCGAAGTGGTCGAACATCAGTTTCATGCCGCTCTTCTTCAGGATGGGCGCGGCCTCGACGAGGTTGTCCTTCTCCAGGTGCACCTGCAGGAACCAGCCCAGTTCCTTGAGGCGGGCGAACAGCTTGTCCACGCCCGGTTCGAACAGTTCCTTCAGGCCGTGGCCCATCAGGTTCACGCGCATGCCGACCGCGCCGCCGTCGGCGAGCGCCTTGAGGTCCGCGTCCGAAATCGTCGGTTTGACCAGCGCGATGCCCTTGAAGCGCCCTTTCGATTCGGCGATTGCGTTGATCATGCAGCGGTTGTCCGGGCCATACGGCCCGGCGCCGACCAGCAGGCCGTGCGTGAAGCCATGGAAGTCGAGCACGGCACGGAATTTGGCGGGCGTGCCGAGCTGCGCGGGCTGCGGGGTGTAGAGGGTTTCCGGCGAAAAGGGGTACTGTTTGTCGCAGAATACGTGGGCGTGCGAATCGACGGCGTAATGGTTGACTGTGGCGGCCATTGCGGTGCGGCTCCTCGGATGCGGGGGTTATTTCGGGGGTCGCCAGTGTAGGCGTTAGCGGCGAGCCCCAACAAGTCCCGCTGCCGCAGCGCAGCAGAGGGGTGCGGTGCACGGCGGCCGTTGACAGTCGGAAAACCCGGGGCAGACAATGGCCGCCGGTCCTGCGCCCTGACGCGCACGCCGCCACCCCAGGAGCCCGCCATGTCGATGCTCGATCAGAAACAACTCGATGCCCTGCTGCCCGCCGAGACCAACGCCTTCCCCTCGCCGATTCCCACCCAGTTCGTTTCCAGTGACGAGTTCGAGCCGACGCCGCAGAACGCGCGGCAGAAGCAGGTCGAGGCGCGCATCAAGGAAATGGGCACGCGGCTCGCCAGGCATCAGGGCATGAGCCGGCGCAAGTTCTTCCAGTCCGCCTCCGGCATGGCGGCTGCGTTCGTGGCCATGAACGACGTCTATGGCCCGATCTTCGGCGTGAGCAACGCGGAGGCCGCCTCCCCGGACATGGCGAACGAGCGCGCCCAGGCGCTCTCGGGCCAGTTCATCATGGACATGCACACGCACTTCCTGCGCGACGACACCCGCATCATGGGCTTCATCAAGCAGCGCGAAGCGGTCGGCAAAGCCGGCTGGAATCCCGCGCTCGCCGGCAAGGAGCAGACGATCGACGACCTGAAGTTCGCGAACTACTTCAAGGAAATCTACTTCGACAGCGACACCAAGGTCGCGCTGATCTCCGGCTCCGGGTCGGAGGAGCCGCGCGACTGGTTCCTCACCAACGAGATGAAGATGGACACGCGCGCCAAGGTGAACAGGCTCACCGGTTCCAAACGCATGTTCTCGCACGCCATCTTCATGCCCGGCATGCCGGGCTGGCTGGATGCGGTGGACCGCGACATCGTCACCCTGAAGCCCGACGCGTTCAAGGGCTACTCCGTCGGCGACAACACGAACAAGCAGCTGTCGAAGCATCCGTGGCGGCTCGACGACGAGAAGCTGATGTATCCGTTCTACGAGAAGATGGTGAAGGCCGGCCTCGTCAACATCTGCGTGCACAAGGGGCTCTATCCGTACTCCACCACCAAGGCCTTCCCCGAACTCGTCCAGTACGCGGACGTGCGCGACGTCGGCAAGGCCGCCAAGGACTGGCCGCAGCTCAACTTCGTGATCTACCACTCCGCCTTCCGCTTCACCGGCGGCGAGTGGGGCAACGGCTGGGAACAGTTCGAGAAGACCGGCCGCGTCGACTGGGTGACCGATCTTTCGGAAATCCCCGCCAAGTACGGCGTGAAGAACGTCTACGGTGACCTGGGCCAGATCTTTGCGCAGAGCACGGTGGCCGAGCCGCGCCTATGCGCGGCGATGATGGGCCAGCTCGTCAAGGGGCTGGGCGCCGACCACGTCGTCTGGGGCTCCGACGCCGTGTGGACCGGCGCGCCGCAATGGCAGATCGAGGCGCTGCGCCGGCTGGAGATTCCGGAAGACATGCAGAAGAAGTACGGCTTCACGCCGCTCGGCGCCGCGAACGGCCCGGTCAAGACCGCGATTTTCGGCAACAACTCCGCACGGCTCTACAAATACGATGCGAAGATGCGTGCGGAGCTGACCACCGATCGCATTGCGCTGGCGAAGGCGGACTACGAACGGGAAGGCCCCGGCCGCACCAACATGCGCTACGGCTACGTGGCGAAGCCAACGGCCTGAATACGGATGGCAGGCGTCCGGCGGGTTCCGCCGGACGCCGCATTTGCGGACCCCGGGTCCGTCATCACCGCCCACCGCAACCATGAGCCAGACGCCGGACCTCGCCGCCATCGCGCGCGAGATCAAAACCGCGCAGGACAAAACCCGGCAGCTGGAACCGTTCACCTCGCGGCTGGCGGGCTTCGACCTGGCTTCCGCCTACGCGGTGGCGCGCCAGGTTCACGCGACGCGGCTGCGCGAAGGCGCCGTGCCCGTCGGGCGCAAAATCGGCTTCACCAATCCCGCGATGTGGGACGTGTACGGCGTGCGCGAGCCGATCTGGGCGTATATCTACGATCGCACCGTCGTGCGCGCAGCCGCCCTGCCCGTCCGCTGCGCGATCGGCGCCTTCGCCGAACCCAGAATCGAGCCGGAAATCATCTTCCACTTCCGGTCAGCCCCCATGGCAAACGCCACGCTGGCGGAAATACTCGCGTGCATCGACTGGGTCGCCCATGGTTTCGAGATCGTGCAGTCGCACTTCCCCGGCTGGAAGTTCCAGGCTGCGGATACCGTCGCCGACCAGTCCCTGCACGGCACCTTGCTGGTGGGCACACCGCAGCCGGTTGACCGGCTGGGTCCCGATCCAGTCGAAGCACTCGCGCAGTTCTCCATCGCGCTGTACTGCGGCGGTGCGCTGCGCGACACGGGCAAAGGCGCCAATGTGCTGGGCAACCCGCTCGCGGCCATCGCGCATCTCACCACCGTGCTCGCCGCGCAGCCGCAATCCCATCCGCTGCAGGCGGGCGAAGTGGTGACTACCGGCACCCTCACCGCCGCGCATCCGGTCCGCCCTGGCGAAACCTGGCGCACGGCAATCGAGGGCATTGACCTGCCGGGTTGCGCGGTGGCGTTCACGGCACACGCTTGACGCCGGCACCCCGCAAACCCTACTAGAGGAAGCCCGCATGCGCATCGCCACACTACTGGCCCTAGTGATCCCGGCGTTGATCGCCTCAGGACCTCCGGCAGCACTCGCCGCCGAAGCCTCCACCACCTTCGACGGCCTCTGGGACGTCACGTTCACCTGCCCGCCGCACAACGAGTCGGACGACGACGACGCCAAGGGCTATACCCGTCGCTTCCCCGCCGAGATCAAGGACGGCCTCCTGCGCGGGGTCTACGGCACCGAGGGCCAGATAGGCGTCCAGGTGCTGACGGGCAACGTCGCACCGGACGGGCGTGCCGACCTGAGGCTCGAAGGCATCGTGAGCCGGCCCGACTACGCAATCAACAAGGCGCAGGCGGGCAAGGCCTTCACCTACCGCGTGCGCGCGCGGTTCGACGCCACGAGCGGCAGCGGCCAGCGGCTAAGCACGCGAAAGTGCGATTTCCAGTTCAGCCGGCGTTGATCGACCCCGGTTTGCCGCGGATCCGGCCGCCGGCGGCGGAAGGATCCGCCTAGAGCCTGTTATGGACCCTGAACGGAATGTGCGAGTTTCGCGCCGCCACCTTGGCAACGCACCCTGGAAACAAAGCAAAGTCGCCGGGGGCAGCCCGGCGGCTGCATACTTTCTCTTGTTCGGCCAAGAGAAAGTATGCAAAGAGAAGGCCGCCCCGGCAAACCGCCGCTGGCGCGGTGCCCCTGCGCTGCTCGGCAT
>JBOIEQ010000220.1:0-5102 GCA_050741255.1 Burkholderiales bacterium | reverse complement strand
GGCCGATGTGCTAAATTCCGTGCGGTTTTTCCCGCTTTGGTAGTCTTTTTTCCGCGCTTGCATCGGACCTGTGAATGGCCTGCATCGAGCTTGGCACGGGGACTGAATATTCGGTGTTGGCGCAACGCAACAATTCGCTGACGCCCGCCACGCGCTGCCTGGCTTTTGCTGGGATCGCGCTGGTCTGCACCGGAATCGCGGGCGCGTTTGCGCTGGCCGGTGCGCCCTACGTGCTGCCGTTTGCGGGGATAGAGCTGGCGGCCCTGGCATTTGCATTTGGCTGGGTCGAGCGGCACGCCGGGGATTACGAGCGGGTCACGCTGCGCGGCAACGCGCTCGAGATCGAGGTCGGGGATGCGCGGCGCGTCGAGCGCCGCAGCTTCAATCCGCAGTGGGCGCAGGTACTGGCGGACGGCGACAGGCTCGCGGTACGCGAGCGCGGCAATGCGTTTGCGTTCGGACGCCTGATGACGCCGGACGAACGCGCGCACGTGGCTAGGGCATTGCGGCGGCAGATGGTGCGCGCCGCGGCAGGTGGGAACGGGTCAGGCCGGCAGTGGGATTCGGGAATCGCAAGTTAGCAATCGGGGAACGCATGAAGCGCATGAAGATCGGGCATCACCTCGCCACCCTCGCCGCAGCCGCGGCCGTGCTCCTGGGCCTCCCGGGCGCCGCATTCGCCAGATTCAACCTGCCGCCGCCGCAGTCGCCGATCGCGCAGCAGATCTACGACCTGCATACGCTCATCATGTGGATCATCGTGGTGATCTTCGTGGTCGTGTTCGGCGCCATGACCTACGCCATCATCGCGCACCGCAAGTCGGTCGGCCACAAGGCGGTGCCGTTCCACGAGAACACCACGGTCGAGATCCTGTGGACGGTCGTGCCCTTCGTGATCCTGCTCGGCATGGCGTATCCGGCGACCAAGACGATCCTCGCGATGCGCGACACCAGCAACCCCGACATCACGATCAAGGCCACCGGCTACCAGTGGAAGTGGGGCTACGACTACCTCACGGGCGAAGGGCAGGGCATCGCGTTCTACAGCATGCTCGCCACGCCGCAGGACCAGATCACGGGCAAGGCGCCCAAGGGCGAGAACTACCTGCTGGAAGTCGACAACCACCTCGTGGTGCCGGTCGGCAAGAAGATCCGCATCATCACCACCGCCAACGACGTGATCCACGCGTTCTGGGTGCCCGCGCTGGGCATCAAGCAAGACTCCATCCCCGGCTTCGTGCGCGACACCTGGTTCAGGGCCGACCGCGAAGGCATCTTCCGCGGCCAGTGCGCGGAGTTGTGCGGCAAGGACCACGGCTTCATGCCGATCGTGGTCGAGGTCCTGTCGGCCGAGAAGTACGCGGCCTGGGTCGGCGACCAGCAGAAAAAGATGGCGGTGCTCGCCGACGACCCGAACAAGACGTGGACGGCCGACGAACTGAAGGCGCGCGGCGAGAAGGTGTTCGCGCAGAACTGCGTGGCCTGCCATCAGGCCACCGGCATGGGCATTCCCGGCACCTTCCCCGCATTGAACGGCGGGAAACTGGTGCTCGGACCGAAGGAAGCCCAGATCAACATCGTGCTCAACGGCAAGCCCGGCACCGCCATGGCGCCGTTCAAGCAGCTGTCGGATGTCGAGATCGCGGCCGTCATCACCTATACGCGCAATGCCTGGTCCAACGCCGGCAAGGGCAAGGACCCCGTCGTGACGCCCGCCGACGTCAAGGCCGCCCGCAAGTAACGCATACGGAATTCTGGAGAACGCCATGAGCGCAGTCATCGACACCCACGGCCACGACCATGGCCACGACGATCACGGCCACCCGACGGGCATCAAGCGCTGGCTGACGACGACCAACCACAAGGACATCGGCACGATGTACCTGTGGTTCAGCTTCACCATGTTCCTGATCGGCGGCGTGCTGGCGCTCGGCATCCGGGCGGAACTGTTCCAGCCCGGCCTGCAGTTCTGGCAGCCGGAATTCTTCAACCAGCTCACCACCATGCACGGCGTCATCATGGTGTTCGGTGCCATCATGCCGGCCTTCGTGGGCTTCGCGAACTGGCTGATCCCGATGCAGATCGGCGCGCCCGACATGGCCTTCGCGCGCATGAACAACTGGAGCTTCTGGCTGCTGCCCGCGGCCGCCTCGCTGCTCATCATTTCCTTCTTTATGCCGGGGGGCGCGACCGCCGCCGGCTGGACGCTCTACGCGCCGCTCACCACGCAGATGGGCCCGGGGATGGACTTTGCGATCTTCGCGCTGCACATCATGGGCGCGAGCTCGATCATGGGCTCGATCAACATCGTGACCACCATCCTCAACATGCGCGCGCCCGGCATGACGCTGATGAAGATGCCGATGTTCGTCTGGACCTGGCTGATCACCGCCTACCTGCTGATCGCCGTGATGCCGGTGCTCGCGGGCGCCATCACCATGACGCTGACCGATCGGCACTTCGGCACGACCTTCTTCAACGCGGCCGGCGGCGGCGATCCGGTGATGTACCAGCACATCTTCTGGTTCTTCGGGCACCCCGAGGTCTACATCATGATTCTGCCGGCCTTCGGCATCGTCTCGGAAATCATCCCGGCGTTCGCCCGCAAGCCGCTCTTCGGCTACTCCTCGATGGTCTATGCGACCTCGTCGATCGCCATCCTGTCGTTCATGGTGTGGGCGCACCACATGTTCACCACCGGCATGCCCACGACCGCCCAGCTCTACTTCATGTACGCGACGCTGCTGATCGCCGTGCCCACGGGTGTGAAGGTGTTCAACTGGATCGCGACGATGTGGAAGGGCTCGATGACCTTCGAGACCCCGATGCTGTTCGCCTGCGGCTTCATCTTCGTGTTCTCGATGGGCGGCTTCACGGGCCTCGTCTGCGCGATCACGCCGGTCGACATCCAGATCCAGGACACCTACTACGTGGTGGCGCACTTCCACTACGTGCTGGTGGCGGGGTCGCTGTTCGCCCTGTTTGCGGGCGTCTACTTCTGGCTGCCGAAGTGGACCGGGCACATGTACGACGAAACGCTCGGCAAGCTGCATTTCTGGCTGTCGATGATCTTCTTCAACCTGACCTTCTTCGTCATGCACTTCCTGGGCCTGGCCGGCATGCCGCGCCGCATCCCGGACTATTCGCCGCAGTTCGCGGACTTCAACATGATCGCCTCGGTCGGCGCCTTCGGCTTCGGGCTGACGCAGCTCCTGTTCCTCTACATCGTGATCAAGTGCATTCGCGGCGGCCCGCAGGCCTCCAGCAACGTCTGGGAAGGCGCGAAGGGTCTCGAGTGGACGCTGCCGTCGCCGCCGCCGTACCACAGCTTCGAAACGCCGCCGGTGGTGAAGTAATCACCGCCAGAACAGGCCGCGCGCGATGGAACAGACGCCCCAGCAACGCACCAGCAACCTCCGGACTGCACTGGTGCTGTTTTCCGTCGCGCTCACCTTTTTCATGGGCGTGATCATCAAGTATTACGTGCTGCGATGACGGCCGCCACGCAACAACCGCAGCAGCAGCAGTCCGCGAACCGGACGACGCTGAAGAAACTGCTCGTGATCACCGTGGGCATGTTCGGCTTCGGCTTCGCCCTGGTGCCGCTGTACCAGAAGATCTGCGAGACGACCGGCATCAACAACGTGATCAAGCCGGATGTCGTGGCCGCCGGCGATACCGCCAACACCCAGATCGACACGACGCGGCTGGTGACGGTGGAATTCGATTCCAACCTGCGCAGCGACCTGCCGTGGTCGTTCAAGCCGCTGGAGGCGAGTCTTCGCGTGCACCCGGGCGAACTGTCGACCGTGGTCTACGAAGTCCGCAACAACGGCGCCCGGCCGATCACCGGCCAGGCGATCCCGAGCTACGGCCCGCCGCTCGCCGGCAAGCACTTCCGCAAGCTCGAGTGTTTCTGCTTCACCCAGCAGACACTCGCGCCCGGCGAAGTCCGCCAGATGCCGGTGCAGTTCATACTCGACCGCGCGCTGCCGGGCGAGGTGAACACGATCACGCTGTCGTACACGTTTTTCGAGATCGAAGGCCGCAAGGGGTCATGATGGCCGATGCCGCGAAACCCGGCGCCCCGGTGCGCAGCGCCACGCTCCTGCAGACCGTCAAGGCGGTGCTGTGGTCGTTTTTCGGCATCCGGCGCAATGCCGCGCACGCGCATGACGTCGCGCAGTTGAAGCTCGTGCACGTGATCATCACCGGCATCGTGCTCGCGGTGTCGATGGTCGTCGGGCTGGTATTGTTTGCCCGCTGGATCGTCGCCAGCCAGGGCGCATGAAAAGCATTCAGGGAGAAGCCGCATGTTGAGTCAGTCCGCCAAGTACTACATTCCCAACCCGTCCTACTACCCGGTGATCGGTTCCACCGCGTTGTTCTGCATGGCGCTGGGCGCCGCACTGTGGTTCAACGGCACGGGGGACGGTGGCGCCGACGGCGGCAAGTGGCTGGTCCTCGCCGGCGCGGCGATCCTCACCTACATGATCGTGGGCTGGTTCACTACCGTCGCCCATGAGTCGGAAGGCGGCAAGTACAACAAGCAGGTGGACCTGTCCTTCCGCTGGGGCATGAGCTGGTTCATCTTCTCGGAGGTGATGTTCTTCGCCGCCTTCTTCGGTGCGCTGTTCTACATGCGCGTCCTGTCGGTGCCCTGGCTCGGCGACCTGGACAACAAGCTGCTGTGGCCCGCCTTTACCGCGGGATGGCCGGTGGCCGGCCCGGGGATGGAAGACGATCCGTTCACGCCGATGGGCGCGTGGGGCATCCCTGCGCTCAACACCGCGATCCTGCTCACCTCCGGCGTGACCGTGACGATCGCCCACTGGGGCCTGGTCAAGAACAACCGCTCGCAGCTGATCTGGGGGCTGGCGGCGACCGTCCTGCTCGGCATCACCTTCCTCGGCTTCCAGATGTACGAGTACGGCCACGCCTACTCGGAGCTGAATCTCAAGCTGTCGACTGGCGCCTACGGCTCCACGTTCTACATGTTGACCGGGTTTCACGGCTTCCACGTGACGGTGGGCACGATCATGCTGATCGTGATCCTCGGCCGGTCGATTGCGGGGCATTTCACCGCCGACCATCACTTCGCC
>JBOIEQ010000219.1:0-5159 GCA_050741255.1 Burkholderiales bacterium | reverse complement strand
CACGCACATCGCCATGGCGATGGGCGGCGAGCGGAAGCTGTCGAGGCGCCGCCAGGCCGGGATCCTGAGCGCGCGCGAGCGCATCGACCAACTGCTCGATCCCGGTAGCTTCCGCGAGCAGGGACTGTTCGGCGTCTCCTATCTCCCGGAGATGCGGGAATCGACGCCGACGGACGGCAAGATCACCGGCTTCGGCAAGCTGGAAGGCCGGCGCGTCGGCGTCGTCAGCTACGACTTCACCGTCAAGGGTTCTTCGTCCAGCTACACGAACAACCGCAAGATGTCGCACGTGAAGGACATCGGCGGGCGGCGCGGTTTTCCGATCGTATTCCTCGGCGAGTCCACCGGCGTGCGCATGCCCGACATCATGGGCGAGGGCATGGGCATGAACGTCGAGGGCAACCGCTTCCTGCGCACCCGCGAGGCGCCGTGGGCGACGGCGGTGCTCGGCAACGCCTTCGGCTCGTCCGCGTGGCACGCGTGCTGCGCGGACTTCTGCGTGATGCGCAAGGGCGCGGTGATGGCGGTGGCGAGCCCGCGCGTCGTCTCGATGTCGCTGGGCAGGGAGGTCAGCCCGGAAGAGCTCGGCGGCTGGCAGATCCTGGCCGAACACTCGGGCTTCGCCGACCTGGTGGTGGACACGGACCAGCAGGCGGTCGAGGCGATCCGGCGCTTTCTCGGCTACCTGCCGACCAACAACCGGCAGGCGCCGCCGGTGGCGCCGGTGCCGGAGGGCTCCGACGAGCCGGTCAGGAACATCCTGGAACTGATTCCCGAGTCGCGTTCGCAGGTCTACGACGTGCGCAAGGTGATCCGTGCCATCGTCGACCGCGACAGCGTGTTCGAGATCAAGGAACGTTTCGGCCGCAGCATCACCACCGCGCTCGCACGGATCGACGGACGTCCGGTCGGCATCCTCGCCAACAACCCGCAGTTCAAGGGCGGCGCCGTCGACGCGGACGCCTGCAGCAAGGCGACGGACTTCATCGTGCTGTGCGACTGCTACAACATTCCGCTGGTGTTCCTGCAGGACCAGCCGGGCTTCCTGATCGGGCCGGAGGCGGAGAAGCGCGGCGTGATCGGCAAGGTCATCAACTGGATGAACGCGCTGCTGCAGGTCACGGTGCCCAAGATCAGCATCATCCTGCGCAAGAGCTACGGCCGCGCCTTCATCAACATGGGGGGTGCTGGCATCGCCGACGAGCTCGCCGCGTGGTGGACCGCCGAGGTGAGCTTCATGGACCCGCGCACCGCGGTGATGGTCGTGCACGGCATCAAGGAGGAGGACGATCCCGAACGCTTCAACACGCTGCTGGCGGAGATGGCGCGCCACGGCTCGGCCTACGACCTGGCGGCCGTGTTCGGTGTGAAGGAGGTACTCGATCCGCGCGAGACGCGCGAGTACCTGAAGGAGATGCTCGAAACCCACACGCTCCGGTTGTCGGGTGGCGTGGGCCAGCATCGCCTGTCGAACTGGCCGACGAGCTTTTAGCCGCAAACAAGGGAGGGAGCGATGAAGATCACCAAGGTCGAAGCGATCCCGGTGTGGTACGAGCCGACCGACGAGTATCACGCGCTGTTCGGCAGCGGCAAGAAGAAGGGGACGATGGTGCACGCCCGCGAGGGCTGGTTCGCCAACCTCCAGTACAAGGAAAACGTCTTCGTCAAAATCCAGACGGACGAAGGCATCACCGGCTGGGGCGAGGCCTGCGCGCATCCGGTCACCAGCGAAACGCAGGCGGGCATCACCTCCACGGTCCAGCTCTTCGGCCGCACGATCCTCGGCAAGGATCCGTTCCAGATCGGCGCCATCCACGCGGCCCTCGATCACCTCTTTCTGCAGGGCAACGCCGGCGCCCGCAGCGCGATCGACATCGCGCTCTACGACATCATGGGCAAGGCGACGGGCCAGCCGATCTACAACCTGCTCGGCGGCGCCTACCAGACGAGCTTCGGGCAACTGGCGACGATGCCGCGCGCAGAACCCAAACGCATGGGCGAGCACGCCTTCGCACTGCTCAAGCGGGGCTATACCTGCTTCGAGCCGAAGATGACGGGGCGCCTCGAATCGCTGGAGGCCGACGCGGACCGGCTTGAGGCCATCCTCGAACGCGTGCCGGCCGACGCGCTGGTGATCGCCGATCCCAACCAGATGTGGGGCACGGCGAAGGCCACCATCGAAGTCCTCCTGCGCCGCTTTCCGCGGACGCCGAACCTCGCCATCGAGCAGCCCGTGCCGGGCCAGGACCTCAAGGGACTGGCCGCCATCACGCAGGCAATCCCGCACACGGTCGTCGCCGACGAGGCGATCCAGAACCTCGGCACGATGCTCGAGATCGCGTCGCGCCGCGTCGCGGACATGGTCAGCCTCAAACTCGGCAAATGCGGCGGCTTCTACAAGGCGCTGCAGATGATGCGCATCGCCGAGGCCGCCAACCTGCCCGTGCGCATCGACTGGACACAGGGCAGCGCCTTGCTGGACACGGCCACCGGCCACCTGCACGCGGCGGTGCGGCTGGTGGGCTGCGATCCCGGCATGGACTACCAGCTGCGGATCAAGGACAAGCCGGTCGCCGGGGGCGGCGCGGTGGTGAAGAACGGAAAGGTGGTGCTGCCGGACGCGCCCGGCCTGGGCCTGACCGTGGATGAAAAGCTGATCGCGAAGCTGGCGAAACGAAGATGAGCGACGTTGAGACGGCGGTCGCTGGATCGGCCGCCGATGAAAATCAAATGCGAGGAGGAATCATGGCTGCTGCCGGTGCAATCGTTCGTGCGTCGATGCTGTGTGGTGTCCTGGCGTGCGGGGGCGGCAACGCCTGGGCGCAGACTTACCCGTCCAAGCCGATCCGCATCGTGGTGCCGTTTCCCCCCGGCGGCGGCACGGATCTCTTCGCGCGCACGATGGCGCAGAAACTGGGCGCCGTCTTCGGCCAGCAGATCGTGGTCGACAACCGCTCCGGCGCGGGCGGCATGATCGGCGCGGAGATCGTCGCCAAGGCGGCGCCCGACGGCTATACGTTGCTGGTCACTTCGTCGAGTTCGCATTCCATCGCGCCGCACCTGACGCGCAAGCCGCTGTACGACCCCATCCGCGACTTTGCGCCCGTCATCGTCATCGCGTCCGCGCCCAACATGCTGGTGGTGCACCCGTCGCTGCCGGCGCGGACCGTGCGCGAACTGATCGCGCTGGCGAAGGCGAAGCCGGGCGCGATCAACTATGCGTCCAACGGCAGCGGCACGCTCAGCCACCTGACGGGCGAACTCTTCAACCTGCAGGCCGGGACCACCATGGTCCACATCCCGTATAAGGGCGGCCCGCCGGCCGTCATCGACCTCATGGCGGGGCAGGTGTCGGTGCTGTTCACCGCGGTGCCCACCGCGCTGGCGCAGGTGCGGGCGGGCAAGCTGCGCGCCCTCGCCGTTACCGGCGCGAAGCGGGTGGACGCACTCAAGGAGTTGCCGACCGTGGCGGAAACGCTGGTGGGCTTCGAGTCGAGCCAGTGGTGGGGGATGTACGCGCCGCCGCAGACGCCGGCCGAGATTATCGACCGCCTGAACGCGGAAGCGACGAAGATCATCGTCGATCCCGAACTGCGGGCGCGTTTCGCCAACGAGGGCGCGGAACCCGTCGGCGGCAGCCCGAAGGACATGGCGGCCTACCTCAAGGCCGACGCGGACAAATGGGGCAGGGTCGTGAAGGAGGCGAAGGTCGCGCCGGAATGACCGGCGGACTTGCCGGAACGTCTTACCGCGCCGGCGGCGCGGGTTCGATCTCCGTGCCGTTGTTGGCGCGGGTGATCGCGGCCTGCAGAAAACCGCTCTGCCGTGCGGCGTTGAGAAAATTGTCGATTGCGGCCAGCCGTTCGGTGCGTTTCGCCGGCACGATGATCGCCTGCGGCACGCCGAAGATGCTGCCGGGCAGCATGCGCAGGCCCGGTCCCGCCGCCATGATGGCGGTCAGGCGCAGGCGGTTCGCACCGAAGGCGTCGACGGTATTGGCATCGAAGAGCTGCCGCACCACGGCCACCTGCGTGCCGTCGATCTCGATCAGTTGCGCGACCCTGAGGGTGCGCTTCAGATAGAGGCCGATCGAGTCCATGCGCGTGACGCCGATGCGCACGCCCGCCCGGTCGAGATCGGCGAAGGCGCGGAGGGGAGACGCCTCCGGCACCACCAGGCTTTGCGGATTGCGCAGGTAGACCTGGGAAAACTCGATGGGTCCACGGCGCGAGGGGTCGCTCGCGAGAAAGCCGATGTCGGCCTTTTCGTCGCGCACGGCGTCGATGACGTCCTGCACACCGGGCAGCCCCGTCATTTCGAGTGGCAGATTGAACTGGCGGGCGAGTTCGCGCGCGAGGTCCACCGACACACCGGAAATATCGCCCGTCTTCGGATCGCGCACCGCCTGTGCGGGATTGCCGGCGAGGTAGACCACGCGCAGTGTCCCGCCGGGGGCGAGGACGTTGTCCGCGGCGGAGGCGGGAAGCACCAGGGACAGTGCGCCCAGCAACACGGCCGAGGCGAGTTTCACGCGGTCATTCATCGTCGTTGTCCTGCGCTCAGGCCGCAATCTTCTCGTCCAGCGCAAATGCCTTGCGCAGCTCCTGGCGCTTGGCGCCGGTCGCCAGCAGCGCGCGTACGATCAGGTCGAGCGATACCGATGCGTCGCCGGTTTCGATCTTGGCGATGCGGGACTGGCTGGAGCCCATGCGTTGAGCGAGGCTGATTTGGGACAAACCGTGCTTCTGGCGCGTACGCTTGAGCGCGGCGGCCAGCGACAGCTTCAGTTCCACCAGCACTGCTTCTTCTTCGCTCAGTTTCAGGAAGTCCCTGGCGTTGCCGGCTTTCCATCCGGCTGCCCGAAGTCTTTTGAGTCGCGTGGCGTTCATGAAGGCATCCTTGTCATATCGAATGGTATTGACGCAAGCGCGCCTTGCTTTTTTCGATCACGGCTCTCGGTGTTTGTGCCGTCGTCTTGGCAAATACTTCGAGAATCACCACGCTATCGTGATCGAGAAAATAGACGATTCTCCAGGTTCGGTTTTCATCCGGTATCCGTAGAGCCTGTTATGGACCTAAACGTGCGCGGCGTTGAGCCAAAAGGGCCCGGATGCTAGGCGCGAGGAGGCCGCATAGCCCCTCTATGCAAGGACGAGGAA
>JBOIEQ010000218.1:0-5182 GCA_050741255.1 Burkholderiales bacterium | reverse complement strand
ACGGTGTTCAAGGTGACGGCCACGCTGGCCACCCCCATCTCCGACCTTTCCGACGCCACGCAGCCGCTCCTGACCTGGACGTCCCTGGATGGCGTGGTTGCCGGCGAGCGCACGGGCGCGGACGGTGTCGGCGGCGCGCTCAACGACTATGCGGCAGCCGATGCGCTGCCCGCCGGCGTGCCGGATACGGCAGCGACGGTGGAAGACACGCCACTCAACCTCGGCCTGCCGGGCCTGCTCGCGAACGACCAACTGGGCGACGGCGCGCTGACGATGACGCAGTTCCAGGGCAATGCGCTCACGATCGGCGTCGCGAGCGGTCCGTTCGCGACCACGCACGGCACCATCGCCTACAACGGCACGCAATTCGTCTATACGCCGGTGACGGATTACACCGGCACCGATACCTTCACCTACCAGGTGACGGACGCCAACGGCGACGTCAGTACGACCACCGTCACGATCACGGTGACGCCGGTCAACGATGCGCCCGTCTTCACCGGCCTGAACGGCGGCAACACCTTCACCGAGAACGGCACGGCGATCGTCGTCGATGCGGACGTGACCATTGCCGATGCCGAACTCGACGTCGCCGGCCGCTACGAGGGCGCGGTGCTGACGATCGCGCGGCAGGGCGGGGCCAGCGTCGACGATGTCATCACCGTCTCCGGGCTCTTCGCCATCGTGGCCGGCAACCTCGAGTTCGACCCGGACGGTCCCGGCGGCGTTGCGCCGACGGTGATCGGCACCGCGACGAGCGCGGGGGGCACGCTGACCCTGACCTTCAACGTGGCCGCGACGCCTGCACTGGTCGATCAGGTCGCGCAGTCGGTGACCTACCTGAACAGTTCCGACCAGCCGCCCGCGAGCGTGCTGCTCGACTACACGCTGAACGATGCCAACACCGGCGCCGGCGGCACCGTGCCGCAGGGTGCGGGCGGTGCACTCGCGACCACCGCCACGGCGCTGGTCAACATCACCCGCGTGGACGACACGCCGGTCAACACTGTGCCTGGCGCGCAGACAGTCAACGAAGACACGGCGCTGCCCATTCCGCTGTCGATCGCGGATCCGGATGCCGCCGCGGGCAGCATGACGGTGACGCTCACGGTGGGGGGCGGCACGCTGACGGTCACGCCGGGCGGCGGTGTCGTGCTGACCGGCAACGGCACGGGCACCGTGCAGTTGCAGGGCACCGTGGGCAATGTGAATGCGGTGCTCGCGAGCCTGGTGTACCAGGGCACGCTGCACTTCAACGGCAACGACACGCTGACCATTGTCACTAACGACAACGGCAACACGGGCATCGGCGGCCCCCTGTCGGATACCGACACGGTCGACATCACCGTCGGCGCGATCAACGACCAGCCGCTGTTCGCAGGCATCGTCTCGCCGACGCCGGTCGACCAGATCGTGCCGAGCCTGTTCCTGCCGACGGTGACGATCAGCGATCCGGACCTCGATCCGCATGGCGGCTACGAAGGATCCACGCTGGTGATCGCCCGCAACGGCGGCGCGAACGCATTCGACGTTTTCGACGTGATGGCCGGCGGGCCCTTCACGATCGTGGGCGGCAACCTGAACTACGATCCGGACGGCCCGGGCGGCGTCGCGCCGTTCACGGTCGGCACGATTTCGACGGCGGGCGGCACGCTGGCAATCACCTTCAACCCGGCGGCGACGCCGGCGATCGCCGATGCGCTGCTGCAGAACCTGACCTACGTCAACGTCGATCCGGCCTTGCCCGGTGGCGGCGGCATCCAGGTCACGCTGGACGTGACGTTCAACGACCGCAACAACGGCACGGGCGCGGGCGGCACGGTGAACCAGGGCAGCGGCGGCCCGTTGATGGACGCCCAGCAGGTCATCGTGGACATCGCCCCGCGCAACGATGCGCCGGTGATCGCCGGTCTCGACGACGGCACCTACACCCAGGGCACGGGCGCGCGGCCCATCGACGGGTCCGTCAACGTTTCCGACGTGGACTCGCCGGACTTCAACGGTGGATCGCTCACCGTCGACCTCGGCATCACCGGCCTGCCGGGCGACGAACTCAACATCGACACCACGCCCGGCCGCAGCCTGTTCTCGGTCGCGGGCGGCGTGCTGTCCTACGACGCGGACGGCGTGGGGCCCGGCGTGCCGGCCGTCATCGGCACGGTTGCCGGCGGCAACGGCGTGCCGCTCGTCATCAATTTCACATCCGCGTCCGTCACACCACTGGTCGCGCAGCAACTGGTCAACAGCATTACTTTCGGCGGCGTCGTGACGCCGGCGCTGGGGTTGCGCGTGGTCACCTTCACGCTGGTGGACGGCGATGGCACCGCGAACGGCGGTCACGACACCTTCACGGACAGCCTCAACCTCACGGTGGTGCCGCCGCCCGTCGATTTCGTTCCCTTCCTGCCGGACGACGAGGATCATTTCCGCCTCGACGATGCGCATATCGAGCCGTTCCAGCTCAAGGGCCTGTCGGATTTGGAGCCGCTGCTCGCCGGCGATCCCCGGCCGCGCATCCTCGAGTCCTCCGATCGCGGCTTTCCGGCCGAGCGCATGCTGCTCGCGTCACTGGTCCAGGATGGTTCCAGCGTCAGCAACCAGCAGAAGGGCGGCGACCAGCTCCTCGTCGACAAGGGCGTCCCGGCGGGCGTGATCGCCGCCGGCCAGCCGTTCCAGATGATGATGCCGCGCAACGCCTTCGGCAGCACCAGCCGGGCGATCGTGCAGCTCGATGCCGTGCAGTCCGACGGCTCGCCGCTGCCCGGCTGGATGGCCTTCGACCCGGTGTCGGGCACGCTCGCCGGCACGCCGCCGGCGGACGCCAACCAGATCGTCAACATCAGCCTGCGCGCGCGCGACAACGACGGCCGCGAGGCGCAGACGACCTTCCGCCTCCAGGTCCAGGCCGCGCCGGCCACCGCCACGCCGCCTGGTCCGGGCGCGGCGCTGACGCCGGGCGCGGTCGCGGACGGATTGCCGACCTTGTCGGCGCAGTTCGAAACGGCGCGGCCCGTGCGCGACCCGCTGCTGGCGCGCATACTCGCGCCCGCTGCCAACGATGCCGTAAGCGACGCTGTCAAAGACGAACCCGCGCGCATGGCCGCGGGTGCCCGCTAGCCCGCCCCAGAGAGAGCCCATGAACGTGATTCCCCATCCGCTGCGGCGGTCGGTCGCCGCGGTGCTCGCGACGGCGCTGTTCACGGCCGGCTGCTCCGTCATTCCCAATCCGTTCACGCGCGACCAGGTGCAGAACCGGGCGCGCGAGGATCTGAAGCGCATCGCCGACGAGCAGGAGCCCCTGACCGCGCCGCTGACGCTCGAGGACGCCACCGCGCGTGCCGTCAAGTACAACATGGAATACCGCGTGCGCCTGATGGAGGACGCCGCCGCCTACCGCCAGCTCGACGTGGCCCAGTTCGACATGCTGCCCAAGCTCACCGCCAACGCGGGCTACCTGTGGCGCAACAACGAGGCCTTCAGCTACGGCGTGCAGCCGAACGGGCAGATCACCACGAGTCCCTCCACCGCGCAGGAGCGCGTCCGCAACGTCGCCTCGCTCGAATTCAGCTGGAACATCCTCGATTTCGGCGTCAGCTACTACCGCGCGAAGCAGCTCGCCAACCAGGCGCTGATCGCCGACGAGCGCCGCCGCAAGGCGCTGCAGAACCTCGTGCAGGACACGCGCTACGCGTGGTGGCGCGCGGAAAGCGCGCAGCGCCTGCTGCCCGAGATCGACGCGCTGATCGACGAGATCAACCAGGTCAACGCGCGCACGCGCCTGATCGAGGCGCGGCGCCTGCTGCCGCCGCTGCAGATCGCCGCCTTCCGCCGCTCGCTGCTGGATCTCGAGCAGGAGATCGCCGTGCGCCGCCAGGAGCTGGTGCAGGCGAACCTCGACCTCGCGGCGCTGATGAACCTGCGCCCGGGCCTGCCGCTGGCGGTGGTCACGCGTCCGGACGACGACCGCGCGGTGCCGGACCTGACGGCGACGCGCGAATCGCTGGAGCAGCTCGCGATCGACAACCGTCCGGAGCTGCGCGAGGAAGGCTACAAGCTGCGCATCACGCAGGACGAGGCGAAAAAGCAGATCCTGTCGCTGCTGCCCAATTTCGGCGTCAACTTCGGCGGCTATTACGACAGCAACAAGTTCCTCGTCAACAACCAGTGGGCGGGCGGCGGCTACAACATCGCGTGGAACCTGGTGCGCGCGTTCTCGATCCCCGCGCAGCAGCGCGCGTCCAAGGCGCAGGAAGCCGTCGACGAGACCCGCCGCGTGGCGGTGACCACCGCGATCCTCGCGCAGACGCAGATGTCGGCCGTGCGCTACGCGCTGCTGGCCGGCGAGTACCGGGTGTGGGAAACGGCCACGCGCGACGACGCGCGCATCGTGGATTACCTCACCTCCGCGCGCAGCGTGGGCCTCGAAACCGAGCTCGAGGTGGTGCGCGCCCGGGCGCGTCTCATCAACACCAAGGTCAACCGCGACCTGGTCTACGCCGCGACGCAGGCGGCGATCGGCCGCGTCTACACCTCGGTCGGCCTCGACAGCCTGCCGGAGGAACTCGCGAGCCACGACCTGCCGACGCTCGCACGCGAGCTGTCGACGCGGATGGCCGCTTTCGAGCAGGCCAATTTCGTGCCGCTGGAACCGCTCGATTTCGTGCGCGTGCGCATGCAGCCGGTGCGGGGCGTGCCCGGCACGGATGACGAGGGTACGCGGATCTTCGACACCTCCCTGCAACGCATCGTGCGGCTGTCGCGCATTCCCGTCACCGCCACCGAGGCGTCGCCGTTCACGGTGACCACGGCGCTCAAGCTTGAAGAGCCGAAGGAGGGTGCGCGGCTCGCATTCCTGACCGTGGCCGTGGTCGATGCCGCCGGCAAGACGCTGGCCAGCACCGAGCAGCGCTCCACGCTGGTTGATCCGCTGACGCCGGAGCAGTGGCGCGCGCTGGGCGAGTCCGCGGGCTACCGCATCGTCGAGCCGCTGCGCCGCCTGGTCGTCGCCGAGGCGAACGCGCGCCGCAGCGCAACCGCCACGGCTGCCGCCGGCGTCGCGGCCGGCACGCCCGCCACGGCGCCGGCCGGCCTTCCCATTCGCTGATGTTTACCGTACTTCGGATTGTTTTTCGGACCCCCATGAAACGCATTGTTCTCGCACTGACCTGCACTATCTTCACGC
>JBOIEQ010000217.1:0-5186 GCA_050741255.1 Burkholderiales bacterium | reverse complement strand
TGCGCCCGGCCTTACCTACGCCATCAGCAACCGGCAGGCGCTCACCCTGCTGGAACAGATCGCTCCCTACTTGCGCACGTACAAAGCAGGTCGTGCGCGGTTGATCCTCCGGGATTACCTGCGGCTGACGCCACGGAATGGCCGCTACACGGCCGAAATGAAATCTGCGAGAGAAGCTTTCATCGAGGACTTTCTCACCCTCAAGCCCGCCCGGCAAAATCCCTGAATTCCGGATGGCGTCACTGGACGGGCTTTTGTGCCCTCCAGTTCCTAGCCCGGGCCCTCGCTGTCCGGCCGCAGCGCCCGCGCCATCCGCGCGCCGACCAGTTGCGCGACCACCACGGCAATGTAGAACTGCCCGAACACCGCCTCCAGCCAGGCCAGCATCGTGGCGGGATGCTTCAGGGGCGTCACGTCTCCGTAGCCCATCGTCGTCAGCGTGACAAAACTGAAGTAATGAAACAGGGCATGGGATGAGTACCAGTTGTTCAGTTGCTTCGCCAGTTCCGGGCTCATCGCGAAAGAACCGGGCTGCAGGGTCTCGACCAGGGAGTACAGCGATGCCCAGGCGACCCCCGCGAGCAGGTATCCGCAGACCGAGCCGATCACGGCATCGCCGCTGATTTCGGGACGGCGGAAGATGTTGGCCAGGATCCTCACTGCCGCAAAGCCGAAAAATGCCGCGAGCGCGAGGTCGTAGACCACCGCCAGCGGCAGCGGCGACAACCCGGGCACGAACCGCAGCAAGGTGCAAATCGCCGCCACCGCGCCGATGCCCAGCGCCCACCACCGACTGTGGGCGTGCTCGAAGACGACAAAGAAAACCCCGATCATCAACCCTACGATGAACAGTTCGTGCACGAGCTGCCACTCCGGCCGCAACTGCGCCGTGTGTTGCTGGAACGCCAGCCCGGCAATGAGGACCACCAGCAGCACCACGTGCTTGTAGTGAAAAGGCAGACGCATCGTTAGCCCCCCTCTCCTGCGCCGTTCCCGGATACGGCGCCTTTCATCGCCTGGCACCGGGCGGCGTCCCGAAAAACATCTCCCGCATTTTCGCGGCGCCGAGCAGACGCACGAACTCGTGAAGGGCGCAGTAGTTGAAAATCAGCACCACCAGCAGGATCTGGATGGCCCAGAATTGCGGCCAGACCATTTCCGACAGCAGCTTCTGGTTGCCGGCAACAAACCCGCCGGCCTCTTTCCAGAAGTCGATCAGCCGCTCCGCGTAATGGAGCAGCATGGCGATCGCCATGTAGATCGCCGATTTCCAGCCGACGTTGTATATGAGCGGCTTGTCCGGGAAGCGGTTGATGAAGGGCAGCAGGTCGGCGATCAGCACCGCCTTGCCGAGGATGAGGGCGCCCACCGCAATCTGCAGCGGCGAGCTGGCCGGGATGCCCGTGCCCTTCAACATCAGGGCGCGGATCAGCGCCACCAGGCTCAGGGCGATGAAAAAAAATATCGTGGGCGGAATGATCTTGAGGAATTCCTCTTTGAGCTTGTCGGCGATCCGGCTCATCGCGTTTACCGGTCAGAACGTGAAGGTCGCGCTCAGCGCGGGGCCGGTGAAGCGCACGTTGGACTTGTCGCTGCCGTTGAAGTCGTAGGAGAGATTGCGCACGGACAGCGTCACCGCGCCCCAGCCGTACTGGTAGCCCACGCCCAGCAACGCCTGCCAGGTCCAGTTGGCGGACCCCGAACCGATGTCGGCGTAATACGGCATGAACCACGGCGTGTCGCCGAAGCGCACCTGCCCCTTCACGCCGACGATGCCATCCCACTTGTCGAAACTTTTCGATACGGCGCCGGTCGGCGTCAGCGCGCCCAGCGGACCGGCGAGACTCCAGTTGAGCTTCCCGTCCAGGCTCAGGTAGCGGAAACCCGCGAGCACGTCGAGATGACTGCCCTTGTCCCGCCACGCCGTGTAGCTGCCGGCGAGCGTCCACACGCTGCCCTTCAGGCTGCCGGAACTGCCCGCCTCGATGGAGCCGATCGGATTGCCCAGCGGCCCCGTGACCCCCTTCACCTGCGATTTCTGATTGCCGAAGTCGAGGTAAATGTAGTCCGTGAACGCCGACCACTCGCCCTTGCGGACTTCACCGGTGATCATGGCCGCCATTTCGAGGCTCTTCAGGTAGCTGTCGGCGTTGACGTCGGTGCTGAGGCTGGTGCCGCCGCCGTTCGGCGCGACGAAGGTGGTGGAGCCGCTGATGCTCGGCAGCCACAGGTAGGGCGTGACGCTGAAGCGCCAGTTCCCGTCAAAGGGGTCATCGGCGGCGGCGGGCGCGGCCAGCGCCAATGCCAGCGCACCGGCCATGGCAGCCGTGCGATTACGTGTGTTTATGGGTGGTCGATGCAGCATGATGACTCCGTTTCAGCGGATGCGTGTAGCGTGAGCGAAGCGTCGGTTGCCTTACAACGTTGGCACCATTTTATTATCGCGACAGGCTGACAGTACGCACCATTCTGCCGTGGTTCGCCGGATCGGGGCGCGGAGCCGGATTGAATGACGGGATCTCCTGCTGGCCTTACGGGTTGATCACCGCCGGCCGCCAAAACTGCGGCCGCCACCGCCGCGTGAAAAGCCGCTGAAACGGTCCGCGCCACTGCTCCGTGCCTCGGATTCCCGGTCCATCGAGGACGTATCGCCGGACGGCTTGCCCCAGCCGCCCGAACTCGGCGAATGCTGCTGCCAGCCGCTGCTGGAACTGCCCTTGTACACATTGCCGCTCGCATCCGCGTAATGGTCGTTGGCCGGCGGCGAACCGCTGTTGTAGGTCTTCGACTGGCCGGTCGCGGCGTTGGTCACGGTCGTCGACCCGGTGTGCCCGTAGCCCTGCGGGCCCGAGGTCGTTGACCCCGTGTGATCGACGGTGTTGCCTGAGGCCCCGGTCGCGGACACGTTGGCGTTTTCGGTTTTTTGCCCCGTATAGGCGTTGTAGCTCTGGCTGGCCGAGGCGCTCGCCGTGCCGCCCTTCGTGTTGGTGGCGGTTACCGAACCGCTGCGCGTCGCCTGTCCCGTGTAGGGGTTGTAGCTGCGGCCGCCGGAATACGTGCCGGTGGTGCCGGTGGCGTTGTTGCGATAGCTGCCGCTCGCGGTCGAGCCGACGGTACCGCTGGACGTGGAATAGGCCGTCCGCGTTCCGGAATACGTCTTGTTGCCGTACTGGCCATAGACGCTGGCGCTGGCGCTGCCGCAGCAGGGATAGCCGTGGTAGGCGGCGCCGTAGTAAGGCGTGGCCCAGGCGGCGCTGGCAAGCCCCACGGCAAACCCGAACGAGAAGCCCACCGCCGGGTTGTAAACGGGGACCGCGGCGATGCCGTACGTGTAGGGCGGCGGATACCACACCGAGCCCACCCAGGGCGTGTAGGCATAGCCGGTGCCGTACACCACCGTGCCGTTCGGCTCGACCACCGTGCCCATGTAGCCGGGGGTGTAGCCGACGTAAACCACCTGCGCCGTCGATCCGTAGACACGCACGTAGGTGACGTAATGCAGCGGCGAGGACGGCGGAATCGCATAGATCGCGGCGGGCACCGACGTGGCGACGCTCCACGGGCCGGTCACCGCCGGCGCCGTGAACCAGACGCCAGCATTTACCGCGTAATAGGTGTTCGGGTCCACCTGGATGACCGGCACCGATGCGTTCGGCGTATACGCCAGCGCCGTGCCCGCAATCGGCTGAAACTGCGGCGCGCCGTCGAAGTTCGGCACGAATGACGGCCCGTTCACCCGGGGAACCGTTGCGGTTTGCGGCACGGAGTTGGCGATCACGGCCTCCTGCGCCTGCGGCGTACCGGCGACGGACGCCAGCACGACGCCCGCCGGAGAGCTCGTCGGGATCCGGGCGAAATCATCCGGCAGCGCATTGCTTGCGACGAAGCTCCACGGCCCCGTCAGCCCCCCCGAACGGAACCATCGGCCCGCGAGCATCAGGTAGTAGTAATTCGTGGTGGTCTCGATGATGACGTTGGCGTGGGTATTGGACGCCCACAGCAGCTGCGTGCCGGGGATGGGCACGAAATTCGGCTGCCCCTTGAACACGACGAGTTCGGTCGGCACCTGGCTCGTGTAGATCGCCGGTACGCCGTTGGCGAGCGAGGGCTTCGGATTGGCGTTGCGGCCGCCATCGAGCAGGTCCACTACACCGCTGGCCGCGAGTTTCTTCGCGACATCGTCCATCCCGAACGGCACCCGGAAGGGTTTCGTCCAGGGTCCATCGATCGAGCTTGACGACAGCCAGCCGTCATACACATGGAGGTAGTAGTCGTCCCTCAGTCCCGCCTGCAGGATCAGCGCCTGCGTATTGATGACCCGCTTGAAACGGCTGTCGTCCGGCAGCGGCTTCACCACCGGCGCGCCGCCGATCGGGACCAGGATCGCTGGTGTATTGCTCACGATGACCCGCGGCGGATCGTTCTTGACCGGGAAGGACGGCGACTTCACCCCCGCCGCCTTCAGCGAGGCCTCCACCCGGTCTAGCGAAATCGTGCGGGTGCTCGTCGCGAATTTCGCCTGCAGTTCGGATACCGTGGCGGCCCCCTTGTCGGCCAGCGCGGGGAAACTGCTTTTCGTGATGCTGACGTTGCTGAACATCACGGTGCGCGCGGCACGATCCACCTGCGTGGTGGCCGTCGCGAAAATCGAGCCGTAGGTCTGGGCACCGCCGCCGGCCGGCGTCACGGCGACGGCCGCGCGCATCTGGATCTGGTTGCCGTCCCACGCGCTGACCTGTGGCTGGTAAATCAGGGCAGTTCCGTTGGAAAGCGCGATCTGGCGCGGCCAGGGATCGCCGGGTGGCGGGGTCTGGGCCAAGGTGATGTTCACCATCCCCGCGACGAAGAAGAGCGCGAGAATCAAAACAACGACCGGGTGACGCTTCATGCTGCCTACCTCCCTGCTGTCGGATGCGGCAGCGGTGAGTGCCACCGCCGCCGCGATTGCCTGTGCCAGCCCCTACTTCCTCGCTGCACCCGGCGTCACGGCGACGACCAGGCCCTCGATGTAGGTCAGGTCGATCTGCCCTCCGGTCTTGAGTCCCGCCAGCACTTTCGGATCCTTGACCTTCACTTCGGCCAGCTGCCCCAGCGGGCCGCGCACCAGCACGCTCTGGCTGTCGGTGTTGATCCCCAGAATGTTGGTGACGATGCTGACCTTCTTGAACACCGCCGCCCCCGGCTCC
>JBOIEQ010000216.1:0-5236 GCA_050741255.1 Burkholderiales bacterium | reverse complement strand
ATTGAGGCACGCGGCCTCTCGTCCGCCGCCAGCGCGGCCAACGCGGCGATCGAGCACATGCGCGATTGGGTCGCCGGCACGCCGGCGAACGACTGGGTCAGCATGGGTATCCCCTCCGACGGCAGCTACGGCATACCGGAAGGCGTCATGTTCGGGTATCCCGTCACCTGCAAGAGCGGAAAATACGAAATCGTGAAAGGCATCGAAGTCAGCGAATTCAGCCGCGCGCGCATCAATGCTACGCTGAAGGAACTTCACGAAGAGCGGGACGGGGTCAAGGACCTCCTGCCCTGATCCGCCGATGAATCAAGAACGGGGAGCCGCGCGAAAAACACCATCCCGCGCGCCTCCCCGTTTTTTTTGCGCCGCGCGAGTGCGAACCCCAGCCCCGAGCTAGCCAGGAGATAGCCAGTCATGAGCAGCAGCCCAACACCCGCCGTCTTCAAACCGAAAAAGTCCGTCGCGCTGTCCGGCATCACGGCCGGCAACACGGCACTGTGCACGGTCGGCCGCAGCGGCAACGACCTGCACTATCGCGGCTACGACATCCTCGAACTCGCCGACGACTGCGAATTCGAGGAGATCGCCTACCTGCTGGTGCACGAACACCTGCCGACCGCGGCCCAACTGGCCAACTACAAGATCAAGCTCAAGTCGCTGCGCGGGCTGCCCGCGGCAGTGAAAGCCGCGCTGGAAGCCGTCCCGGCCGGCGCGCACCCCATGGACGTGATGCGCACGGGCTGTTCCGTGCTGGGCACCGCGCTGCCCGAGAAGGACGACCACAACCTCCCGGGCGCGCGCGACATCGCCGACCGGCTGATGGCCTCGTTCGGCTCCATGTTGCTGTACTGGTACCACTACAGCCAGAACGGCCGGCGCATCGAGGTGGAAACCGACGATGACTCCATCGGTGGCCACTTTCTGCACCTGCTGCACGGCAAGCCGCCGTCCGCGTCGTGGGTACGCGCCATGCACACCTCGCTCAATCTGTACGCCGAGCACGAGTTCAACGCCTCGACCTTCACCGCGCGCTGCATCACCGGCACCGGCGCCGACATGCATTCCGCGATCACCGGCGCGATCGGCGCATTGCGCGGGCCCAAACACGGCGGCGCCAACGAGGTGGCGTTCGAGGTCATGAACCGCTACCCGACTCCCGACGCCGCGGAAGCCGACATCATCACGCGCATCGCCAACAAGGAAGTCGTGATCGGCTTCGGGCATCCGGTCTACACGATCGGCGATCCGCGCAACAAGATCATCAAGGAAGTCGCGCGCCGGTTGTCGAAGGCGGTGGACGACATGGCCATGTTCGAGGTCGCCGACCGCATCGAGGCCGTGATGTGGCGCGAGAAAAAGATGTTCGCGAACCTCGACTGGTTCTCCGCCGTGTCCTACCATCGTCTCGGCATTCCGACCGCGATGTTCACGCCCATTTTCGTGATCTCGCGCACCTCCGGCTGGGCCGCGCACGTGATCGAACAGCGCATCGACGGCAAGATCATCCGTCCGACCGCCAATTACACGGGGCCCGAACCGCGCAAGTTCGTGCCGCTCACCCAACGTGCCAAGTCAACTTCAAAAGCAAAATAGCCGCAGAGACGCAGAGGACGCAGAGTCTTTGAGTAAATTTCTCCGTGTTCTCTGCGTCTCTGCGTCTCTGCGGCTGATCTGAAGGGTTAACCAATGTCCTCACACATTTCCAACGTCCGCCCCCAGCCCGACAAGGTCCTCGTCGACATCGTCGATTACGTCCTTGGCTACAAGGTCAAGAGTCCTGAAGCCTGGAACACCGCCCGCCTGTGTCTGATGGACACCCTGGGCTGCGGCTTCGAGGCGCTGTCTTACCCCGCCTGCACCAAGCTGATGGGCCCGATCGTCCCGGGCACCGTCGTGCCGAACGGCGCAAAAGTGCCGGGCACGTCCTTCCAGCTCGACCCGGTGCAGGCCGCCTTCAACATCGGCTGCATGATCCGCTGGCTCGACTTCAACGACACTTGGCTCGCCGCAGAATGGGGCCACCCGTCGGACAACCTCGGCGGCATCCTCGCGATGGCGGACTGGCTCTCACGCACGGCGGTGGCCGCCGGCAAGCGGCCGCTGACCATGCGCGTGGTGCTGGAAGGCATGATCAAGGCCCACGAGATCCAGGGCGTGATCGCGCTGGAAAACAGCTTCAACCGCGTGGGACTCGACCACGTCGTGCTGGTCAAGGTGGCGAGCACCGCCGTGGTGGCGACCCTGCTCGGTCTCGGTCGGGACGAGATCATCAACGCAGTGTCCAACGCCTGGATCGACGGCCAGTCGCTGCGTACCTACCGCCACGCACCCAACGCGGGTTCCCGCAAGTCGTGGGCCGCCGGCGACGCGACCAGCCGCGCCGTGCGCCTCGCCCTCATGGCCCGCACGGGCGAAATGGGCTATCCCTCGGCGCTGACGGCGAAGTCCTGGGGCTTCTACGACGTGCTGTTCAAGGGCAAGCCCTTCAAATTCAAACGCGACTACGGCTCGTACGTGATGGAGAACGTGCTGTTCAAGATCTCCTTCCCCGCCGAATTCCATGCCCAGACCGCCGCGGAAGCCGCGATGCTGGTGCATCTGCTGGTGAAGGACAGGATCGCCGACATCAAAAAGATCACCATCCGCACCCACGAATCGGCGATCCGCATCATCGACAAGAAAGGCCCGCTCAACAACCCGGCCGACCGCGACCACTGCATCCAGTACATGGTGGCGGTGCCGCTGATTTTCGGCCGGCTGACGGCCGAGGACTACGAGGACAGGATCGCCGCCGATCCGCGGATCGACGCGCTGCGGGCGAAGATGGTGTGCGTCGAGGACAAGCGCTACACGAAGGAGTACCTCGACCCGGCCAAACGCTCGATCGCCAACGCCATCACGGTGGAGTTCAAGGACGGCACCAAGACGAAGGAGGTGGCGGTCGAATACCCGCTCGGCCACCGGCGCCGGCGCAAGGAAGGCATTCCGGAGCTGGAGGCCAAGTTCGCGACCAACCTCGCGCGCCGCTTCCCCGAGAAGCAGCAGAATGCGATCCTCGCGCTCTGCGCCGACCAGAAGCGGCTGGAAGCGACCCCGGTCAACGAGTTCACGGACCTGCTCGCGGTTTAAGGCATCCGGTTACGCAAGACACGCAATTCGCAGAGACAACGAAAGGAAGGAAGTTTAAATGGCACACGATCCGTTCAAGGCCCTTCGGGAATTCAAGCTCAAGTCCGGCAAGACCGGCAAATACTATTCGCTCGCCGCCCTGGAAGAGGCGGGCCTCGGCAAGACGTCGCGCCTGCCCGTGAGCCTGCGCGTCGTGCTGGAGTCCGTGCTGCGCAACTGCGACGGCAAGCGGATCACCGAGGATGCCGTGCGGAGCCTCGCGAGCTGGAAACCGAACGAGCCGCGCACCGCGGAAGTGCCCTTCGTGCTCGCGCGCATCATGCTGCAGGACATGGCCGGCTTCCCGGCCCTGAACGACTTCGCCGCCATGCGCGCCGAAGCGCAGCGCCAGAAGTTCGACCCGACCCGGATCGAGCCGCTGGTGCCGGTCGATCTGGTGGTCGACCACTCCGTCGTCGTCGACGTGCACAACTCGGTCGACGCGCTGCGCAAGAACATGGAAATCGAGTTCGAGCGCAACGGCGAGCGCTACACCTTCCTCAAGTGGGCCAAGGCCGCCTTCTCGGGCATCCGCGTCGTGCCGCCCGGCAACGGCATCTGCCACCAGGTCAACCTCGAATACCTGTCGCGTGGCGTCTGGGAACGGGACGGCGTGTATTTCCCCGATTCCACCGTCGGCACCGACTCGCACACCACCATGGTCAACGCCATCGGCGTGCTGGCCTGGGGCGTGGGCGGCATCGAAGCCGAAGCCGGCATGCTGGGCCAGCCCTACTACTTCCTGACGCCAGACGTGGTCGGCGTGCACATGACCGGGAAGCTGCGCGAGGGCGTCACCGCAACCGACCTGGTGCTGACCGTCACCGAGTTGCTCCGCAAGACCAAGGTCGTCAACAAGTTCGTGGAGTACTTCGGCGAGGGCGCCACGTCACTCTCCCCGACCGACCGCGCAACGGTCGCCAACATGGCGCCCGACTACGGCGCCACTTGCGGCTTCTTCGCGATCGACGACAAGACACTCGAGTACTACCGCATGTCCGGCCGCGAAGAGCACGTCGACGCCATCGAGTCCTACCTCAAGGCGCAGGGCATGTACGGCATCCCCAGGAAAGGCGAGATCGATTACTCGCAGGTCGTCGAACTCGACCTCTCGACCGTGCGCCCCAGCGTGTCGGGTCCGAAGCAACCGGAAGACCGCATCAACCTCGAAGGCATCAAGAGCCGCTTCACTGAACTGTTCTCCAAACCGGTACCCGAAGGCGGCTACGGCAAGAACGCCGCCGACCTCGCCAAGCGCGTGCCCGTGAAGGCGGACATGGATGTGGGCAACGGCGACGTCCTGATCGCCGCCATCACGTCCTGCACCAATACGTCCAACCCCTGGGTGCTGCTCGCCGCGGGACTGCTGGCCAAGAAAGCCGTCGAGCGGGGCATGAAGCCGCACCCGCGCGTCAAGACTTCGATGGCCCCTGGTTCCAAGGTCGTCACCGCCTACCTGCGTGACGCCGGCCTGCTGCCCTATCTGGAGCAGCTCGGCTTTCACGTCGTCGCCTACGGCTGCACCACCTGCATGGGCCTCGCCGGACCACTGGACAAGGAACTCGAAGACACCGTGGTCAAGAACGACCTGATCACCGCGGCCGTACTGTCGGGCAACCGCAACTTCGAGGCCCGCGTGCACCAGAGCCTCAAGGCCAACTTCCTGATGAGCCCCCCGCTGGTGGTGGCCTTCGCGCTCGCCGGCACGGTGCTGCGCGACATGAGCACCGATGCCATCGGTAACGACAAGAACGGCAAGCCGGTCTACCTGAAGGATCTGTGGCCGACGCCAGCCGAAGTCGAGGCGGTAATGAAGTTCGCGACCAACCCCGCGAACTTCAAACGCGAGTACGGTGATCTCGCCGGCGCGAAGGACCTGTGGGACGCGATTCCCGAAGCCAAGGGCGCGCTGTACCAGTGGGACAACAAGTCGACCTACCTGCTCGAGCCGCCGCTGTTCGAGGGCTTCAAGCGCGAGCTGCCGAAAATCAGCGACGTCAAAGGCGCGCGCGCGCTGGGCATTTTCGGCAACAAGCTCACCACCGACCACATCAGTCCGGTGGCACCC
>JBOIEQ010000215.1:0-5263 GCA_050741255.1 Burkholderiales bacterium | reverse complement strand
CTTCACGCCCGACCATCATTTCGGCTTCGAGGGCGTGGCCTGGTACTGGCACTTCGTCGACGTCGTCTGGCTCGGCCTGTTCGTGTTCGTCTACTGGCTGGTCTGAACGTTCGGACGCTCAACCGGATAAAAGGAGGGGGCCCCGGGCCATTCGGGGACCTGGATTGCGCCGCATTCGTGCGGCGTTTTTTTTGGTTTTTCGGGTTTTGCCGGAACGTACCGGGCAGGGCCGGTCGAAACGTTTGCCGTTTACAACTTCTGCGTGACGAGCCCGAAGTAGGTGGCCGCCATCAGCAGCAGGAACAGCACGACGGAAAACGCGACGCGCAGCGTGAGCGCCTTGACGGCCCGCTCGCCGCCGCCCTTGTCCTTCATGATGAAGTACAGCGCGGAGCCCAGACTGCCGACGATGCAGACGAGAAACAGGATGACGATAACTTTCATGGGAATTCAGTGTAATCCATGACGGACGTTCCCTCCACGCGCACACACACCGCGCGCTGGCTGCCGCTGTTCGCGACCGCCTGCGGCATCGCGCTCGCATGCGCGCTGGGCGTCTGGCAACTGTCGCGGGCCGCGGAAAAGCAGGCGCGCGCCGATGCACTCGCGGCCCGCTCCGGCGAGCCGCCGCTGCTGGTCACTGCGACGCCGACGCCCGTTGAAACGGCGGCGCTGCGCCGGGTGGAGGCACGCGGGCGCTTCGATCCCGCCCACGCGGTGTTCCTGGACAACCGGGTGTACAAAGGTGTTCCCGGCTATCAGGTGTTGATGCCGCTCGCGCTCACGGGCGGCGGCGACAAGGGATTGCATGTGCTCGTGGACCGCGGCTGGATCGCCGGCACCGGCGACCGCGCGCGCCTGCCGGCCGTGCGCACGCCTGGCGGCGAAGTGACCGTCACCGGCCTCGCCGTCGAGCCGGGCGGCCGCTTCCTTGAACTGTCCACCAAGACCGGCGAGGGCAACGTGTGGCAGAACCTGGTGTTGGAACGCTACCGCCAGGCCACCGGGCTGGCGATCCAGCCCTTCGTCATCCGGCAGTACAACGATGCGGAAGACGGCCTCGTGCGCGACTGGCCGGCGCCGGACTTCGGCATCGACCGCCACTACGGCTACGTCTTCCAGTGGTTCGCGCTGGGCGTCACGCTGCTCGTATTTTTTCTGGTGAGCCATGTCCGACGATCCCGCCGCCGCCCGGCCTGACGCGCCGCCCCGTCCGCGCAGTACGCGCGCCCTCTGGCTGCTGCTCGCGGTGTGCGTGGCGCCCATCGTCGCGTCGTATGCCGCGTTTTATTTCTGGCGGCCGGCGGGCACCGTGAACTACGGCGAGCTGCTGCCGCCGCAGCGGCTGGCGGACGCGCCGCTCACGCTGGCCAATGGAAAGCCGTTCGCGTTCGAGCGCCTGCGCGGCAAATGGCTGCTGGTGTCGGTGGATCGCGCCGCGTGCGACGCCTGGTGCGGCGAAAAGCTCGTCTGGCTGCGCCAGCTGCGGCTGACGCAGGGCAAGGAAATGGACCGCGTGGAACGCGTCTGGCTGGTGAGCGATGACGGCGCGCCCGCCGGGGCGCCGCCGGCGGCGCTGGAGGGCCTGTGGATCGTGCGCGCCGCCGGCGCGCCGGTGCTGGCGCAGTTCCCGGCGACGGGCCAGCCGGCCGATTTCCTGTACGTGGTGGACCCGCTGGGGAACGTGATGATGCGCTACCCGCGGGGCGCCGATCCCAACCGCATCAAGAAAGACCTGACGCGCCTGCTGAAGGTGTCGCAGGTCGGTTGAAGCGGCGCGGGACCGCGTGCCGCCGGTGCTAAAATCCTGATTTCTTCCCGGCCAGACCCCTCATTCGCCATGGCTTCCAGCCATTCTGCACTGTCCCTCCCCGGCTTCGGCAAGTTGAGCCAGTTTCTCGCGCTGACCAAGCCGCGCGTGGTCATGCTGATCGTGTTCTGCGCGGTGATCGGCATGTTCCTCGCGGTGCCGCCCGGCGCGCTTGACGCGCGCTTCGCGTTCGCCGCGGCGATGGCCACGCTGGGTATCGCGCTGGTGGCGGGCGCCGCCGCCGCCTTCAACTGCCTGGTCGAGCAGAAGATCGACGCGGTCATGGCGCGCACGCGCGCCCGCCCGCTGCCGCGCGGCGAGCTGACCTCGACCGAGACGCTGATTTTTGCCGGCATCGTCGGCGGCTGCGGACTCTACGTGCTGAATCAGTGGGTCAACCCGCTCACCATGTGGCTGACACTCGGCACGTTCGTTGGCTATGCCGTGATCTACACCGTCATCCTCAAGCCCCTGACGCCGCAGAACATCGTGATCGGCGGCGCGTCCGGCGCGATGCCGCCGGTGCTGGGCTGGGCGGCGGTCACCAACACGGTGTCGCCCGACGCGCTGGTGCTGTTCCTCATCATCTACGCATGGACGCCGCCGCACTTCTGGGCGCTGGCGCTCTATCGCCGCGAAGAGTACGCGCGCGCCGGCCTGCCGATGCTGCCGGTCACCCACGGCGAGCGCTTCACGCAGCTGCATGTGCTGTTCTACACCGTGCTGCTGGTGGCGGTGTCGCTGCTGCCCTTCGCCACCCGGCTGTCGAGCTGGATCTATCTCGCGTCGGCGATCGCGCTGGGCGGCGTGTTCCTGTGGTACGCGATCCGCATCTACCGCCAGTACAGCGACGCGCTCGCGCGCCAGACCTTCCGCTATTCCATCCTGTACCTGTCCTTGCTGTTCGCGGCGTTGCTGGTCGACCACTTCGCGCCGCTGTAATGCTGCTGCGCAATCGCCATGGCCAGACTGCGGTGCTCGTGCGCCGCAGCCGGACGTGGGATTACATCGTGCCCATGCAGAGCGGGCGGCTCGCCCTGCGCCGTATTGCCCATGCGAAACTGGCGGCGGAGTGGTCATTCGTCGCGGACTACGGTTGCGGTCAGGCGCTCGAGCGCTTCCTCGCCACGGGCGAGCAGCACGGTATGACCGAGGCAGCCGCCGAAGCCCTGCGCGGGGCGCTGGCCGGGGTCAAAGAGGGATTGCCGCTGTAGGCTGCCGCCGCTGGGACAAAGGAACGGATAAAAAAAGGGAGCGCAGTGCGCTCCCTTTTTATTGCGGCGACCCGAACGTCAGGCGGTCGCCGGCGCGAGCACGCCGCGCATCTTCTTCATCGCCTTGGCCTCGATCTGCCGGATGCGTTCGGCCGACACGCCGAACTCCGCCGCCAGGTCATGGAGGGTCGCGGTATCGGACTCACGCAGCCAGCGCGCCTCGATGATGCGGCGGCTGCGCGCGTCGAGATCCGCGAGCGCCTGCTGCAGCGCTTCGCCGCGGTTTCGCTCGGACTCTTCATGCTCCAGCAGCCGGCTCGGCTCGTCGTCCGCGTTCGCCGCCAGGTAGGCGATGGGCGCATAGGCCACCTTGTCGTCGTCCTCCTCGCCCGCCGGTTCCAGCGCGATGTCGCGTCCGCCCAGGCGGCTTTCCATCTCCACGACTTCCTCGGGCTTGACGTTCAGCTGCTGGGCGATCGCCTGCACCCCGTCCGGGCCCAGCGTGCCGTGGCCGGTCTTGAGGCTGCGCAGGTTGAAGAACAGCTTGCGCTGCGCCTTGGTGGTCGCGACCTTCACGATGCGCCAGTTGCGCAGGATGAACTCGTGCATCTCCGCGCGGATCCAGTGCACGGCGAAGGACACCAGCCGCACGCCGCGGGTGGGATCGAAGCGCTTCACCGCCTTCATCAGGCCGATGTTGCCTTCCTGGATCAGGTCACCCTGCGGCAGGCCGTAGCCGTTGTAGCCGCGGGCGATCGACACCACCACGCGCAGGTGCGACATCACCAGCTGGCGCGCGGCTTCCAGGTCCTCGCGTTCGCGGAACCGGGTGGCGTAGTCGATCTCCTGCTCCTGGGTGAGCAGGGGCAGGCGGTTCACCACCTGGATGTATTGGTCCAGACTGGCCGCCGTCGTCGGCACCGCGGGAAGCGCAACCGGCAGCGCCAGGGCGGCAGCGGACGATCCGTTCGGCGTGGCAGACATTGCGTGAGTCATTTGACCCTCCTGAAATCAGTTTAGCACTCGCGATATGAGAGTGCCAGAACGGGGAGAAAGTTCCCCTAATGTTCCTTCAGGAATCAGTTACTTAGATTACCTTCCGCCCAGCTGCCTTCCAGCGGCCAAAAGCTAATCCCGCTGTAAGTGCCGGCTGACCGAAAGCCAGGCGCCGAGCCAGCCGAGGCCGGTGGCGATGGCCATCAACGCCCCCCCCGGGCCGGCGGGCAGGGGGACGAGCCGCCACTCCGCGCCATAGAGCGCGGCGAGCGGGGCGAGCCCCTGGTTGCCCGCCCAGGTGGCCGCCGCCAGCAGCAGCCAGGCGAGCAGGCCCCCGGCCAGTCCGAGCAGGGCGCCGTAATACAGGAAAGGGCGGCGCACGTAACCGCCGGTCGCGCCGATCGCCTGCAGGACCGCGATTTCGTCGCGCCGGGTCAGGATCTGCAGGCGGATCGTGTTGAAGGTCGCGGCGACGAGCGCGATGCCGAGCAGTGCCAGCAGCGCGGCGGCCACCCCGCGCGCGATGCGCAGCGCCGCGTCCAGCCGCCGCGCCCACAACGCATCGAGCGCCACGTGGGCGACCTTGGGCCACTGGCGCAGTTCGTCGCGCAGCGTTTCCAGTCCCGCGGGCGCCGCGTCGGCCAGCGTGATGACAAACGCATCCGGCAGCGGGTTGCCGCCGAGGCTGTCGAGCGCATCCTCCAGTCCCGCCTGCTTGCGCAGGTCGGCCAGCGCCTGCTCGCGCGGCACGAACTCGACGCGCGCGACGCCGGGGGCCTGCCGGAGCCGTTTCTCGATGGCGCGCGCCTCGTCGCGGCTCGCCTCCACCGTCATGAACACCGATAACTGGGGCGCCGCGCCGGCGTGGTGCGAGGCCCCCTGCAACTGACCCGCCAATTGCCACAGCGCGGCCGGCAGCGCGAGCGCCAGGGCGATGACCGCCGCGTTGAACAGCGTGCCCAGCGGTGCCTGCGCGAACGCGGCCAGCGTGCCGCGCACCGCGCGCGCGTGCTGGGCGAACCAGGCCCTCATGCGGCGATTGCTCCGTGGTCGAGCTGTACCGTGCGCGGCGCGAGCTGGGCGACCAGGTCGCGGTCGTGCGTGGCGAGCACCACGGTTACGCCGACCTGGTGGAAGGCGCGGAACAGTTCGCCGATGCCGCGCGCGTACTCGGTGTCGAGATTGCCGGTCGGTTCGTCGGCGAGAAGTATCGCCGGCCGGTGCACGATCGCGCGCGCGATCG
>JBOIEQ010000214.1:0-5301 GCA_050741255.1 Burkholderiales bacterium | reverse complement strand
GCCGGGCAGGGCATCTCCGCCAGCGCCATCGGCCTCATCATCGCCATGTCCGCGGCCGGCGGCTTCCTCGCGCGCATCATTCTGCCGCAGCTCATCGCGCGCGTGGGCGCGCTGCGCCTGTTCGGACTCGCCCTGGCGCTGGGCGGCGTGTGCCTGGCCATCGTGCCCTTCGCGAACGGCGCCCTCGCGCTGGGCATCATCTCGTTCATCTTCGGCTGCGGGCTCAACGTCAGCCAGCCCATTTCACTGACGCTCATGTACAACCGCTCCCCCAAAGGACGGTCCGGCGCCGGGCTGGGCCTGCGCTTCGCCGTGGATAACGCGAGCCGGCTCGTCACTCCCATGCTCTTTGGCGCCGCCACCGCCTTCATGGGCATCGGCGCGGTGTTCTGGCTCAATGCCGCGCTGCTGGGCCTCGGCGGGCTGGTGGCGAAGCTGGAGGGCAAGGACTGAGCGCGCTTAACAAACTTAATCCCCTCCTGTCCGAGGAGGGGTGCCCGCGACAGCGGGCGGGGTGGTGGGAGCACGAAGTGCCGCCGTAACCACCCCGTCTGCTACGCATCCACCCCGCCTTGAACAGGAGGGGAGTCACCAGAACAATTCATTTCGTCAGGCGCTTTCAACCCTCCGGCCATTGCCTCGTGCACTGGTCCGGTAATTGCTCCCCGTCACACCGTGTCCGTCTATTTCGTCTACCTCCTGAGCCTGCTGAACGGCGTCAGCGTGTTCGCCGCGCAGATGACGCTGTCGCTGTACGCGCTCCACCTGGGGGCGAGCGCGCTCACCGTGGGCGTGCTGGCGGGCATGTTCTCGCTGTTTCCCGCGCTGCTGGGCGTCAGCGCCGGCAAGCTGATCGACCGCGCCGGGGCGCGCCGGCCCATGGTCTTCGGCACCTCCGCCGGCGGCATCGGCCTGCTGCTGCCGTACTTCGTGCCCGCGATCCCCGCGCTGTTCGTCGCCAGCCTGATGCTGGGCCTGTCCATCGTCTACTTCCACCTGGCGACGCAGAACCTCGTCGGCCTCCTCAGCACGCCGCAGACGCAGGCGCGCAATTTCAGCAACTACACGCTGTCGATTTCCACCTCGCAGTTCCTGGGCCCGCTCTCGGGCGGCTTCCTGATCGACCACGTGAACTACGCCACCACCTGCCTCGTGCTGGCCGTGCTGGCGCTGCTGCCGGCCGCGCTGATCCTGTGGCGCGGCAAGGGCATCCCGGGCGGCATGCGCAAGCCGGCGGCCGCGGGCGCCACGGGCGGCGGCATCCGGCGCATGCTGAAAGACCCGCTCGTGCAGCGCATGCTGGTGACCGGCTGCCTCCTCAGCGCCGGGCTGAACCTGTACCTGATGTATATGCCGGTCTACGGCCATGGTATCGGCCTGTCGGCGTCCAGCATCGGGATCGTGATGGCCGCTAACGCCACCGCCGCCTTTGTCGTGCGCGCGGTACTGCCGCAACTGATGCGCCGCTACGGCGAGAACCAGGTGCTCACCTACGCGTTTTTCATGAGCGCGACGGGGCTCCTCCTGATTCCCTTCTTCCAGAGCGTCGCCGTGCTGGCCGCGGTGTCCTTCGTGTTCGGGCTCGGCATGGGCTGCGGCCAGCCCATCATCATCATTCTCATGTACGCCAACTCCGCGGACGGCCGCTCCGCCGAAGCGCTGGGGCTGAAGTTCTCCACCAACCAGATCACCAAGGTCGTGTCTCCGGTGCTGTTCGGCGTCCTCGCCTCGGCGATCGGGCTGCCGCCCACGTTCTGGCTGAACGCGGCGCTGATGGCCGGTGGCGGGGCGTTCAGCTGGGTCTATCGCAAGAAGAAAAGCTGACGCATCGTCGCGGCAGGTCGATGATCCCGGGGCGCTCCATTTCGCCCGGAACATCCCACAATTCGATCAACCAGTACAGGCGCGCCGCTCCGGTTGCGTGCCGGGGGTTACCAGCCCCAGCCGCGCGGGTTCGGTTGCTGGTGCACGGAAGCGCCGAGCCGGTTCTCCGGGCCGACGCAGGCCAGATCCACCGCCAGCGCCGCCACCGTCTGCGTATGGGCGCCCTGTCGGCGTCAGGCTGATAGCGGTGCAGGGGCCCGCTGGCGGGCGGGCCCCCGGGGGAGGAAGACTCAGGGCACCTCGCCCACGCACCCGCTGACGACCTTTTCCGCATTGCTCTGCCCATGCAGGCGCCGTGGCGTGTGCACGGTGATGGCGCTGCCGTCGGGAGTCGGACTGATGTTGATCACGGCAATGACGCCATCCTGCCGCGTGTTGGCGGAGGCGACGTAACCGGTAGGCGCCTTCAGCTGGAACCGCTCGATCCAGTAGGTGCCGTTCCGCTTGGCGCTGCTCTCGACGCAGTCGATCGTGACCTGGATCTCCTTCGGACTGGTGTAGTCGAAGCGCAGCGCTTCGCCGGGCGCCGTTTCGCCTCCGTCGCACGCGGCCAGGGCCGCGGCCAACAACACATAAGGACGCTTCATGATGAATCCGGGTTCGCGGCGAAGTCGAGTGGTCCCGCCCGCCTGAAAGGTGGATTGTGCCAAACCCGGCGCTGCTTTCCCGCTCGCGCCGCGCGCAACGGGTCTCCGCTCAGAGCTTCTCGGCCACGGTCTGCGGATCGACGTCGCCGTGACCGCCGCACGTCGGGTGCGGGCAGGGGCAGGCGCTGCCCGGCTGGGCGATCTTGCATTCCTCGCTGCAGTACGCCCCCGCGTTGGCGACGGCGCAGGTGCATTCCGGATGGGAACAGGTCGGTGATTGCGGCATGGCGGCTCCTCGAAGGAATCGAGACAGTCGCACCCTAGCGCCCGGCGCCGTGGCGCCGCTGTCGGCATCAGGCTGATTCCGGCCGCCCGGAGCAGCCCGTCATCCCGGACCTGATCCGGGATCCAGTGAGCCGCTTTTATCCGCACTATTGTTATACGATTAAGCATTAACCTAAAATAGCGGAAATCGCTAATTTAGGGTCCTGATACCCCATGAAGCGCTCACTGCAGGGCCGCTATCTCAAGCTTGCCACCGCCGGTGAGGCCTTCCAGGCCTTCGTCCCGGCGCCGTTGCCGCCTCGGCCGGCGATCGACTGGACCCCCGCGCTGCGGGCCCGTTACGACGCTGCGCTCGTGGCGCTCGGCCGGCTCGATGCCGTCACCGACCTTCTGCCCAATGCCGCACTGTTGCTCTACAGCTTCGTGCGCAAGGAAGCTGTCCTGTCGTCGATGATCGAGGGCACGCAATCCTCGCTGGCGGACCTGATGCTGTTCGAACTCGACGAGCAGCCGGGCGTGCCGGTGGAGGATGCGCGCGAGGTCAGTTGCTACGTCGCGGCGCTGGAGCATGGCCTGAAGCGCCTGCGCGGAGGCTTCCCGCTTTCCCTGCGCCTGATTCGCGAGGTGCACGGCAAGCTCCTGGGCCACGGGCGCGGGGCCAAACTCACCCCCGGCGAGTTTCGCCGCAGCCAAGTCTGGATCGGCGGCACGCGGCCGGGCAACGCCGTGTTCGTCCCGCCGCCGGCGAACGAGCTGAACGAGAGCTTGAAGCACTTCGAACGTTTCCTGCACGACCAACCCGAGCCGACGCCGCCGCTCGTCAGGGCGGCGCTGGCGCATGTCCAGTTCGAGACGATCCACCCCTTCCTCGACGGCAACGGGCGGGTGGGCCGTCTGCTGATCGCATTGCAACTGGCGGCCGATGGGCTGCTGCGCGAGCCGCTCTTGTATCTCAGCCTTCATTTCAAGGAACATCGCCAGACCTATTACGAGCTGCTGAACGCCGTGCGCCTGTCCGGCGACTGGGAAAGCTGGCTGGAATTCTTCGCCGATGCCGTTGCCTCCAGCGCCACGCAAGCGGCCACGTCGGCCAAGCGGATGCTCGAGCTGGCCGCCGCGGACGGCCTGCGCATCGAAGCGCTGGGCCGCGCGGCGGCATCAGCAGCGGCCTTGCACAAGGCGCTCCAGCGCCAGCCGATTGCCACCGCCGCGTCACTCGCGGCGGCCACCGGCCTCACGCCGGCCACCGTGAACAAGTCGCTGGCGCACCTGGAGCGCCTCGGGATCGTCGCCGAGCTCACGCGCAAGCAGCGCGGTCGGGTATTCAGCTACGCGCGCTATGCCGAGATTCTCAACGAAGGCATGGCGCTGCCCGCGGGTAGGGGCCGGCGGTAAGCGTGGAGCGGTTGGCTCCCGTCACAGCCCGCACCCGCAAGCAGGCAAGGAGCAATGCCCCCATCCCCGCCCGCTGGAAGTAGCCCGTCATCCCGGACCTGATCCGGGATCCGGTCCTTCGCTTGAAAAGTGCCCATCATCCCGGCCCACGAGCCGGGATCCAGGGTGACGGGTCAGCCCGTCATCCCAGCTTCCGAGGTGCACCCCAAAAGAACCGTCATCCCGGCCCCGAGCCGGGATCCAGGGTGGAGGGTCAGCCCGTCATCCCAGCTTCCGAGGCGCACCCCAAAAGAACCGTCATCCCGGCCCCCGAGCCGGGATCCATGTTGACCTTGTTTTAACGCAGCTTTCCATTTCCCACGCTTGTCCTACATTCCCCCGGCATAATCCCCCCGGTCGGTTTACCCCTCACCCCTCACGCCTCACCCCTCACGGTTTCAATGGACCGCACCGAACGCTTCTACCGCATCGACCGCATGCTGCAGGAGCGCAGGGTCGTGCCGGTGCGCGCCTTCCTCGACGCCCTGGAAGTCTCGCTCGCCACCTTCAAGCGGGACATCGAATACATGCGCAACCGCTTCCACGCGCCCATCGTGTGGGACCGCGCGAAGAACGGCTACACCTTCACCGCCCCGGACAAGAACGCCCCCGCCTACGAGCTGCCCGGCCTGTGGTTCAGCGCCGGCGAGATCCACGCGCTGCTCGCCGCGGAGAAGCTGCTGGAGGACGTCGGGCCGGGCCTGCTGGCCGGCCAGTTGGCCCCGCTGCGGAAGCGCTTCGAACAACTGCTCGGCTCCGCCGACCACGAGGCCGCGGAAGTCCGCAACCGCGTGCGCCTGCTGCACGCCGGCCGCCGGAAGATGGCGCTCCCGCACTTCGAGACCGTGGCCGCCGCCACGTTGAAGCGCCGGCGCCTGAAGCTCAAGTACTACAGCCGCGCCAACGATGCAGAGACGGACCGGGAGGTTTCTCCCCAGCGCCTGGTCCACTACCGGGACAACTGGTACCTCGACGCCTGGTGCCACGCGCGCGAGGGCATCCGCAGCTTTGCCGTGGACACCATCCGCGCCGCGGACATGCTGGACGCCAAAGCCAAGTCAATGAGCGACAAAGACCTGAACGAAGAACTCGCCAGCGGCTACGGCATCTT
>JBOIEQ010000213.1:0-5315 GCA_050741255.1 Burkholderiales bacterium | reverse complement strand
GCCCGGCGCGGCGCCGGACGATCAGGCGGCCGTGGCGGCCGCCGGCGCCACCGTCGGATAGTTCTTGGTCACGAACGACCGGTACTGGTCGAGGAACAGCACGGGCGGATGCCGCGGCTGCTCGCCAGGCGCGACGCAGGTCGGCAGGCATTCGATCAGGGTGTCGAGGTCGGGATGGAAGAAATACGGCGCCGAGTAGCGCTCCACGCCCGCCTGGTTGATCACCATGTGCGGCGTCGACAGGAAGCGGTCGTTGGTCCAGCGCCGCAGCAGGTCGCCGGTGTTGATCAGGAAATGGTCGTCCAGGGCGGGCGCCGCCACCCAGCGGCCATCCGCCGTGCGGATCGCCAATCCCGGCACCTCCGACTGGGCAAGGATGGTGATGAAGCCGTTGTCGGTATGCGGGGCCAGTCCGAACTGCTCGCCATCGGGTTTGCCCTGGGACGGATAGTGCAGCAGGCGAAAACTCACGGTCGGCTTGCGAAAGGCCGCCGCAAAGAAATCCTTCGGCATGCCGAGCGCGGCGCTGTAGACCGGCAGCAGGCTGCGTCCGAGATTTTCCATGGCGGCCAGGTAGGCGACGCAGCCCTCGCGAAATCCGGGCAGGTTGTCCGGCCACTGGTTGAGCCCGGTGAAGGGCTTGCCGGCCAGCACGTCCGGATCGTCCGGCCGCAGTTCGCGCCGCAGGACGAACGAGGCGTTCAGATTCGGCTTCCGTCCCTCGGTCAGCGCCCCCGCGTGGCGGGTGAAGCTGGTCGCCAGTTCCAGGTAGCCGATCTTGTTGGCGTTGACCCTGAGCCTGTTCTTGTCCGCCGCCGGCTGCGCGTGGAAGCGCTGCGACTGGCGGAACAGTTCGGCCGTCACCGCCTTCGGCACGCCGTGATTTTTGATGTAGTAGAAGCCGACGCGGGTACAGGCGTCGTGAAGCTCGCGGCCGAGTTCTTCGACTGCGCCCGGCACGTCCGTCCGGTAAGCCTCCAGATCCAGCACCGGGATCACGGTGCCGGTCAGGTCCTGTTCGATCTTGATCACGGGCATGTTCGCGAACCCCACCCGCCCGTCACTTGTACAGCGTGTGCGGCAGCCACAATCCGATCTCCGGGAAGAGGTACAGCAGGATCACGGCGAGAACCTGGATCGCCATGTACGGCATCATCCCCGCGAAGATCTGGTTCAGCGTCACGTGCGGCGGCGAGACCCCCTTCAGATAGAACGCGGCCATCGCGACCGGCGGCGACAGGAACGCCGTCTGCAGGTTGAGCGCGACCAGCAGGCCGAAGAACAGCGGGTCGATATTGAAGTGCGGCAGCAGCGGAATGAAGATCGGCATGAAGATGACGATGATCTCGGTCCACTCCAGCGGCCAGCCCAGGATGAAAATGATGAACTGGGCCAGGATCATGAACTGGAGCGGCGTCAGGTTCATCGACAGCACCCACTTCTCGATCAGCTCCTGGCCGCCGAGCAGCGCGAACGCCGCGGAAAAGATCGCGGAACCCACGAACAGCCAGCACACCATCGCGCTCGTCTTCGCCGTCAGGAACGAGGATTCCTTGAGGATGGTGCCGAGTTGCCGCGTGGTCGCCCAGGCCACGGCACCGGCGGACACCGTGGTCTGCGTGCGGCCACGCCAGTTGGCGGTGAAGCGGTAGCCCATGGCCAGCACGAACCCGCCGAACGCGCCGACGGCGGCCGCTTCGGTCGGCGTGGCGAGGCCGAACACGATGGAGCCGAGCACCGCGATGATCAGCACCGCCAGCGGGAAAAACGATGCCAGCAGGAATTTGAAGATTTCGAGCCGTTCCCAGTTCAGCAGCCGGTAGATTCCGCCGAGCGCCACCACGCCGATCAGCGCCATGATCCAGTACCACTGCGGGGTCGGCCGCCGCTCGGGAGCCGCCGTGGGCTCCGCGGGCGCCTTGACCTCGGCGGCGGGCTCTTCCTTCGGCGCTTCGCCCAGGGCCTGCGGCGCGCCGTCCTTGGCGTCCTTGCCCTCTTCGGTCGGCGGCTCCTGAAGGCCGGTCGACTCAACGTTTTCCGCTTTGTTGTCGGACCCCGCGAAATTGCTGATCTCGAGACCGCTCAGGTCCTCCTCGACGACCGGCGAGGTGGCCAGCCAGTAGGTGGTGCCGAGCAGGGCCGCGAAGAAAAACGCCGGCAGCAGCGAGACGAGGAGCTGACCGAGTACCGCGGGCCTGGCAGCACCGCCGTGGACCAGTGCGCGCCACAGCCCGGCGAGCGCGTTGCGGCCCCGCGGCGCCAGCGCCGCCGCGGTCGGCGGCAACGCCACGCGCCGCTCTTCCTCCCCCAGCGGCGGCATCAGCTCGGGCCGGAGTTTCGCCAGGACGATGACGTAACCGATGTAGAGACCCGCCAGCATCAAGCCGGGAAAGAACGCACCGGCGTACAACTGCACGACGGAGACCCCCGCCGTCGCCCCGTAGACGATCAGCAGCACCGACGGCGGGATCAGGATGCCGAGACAGCCGCCCGCGGTGATCGCGCCCGCGGACACCTTGATGTTGTAACCGGCCTTCAGCATGGCCGGAAAGGCGAGCAGTCCCATCAGCGTCACCACGGCGCCGACGATGCCCGTGGCGGTGGCGAAAATCGCGCAGGTGACGATCGTCGCGACCGCCAGCGAGCCCGGCACGCGCGCGGTCGCCAGGTGCAGGCTTTTGAACAACCGGTCGATCAACGCGGCGCGCTCGACCAGGTAGCCCATGAACACGAACAGCGGAATCGCGATCAGCACGTCGTTCGACATCACGCCGTAGGCGCGCTGCACCATGAGGTCGAGCACCTGCTGGGTGGCGAGCGCCGGGTTCACGCCGCGGTAATAGAGCCACGCGAAAAACATCCCCATGCCCATCAGCGTGAACGCCGTGGGGAATCCCAGCATGATGCCGACTACGATCAGGGCCAGCATCAGCAGCCCCAGATGGCCATTGTGGATGTTTCCCCAGGGCGCGAACGCCAGCACCGTGACGATGACGATCGCCATCAGCGAAAAGCCGAACCACAACTCCTTGCGCACTCTCATCGCGCCCGCCCCTGCTGGATCACCAGCGCGTCGAGCTTCTCGATGTCCTCGTCCTTGACGTGGACCATGTCCTTCAGCTTGTCGACGTCGACCTCCTCGACGTCAGCCTCTCGCGACGGCCAATAGCCGTGCTTGAGACAGAGCCCGCAGCGCACCATCTCGACGAAGCCCTGCAGGAGCAGGATGGCACCGGCGATCGGGATCACCATCTTGAACGGATAGATCGGGGGGCCTTCGGCGGTGATGTTCGAGTGTTCGTTGATCGCCCACGACTCGGCCGCGTACGTATAGCCCGCGTAGGCCAGCGCCACGACCCCGGGCACGAAGAACAGGACATAGAGCGTCAGGTCGAGCCCCGCCTGCACGCGCGGCGGGAAAAACCCGTAGAGCACGTCGCCGCGGACGTGCCCGTTCTTCGACAGCGTGTAGGCGCCCGCCATCATGAACAGCGTTCCGTACAGCATGATCATCACGTCGAACGCCCAGGCGTGCGGCTGATCGAGCGCGTAGCGGGAAAATACCTCCCACGAGATCAGCAGCGTCAGGCCCACGATCAGCCACGAAAACGCCTGCCCGATCCAGGTGCTGACCTGGTCGATGAACAACAGTACTTTTTGCATGCCCCTGAAACCTCTGCCTGGTGAAGAGAGCGCCCGGGAACCGATTGTGCCAGTCCGGAGGGGTGTCACCAAAAAAAAACACCATCCGGCGGTGCCGGATGGTGTCTGTGTCGACTGAGCGGTCGGGTCTGCCCTCAGCCCTTCTTCGTCGCCGCAGGCTTGGCCTTGCCGAAGTAATGGTCGTAGGCCATCCGGCGGCTGACGACGGTGTCCATCTCCCACTTCACGGCCCGCTCTGCGAAGGCCCGCTGGGAATCCGAGACTTCCTTGAACATCGGATTCTCGGCCGTTTTCTTCGCGGCGACCGCGTCGTAGACCTCGAGCTGCTTGCGCAGCACCGAGTCGGGCGTCTTGTAGAACTTCACGCCCTGCTTGGCCGCCATTTCGGCATAGTCCCTGGAATACCGATCGACGGCCTTCCACGACATGTCCTGCGACGAGGCCTCGACCGCATTGTCGATCTGCGACCTGAGCCTGGCCGGCAGCGCGTCGTACTTGGGCTTGTTGAACATGATCTCGAACTGCTCGGCGTTCTGGTGATAGCTCTGCAGCATGCACACCTTGGAGACGTCGGGGAAGCCAAGAATGCGATCGGACGAGGCATTGTTGAATTCCGCCGCATCGAGCAGCCCGCGGTCCATCGCCGGCACGATCTCGCCGCCCGGCAGGGCATTCACGGCCGCGCCCATGCCGTTGAACACGTCGATCGACAGGCCCACGGTGCGGAACTTCAGGCCCTTCATGTCTTCCGGCTTGGTGACCGGCTTCTTGAACCAGCCCAGCGGCTGCGTGGGCATCGGGCCGTAGGGGTACGACACCACGTTGGCGCCGATCGAGGCGTAGAGCTTGGCGAGCAGTTCCTTGCCACCGCCATACTTGTGCCAGGACAGCAGCATGTTGGCGTCCATGCCGTAGGACGGGCCGGACCCCCACAGCGCCAGCGCGTTCTGCTTGCCGTAGTGGTAAGCCAGCACGCCGTGGCCGCCGTCGAGCGTGCCCTTGGTCACCGCGTCCAGCAGCTGGAACGCCGGCACCACCGCACCCGCCGGCAGGACCTCGATCTTGAGTTCGCCGCCGGTCATGTCGTTGACCTTCTTGGCGAAGTCGAGCGCGTACTCGTGGAAGATGTCTTTCGCCGGCCACGTGCTCTGGAAGCGCAGACTGACGGGCGCCGCCTGTGCCTTGGCCAGCATCGGGAACGCCAGCGCCGCGGTCCCCGCCGACGCTGCCGCGCCGGTCAGGAATTTGCGGCGCGCGGGCGCAGCCGTTTTCGCTACGGATTGCTTCTTCATCACCCCTCCTGTTTTTTTGGGAACAACCTGGAAATCCGGGTGAATGGACGGTCGAAAAAACCGCCTGCCGCGGAACCCGAAACCGGATCCGCCGCACGCCGCGCTGATGATGTTTCAGGCACGACCCCCACCGAGGCGCGTAGTGTATGCCTCGGGTTCCGGCACAGGCAAGTTGGGGCCGGGCGCGGCAAAACGACATCCTGACGGAATACTGACGGGCCGTACCGTGTTGTCGTGTCGCAGCCGATCCCCGCCCGTCAGGCGGCGAGCAGCGTCCGTGCCGGCGTCAGCACCTGCCCGCTCACCGCGTCGATGCTGTGCCCGGGCTCGGCGATGATCACTTTCGCCTTGGGCAGCCGG
>JBOIEQ010000212.1:0-5318 GCA_050741255.1 Burkholderiales bacterium | reverse complement strand
GCCTTGAACACGTCCCAGATGTCGCCGAAATCGACCATGCGGCCGCGCCGGCTGGGCGTGATGTCGGTGGTGAAGATCTTCACCGTGGGATAGCCCGCACGCACCGCCTCGCCGATCTGGCCGAACAGCTCCGGCGGCAGCTCGCCCTCGATCATCACGTGGAAGCTGTAGTCGCAGTAGCACTGCGCGGTCCAGTCCTTGTGCCGGTTGTCGATGGCCTCCCGGATGGTGTTGCCGTGCGTCCAGCGCGCGAAATCGATCATGGTGGTGGTGCCGCCGTGCAATGCCGCGCGGCTCACCACCGACGGCGGCTGCGTGTAGGTCACGCTGCCGTCCGGATGCGGCGAATACCATTTGCAGTGCGTATGCGGGTCGATGCCGCCCGGCATGACGATCTTGCCGCTCGCGTCGATCAGGCGTCGCGTGCTGTCCGCGCCGAAGCTGCCCGCGGCGGCGACCGCTGCGATTTTTCCATCCTTGATCGCCACGTCGCAGGCGGCGACGCCGGACGGCGTGACCGTGCGGTCGCTGCGGATGACCAGATCGAACATGGGGTTGCCCTTCGGATTCAGGATTTGCCGTGACGGCGCAGCAGCGCCGTCAGCTCGCCGACATTCGTCCAGGTCTCGGCCCGGTCCACCGCCTGCTCGACTGCGGTCACGCCCGCCGGCGTGAGGACGAGTCCGGCGAGCTCGTGGAATTTTTCGCGCAGTTCCGACTCGGCGAACGGCTGGTGGAAATCCCCGCGATGGCTTTCCACCGCGTGCGTTCCCGTGCGGCCGTCCTTCAGCGTCACCGTCACCTTCGCCGGCCGCAGGCGCGGCGCGACGGCACTCATCGCCGGATCTTCCGTCATGTGCACGCGATGCCGCAGCGCCACGACCGCCGGATCCGTCACCGAGGCGTCGTTCATCGCGCTGAAACCCGCATTGCCCTTCACCACCATGACTGCAGCGGCATGCGGGTAGGAGTACTTGGACGCGAAATAGTTGGGCGGGTCTGGATTCTTCATCACGGACGCGAATCGATAGGTCGCGACGTCGATGCGCTCGATCTCGTCGGGCTTCGGCTGCAGCGTCGCCAGCACCGCCTTCAGGCAGTCCAGCGCGGGATGCACCGGATTGCAACAGGCGTACAAGCGAAAATAGTTGCGCGTGATCTCCCAGCGTGTGCCGAGCTCCTCAAGCAGGCCTTCCGGCTTGAAGCCGTCACCGACCAGTTGACCGAGCGCTTCCTCGACCGCGTCGGGCTGCGCCGCGAAGCCGGCGAGCGCCAGTTCCGGCGCCAGCGCGCAGACGTAGCCGCTCATGCCGCCGGCGACGTTCAGCGTCGTCGCCCCGGCGACGGCGTTGTTGTAGCTGGGCGTCAGCACCAGCGTGGTGGCGATGCGCACCGCCAGGCTCACGCCCTTGGCATCGAGTCCGCGCAGGCGCGCGCCCGCCGCAGCCGCCGCCAGCAGCAAGGCCTGGCCGTTCTGGTGGGCCAGCGGACGCGCCGTGAACGCGAAGTTGAGCCTCGCTCCGACGTCATAGCCGAGCACGAGCGAGGCCAGCAGTTCACGGCCGCTGCTGCCTGCCTGCTCGCCGACGGCCAGCAGGCCCGGCAGGATCTGCATCGCCGGCTGGCCGGTGATCAGCCGCGTGCCTTCGCACAGCTCGATGGCGCGACCGCCGAGGCCGTTCAGCAGCGCCGCGGTACGCGGGTCCTGGGTCAGCCAGTCGCGGCCCAGCACCGTGGCGCCGCTGCCGGCGTTCGCGGCCAGCCGCGCGCGCAGTTGCCGCACCTCCGGCCGCTCCGAGCCGGCGAGCATGACGCCCAGCGTGTCGAGAACAATGAGCTTGGTGTGTTTTTGCACCGCCGCGGGCACGTCTTCCCACGGCGTGGTCGCGACGAAGCGCGCCAGTTGTTCGATCTGCTGCCCCACGAATGCCTGCTCCTCGCTTGGTATCGTTCTGTCGCGGGATTCTCCCGCGCGGCATCAATCGAGCTTGATGCCCGCCTGCTGGATGATCTTCGTCCAGCGCTCGATTTCCGCGTGCACGAAACGGCCGAACTCTGCAGGCGTGTTACCCACCGGCTTCGCGCCCTCCTGCATCAGCTTGTCGCGGATGTCGGGCTGGGCGATCGCCTTGGCCACTTCCGAGCGCATCTGGTCGACGATTGCCGGCGGCGTGTTGGCCGGCGCGAACAGGCCGAACCAGCCGATCACATCGTAATCCTTGACGCCGGATTCGATGACAGTCGGCACGTCCGGCAGCATCGGCGAGCGTTCGCGCGTCGACACCGCGATCGCCCGCAGCCGTCCGCTGCGGACCATCGGCATGATGGTCTCGATCGTGGAGAACATCAGCGCGGCCTCGCCGCCGATGACCGCGATCACGGCCGGCGGCGAACCCTTGTACGGCAACTGGACCAGATCCGTCTTGGTGAGCACGCCGAACAACGCACCGGCCAGATGAATCGCGCTGCCCTGTCCCGCGGTGGAGTAGCGCATTTCGCCCGGCTTGCTGCGGGCGAGCCGGACGATATCCTGCACGTTCTTCGCCGGCAGCGAGGGATTCACGACGATGACGTGCGGCACGCTCACCACCATGGTGACCGGCGCAAAATCCTTCACCGAGTCGTAGCGCAGCTTCGGATACAGCGCCGGATTGAACGCGAACGACGACGAGGTCATCAGGAAGGTGTAGCCATCCGGCGGGGATTTTGCGACGTATTCGGTGCCTATCGTCGAACCCGCGCCCGGCCGGTTGTCCACGATGAACTGCTGGCCCAGCGACTCCGACAGCCGCTGCGCGACGATGCGCGCGAAGAAATCGGTGCCGCCGCCCGGCGCGAACGGCGTCACGATGCGTGCCGTCTTGTCCGGCCATTTCTGCGCAGAAGCTTCCTGTCCGCCGGCGAGCGTGAGCGCCGCCACGCCGATGACCGCTGCCAGCACGTGATTCCTGTTGTCCACGCAGATCTCCTTGATCGGGTTATTCACCGCATGCAGAAACGTCGAGAGTAGCGAATATCGTACCTGCGCGTAACACCGGTGTCATGGCATCCCCGCCCGGCGGCATGCACCAGCGCCGGGCTGCGCGATGGCGCGCCGCGCCGAAGCGGAGCATCGCCGCCCGGTTTTACTGCACCACATAGCCGCCGTCGACGACGAGATTGCTGCCGTGCACGAAAGTGGCGGTGGTCGAGGCCAGGAACAGGATCGTCTCCGCGACTTCGTCCGGCGTGCCCCAGCGTCCCAGCGGAATCTGCGACTCGCGCCATGCCTTGTAGCCGGGCTGCAGCGCCATCTGCTCGCGCGTGAACTCGGTCTCGATCGGACCGGGGCTCACGGCGTTGACCATGATCCTGTCCTTCGCCAGTTCCAGGGCCATCGATTTCGTCATGTGGATCAACGCCGCCTTGGCCAGCCCGTAGAGCGCGGAATTCGGCGACGCCACCATGCCCAGCTGGCTGGCGACGGTGATGATGCGGCCGCCGCCGTTCGCCCGCATCGTCGGCAGCACCGCCTGGCTCGCCAGGAACGGCGCGCGCAGGTTGACCGCGATCAACCGGTCGAAATCCTCCACCGAGAACTCGCCGAACGGCAGCCGGATGCGCATGCCGGCATTGTTGACGAGGATGTCGATGCGACCGAACGCCGCGATCGTGGCGTCGATCATGCGCTGCACGTCGCCGGGATCGGACATGTCGAAGAGGCCGTACTCCGCGCGGCCGCCCTGCTGGCGGCATTCGGCGGCGAGCGCCGCGAGTTCTTTCTCTGTGCCATCCGCGGCGAGGAACACCGTCGCACCTGCCGCGGACAGTACGCGCGCCGTGGCGCGGCCGATGCCACGCGAAGCGCCGGTGATCAGCGCGATCCTGCCGTTCAGTACCGTCATGGGAATTCCTGGTTCGGGTTCAGCCGCCCGCGGGACCGGGCGGCGGGCGGCGGGCGACGGGCGACGCTAGGCAAACGCTGCTTCGTGCCGCCGCTCCTGCTCGTAGTAGTTCTCGCGAAAGCGCGCATACATGCCCTCGTGCACGGCGAGCCCCGCCGCATCGAATTCGGCGGCCGGCGACGGCAGCAGGTCGAAATGCCCGTAGCGGTCGGTGCCGCGCACCAGCAGCGTGGACAGGCGGTGCGGGCCGGTGAGACGTGCGCGGGCGGGTATGTAGCTGATGCCGAGGCCAACGCGGCGGTGCGCGGCGCGGTTGGGCGCGGAGCGGTGCGGGCACAGCGTGTTGTGCAGCGAGAGTTCGCCCGCCTTGAGTTCCATGGCAGTGATCTCGCGGTCGTCGATGGGCTCGACGATGATCTGCCCGGCGCCGTTGATGCTGTGCTCCAGCCGCGCGGCGGCGTGATGCATCTGCCGGGGCGTGCCATGCGCCGACAGGACGTCCATGCAGCCCGCCTGCCGGCTCGCATCGGACAGGGCGACCCAGGCCGTGACGTGCTCGTAGGGTTCAAGGCCGAAGTACGTGGCGTCCTGGTGCCAGGCCGTGAAGGCGGGCGTGCCCGGCTCCTTGATGAAGAAGGTGCTCCAGAACACGAGAATGTCGGGACCGATGACATCTTCGACCACGTCGAGCACTTTGGGATGACGCACCAGCGCCTCGACCCACGGCAGGAAGGTATAGGCCGCGCCGCGCCACTTGATGTCGCCCTGCGGGAGCGGCGCGCCGAGCTTCGCTTCCATGCGCGTCAGGTCAGCCAGCGCCTGCGCCGCCTCCTGCGGCGTCAGCGCCGGCACGGGAAACAGATAGCCATCGTGCCGGTAGTCGCGCACCTGCTGTTCGGTCAGTGCTTTCATGCGTGTCTCACGCGTCCTGTCATTTTCACTGAATCCTATCATTCTCACCCCCCCACCAAAACGAAAATCGCGGCATGCGCCCGGATCGGGCGGCGGGCGCAGGCGGTTACCGGCAGGCGCCTTGCCTGATATGTCATATTTGACATATACTGGCGCATGGGCAAAGCGGATAAACCGCTGCTTTGGCTGCATGGGGAAATCCGGACGCCGCCGTTTTCGCGGCTCGCGAGGATCGAAGCGGGAGTGCTGTTGCGGCGCCTGCAGCGCGGCGAGCGCCTCGGACTGCCGCATTCGCGCCCGATGCCGGGCATCGGCAAGGCCTGCCACGAACTAGAGCCTGTTATGGACCTAAACGTATGCGGCGAACGCGGGAATAGGGGTTCAGTGCTAGGAGCCGTTCGCGCCGCAGGGCCGGACCCTGCAAGCGGGCGGCGACAACGCAATGGACCCCTAGTGCCGCGTTCCCTTCGGGTTGAGCCAAAAGGGCCCGTCTGCGTCGTTGCTCGTCGTTGCATAGGGGTG
>JBOIEQ010000211.1:0-5604 GCA_050741255.1 Burkholderiales bacterium | reverse complement strand
GCTAGGAGCCGCTCGCGCCGCGGTGCCGGACACCGCAAGCGGGCGGCGACGACGCAATGGACCCCTAATGCCGCGTTCCCTTCGGGTTGAGCCAGAAGGACCCGTCTGCGTCGTTGCTCGTCGTTGCATAGAGGGGCTATGCGGCCTCCTCACGCCTAGCATTCGGGCCCTTTTGGCTCAACGCCGCGCACGTTTAGGTCCATAACAGGCTCTACGCAACGCCGGTGCCGGCGCTATTTTTTCCCGGCGCCCGGATCGGTCATGATGATCTGCGCGGTCTCCCACCGCCCGCCGTTCACCGACGAGAGGGTGACCGGCGCCACCCTGAGATCACCCCGTGCATCGAACGCGATGCCGCCACTCACACCCGCCAGTTGCACGTTGCCGAGCGCGGGAAGCACACGGGCCGGCTCGGCCGTGCCCGCCTTGCGCATCGCTTCGGCGATCACGAACACCGCGTCATACGCCATGGGCGCGAACTGCTGGATCTCCGTTTTGAACCTGCTCCTGTATGCCGGCGCGAAGAGAGCGCCGCCCGGGAGACTATCGCCCGGAACGCCGGGTGAGGAAACCACCACCCCTTCGCTCTTGTTGCCGGCCAGCGCGATGAAATCGGGCGTCTTGATGCCATCGCCGCCCATGAAGCGCGCCTTGATGCCCGCCGCGCGCATGCGCTGCAACAGGGGCGCCGCCACCACGTCGGCGCCTCCGAACAGGACCGTATCGGGACGCGCGGCTTGGATGCGCGCCAGCACCGCGCGGGGGGCCGGGCTTTTCAAATCAACGCTTTCACGCGCCACGATGGGCGCGCCTGCCGCACGCGCGGACTCGGCAAACGCGTCCGCGAGAACCTTGCCGTAGGCCGTCGCATCGTCGACAACCGCGATTTTCCGCGTACCGGTGTCGAGCGCGAACTGGACCAGCACCGGCGCCTGGAGGTCATCGGCCGCCACCAGGCGAAAAGTCGTCTTGAAGCCCTGCTTCGTGTAGTGCGGGTTCGTGCTGGCGGGCGAGATTTGGGGGATGCCGGCGTCGCTGTAGACCTTCGACGCCTCGATCGATGCGCCCGAATTGATGTGGCCGACCACCGCCACGACCTTCGCGTCCACCAGTTTGCGGGCCACCGCGGCAGCGACGGACGGCGTGGCCTCGTCATCGACAACGACGAGTTCGAACGTCACCTTCCGGTTGCCGATTTCCTCGCCGCTCTCGTTCAGCCGGTCGACCGCGAACTGCGCGCCATTGCGCGCATCGACGCCGACGTTCGCACGCGGCCCCGTCAGCGGTCCCGCAAAGCCGATTTTCACCACCATCGGCTGCGCGACAGCGGGCGACGCGACCGGCGTCTCCTTGCCGCATCCGGCGAGCGTCAGGACGGCTGCCGCGACGGCAGCCGCACGCACAGTAACGCGATACACCTTCACGAGCAGCTCCCCGGGCGATATCATCCACTGAATCTGTTGCAACCCCACCCCGCAGTCAGTCTACAGAGAACGCCCGCCTGGACCATTGGACCTTGGTCCAACAACGCGTGTTGGCGGGCGTGCCGGCCAGGCGGGATGAATCTGCAGCGTACCGCTTCCCCATCAAACCGACCCCTGGCCCCTGCGGACGGACACTCCATGACAGCAACGACCGACGAATTCCGGGTCATGACCTCCGGCGGCTTCACCGCCGCGCACCTTGCCCTGCTCCCGCAGACGGAACGCATCGCCGGCATGAAGATCGTCACCGCATCGACCTCCATCGGCACCGGCGACATGTCGATTCCCAACCGCCTGAAGCGCGGCGAGGTCGTGGACATCGTCATCGTGGCGGAGCCAGTGGCACGGCAATTCATGACCGACGGGCTGGTGCTGGAAGAAGGGCACCGGATGCTCGCGCGGTCGCTGATGGCCATGGCGGTCCGCGCCGGCGCGCCCAAACCGGACATCGGTTCGGCCGATGCGCTGCGCAAGACATTGCTGGCCGCGAAATCGATCGGCTATTCCGCAAGCGAAAGCGGCAAGCATTACAGCACCCGGCTGGTACAGGCACTGGGCATCGCCGACCAGGTACTGCCCAAGAGCCGCCTCATCGGCCAGGGCCAGCGCGTCGGCGCCATCGTCGCGAAGGGCGAGCTGGAAGTGGGTTTCCAGCAGGTCAGCGAGCTGCTGCCGATCGAGGGCATCGCCCACATCACGCCGCTGCCCGAGGAACTCGCACTCGTCTCCACCTTCATCGCCGGGATCGCAGCGAATTCGCCGCACAAAGCCGTGGCGCGCGCCGTCGTCGAGTTCTTAGCCTCGCCCGCCACCGCCGCCGCCATCCGGGCCAGCGGTCTGGAACCGATGAGTACGTGATGGAGTAAAATGCCGTCCGTTTTCTTGCAGCGCCCCAACACGGGATCGACAAGAAGTGGATGTCGACATGTCGTACAGGTAATCGAAAGATATCGATGCGTGACTCGCTCCATGGTCTTCCTGCCCTGATCCTCGCGGCGACAATCGCCTCCGCGGGCGCGGCCCACGCGCAAAGCGGCGGCTGGAATCCGTTTGTCTCGGTGACGCCGGTTTATCAGGGCAAGGCCGGCCTCGACGGCGGCGGTGACTACAGCGCCGGCACCTTGAGCGTGCGCGCCGGCGTCTCGCGCGATCTCGCCGGCGGCCATCGCGCGGGCGTCACCCTCAACTACGAGGTCACCGATTATTCCTTCTCCAGTCCCGCGAGCTTCGGCGGCGCCGCTCCCTGGGGCACGGTACAGCGCTACGGCATCGCGACGCCGCTGATCTACAGCGTGAACAACGACTGGAGCGTCGGTTTCAGCCCCTCCGCCGACTGGCTGCGCGAGAATGGCGCGGACAGCGGGGATTCGCTGTCCTGGGGCGCCATCGTATCGGCGAACCGGCGCTTCGCCGACGGCAACCGGATCGGGTTCGGCCTCGGCGTCTACGACCGCATCGAGAAAACCCTCGTCTTCCCGCTGTTGCTCGTGGACTGGCGGTTCAACGACCGCTGGCGGCTGGTCAATCCCCTGCCGGCCGGGCCGACCGGACCGGCCGGGCTGGAACTCGATTACCGCTTCGATCGCGACTGGACGCTGGGTCTCGGCGCCGCGTGGCGCAGCGTCCGCTTCCGGCTGAGCGACACCGGGCCGACGCCCGGCGGTGTCGGCGGGGAGCGCGGCGCGCCGGTGTTCCTGCGGGCGACCCGCAGCTTTGGCGACGGGGTCGCCCTCCACTTGTACGGAGGCGTCGTCCTGGCCGGGCAGCTCCGCGTCGAAGATGGTTCCGGCAACATCCTGCGCAAGGTGGATTTCGACCCGGCACCGCTCGTCGGCGCGACGTTGTCGGCCCGCTTCTAGCACCCGATCCGGTCAGTCGTCGCCCATGAGGATGACGACCTTGCCCTGCACCTTGCGTTCCTGCACCACGCGCAGCGCCTGCTGGTATTGCGCCAGCGGAAACGTGCCCATGATCAGCGGCTTGACCTTGCCCGCGCGGTAGAGCGCGAAGATGTCCTGGTGCACGGCGCGGAGCTTCGCGGTGTCGCGGTCGCGGTAGTCGCTCGCCTGCAGCCCGATCAGGCTGATGTTCTTCACCAGCAGCAGGCCCGCCTTGACCTCGGGGATGCGGCCCGCCGCAAAGCCGACGATCACGAGGCGTCCGCTCCACGCGATGGCGCGCAGGCTCGCATCGAACACGTCGCCACCCACCGGGTCGACGATGATGTCCACCCCTTGCGGGCCGATCGCGTCGAACACCTGCTTGCGGAAGCTTTCGCGCAGATCAGGCACGTCGGTGCGCACGACGAAATCGGCGCCCGCCTCGCGCGCGACCCGCGCCTTCTCTTCGGTACTCACGCTCGCCACCACCGTGGCGCCCTTCGCCCTGGCGAGTTGCACGGCCGCAAGTCCCACACCGCCGGCGGCGCCGTTGACCAGCACCTTGTCGCCGGCCTTGAGGCCCGCGCGCTCCACCAGCGCGAGATGCGCGGTCGTGTAGACGAGCCCCGTCGCCGCGGCCTCCGCGAAGCTCATGCTGTCGGGCATCACGGAACATTGGCCCGACGGAATCGCCGCCCGCGTCGCGTAGGCGCCGTATTCGGCCTGCGCCATCACGCGGTCGCCGGGTTTCAGGTCCTGCACGCCCGCGCCGACCGCCGCCACGACGCCGGAGAAATCCTTGCCCGGTGCGAACGGCCGCTTCGGCAGCTTCTGGTAAGTGCCCGCGATGACCAGCAGGTCGGGGAAATTGACGCTCGCCGCCTTGACGTCGATCAGCACCTCGCCGGGTCCGGCGACGGGGTCCGGCAATTCGCCCAGTTTCAGGTGTTCGAGGGGACCGTGTTCCGCGACTACGAGTGCTTTCATGCTGCCTTTCAGTCGGGTTTCGCGCCGGAGTCGCGAATCACCTTCGCCCACTTCGGAATTTCGAGCTTGATCTGCGCCGTCATCTGCTGCGGCGTGCCGCCAAGCACGTCCGCGCCCTGCTGCGTCAGGCGGTCGCTGATGTCCGGCATCTTGAGGATCTTGTTGATCTCGGCGTTCAGGCGCTCGACGATGGGCTGCGGCAGGTTCGCGGGCGCCACGACGCCGTGCCACGTGGACGCCTCGAAGCCGGGCACGCCGGCCTGGGCCACCGTCGGCAGGTCGGGCAGGCTCGGCGTGCGCTTGTCGGTCGTCACCGCCAGCGGGCGCAGCTTTTGGGACTTGATGTAGGGCATCACGGACAACGAGGTCGCGAAGATCAACTGGCACTGCCCCGCGAGCACGTCGAACAGCGCGGGCGCCGCGCCTTTGTACGGCACGTGCACCATGCGCGTGCCCGTCATGCTCTGGAAGAGCTCCGCGGCGAGATGGGCCGCCGCGCCGTTGCCGGACGAGGCGTAGATGAGCTGACCGGGCTTCGCCTTCGCCAGCACGATGAGTTCCCTGACGGTTTTCACCGGCAGCGACGGGTGCACGACCAGGATGTTCGGCTGCGCGGCGACCATCACGATCGGGGTAAAGTCGCGCAAGGGATCGATGCCCGAGTTCTGGTACAGCGTGACGTTGGCCGCGAGGATGCTGTTGTTGCCCATCAGCAGCGTGTAGCCGTCGGCCGGCGATTTCACCGCCAGCTCGGCGGCGATCTGCCCGCCCGCCCCCGGCCGGTTGTCGTACACGAACTGCTGGCCGAGGCCCTCGGACAGCTTGGCGCCAAGCTGGCGCGTGAGGATATCGCTGGGCCCTCCGGGCGAAAAGCCGATCAGGATGCGGACCGGCTTGGCGGGCCAGGCCGGTCCTGAGCCCGACGAAGCGGTCTGGGCGTGGCTCTGCGCTGCGGCCGCGGTCATCAGCAATGCCGTGGCCGCAAGCGCGGCGCAAGTCGTTGTTTTTCTCATGATGGGTTCCTCCGTGGAGCGGGGAGTTTAGAGCCTGTTATGGACCTAAACGTGCGCGGCGTTGAGCCAAAAGGGTTCGGATGCTAGGCGCGAGGAGGCAGCATAGCCCCTCTATGCAACGAGGAGCAACGACGCAGACGGGCCCTTTTGGCTCAACCCGGAGGGAACGCGGGATTCGGGGCCCATTGCGTTGTCGCCTCACGCTTACAGTGGCTGGCACTGCGGCGCGATCGGCTCCTA
>JBOIEQ010000210.1:0-5775 GCA_050741255.1 Burkholderiales bacterium | reverse complement strand
GGCGTACTCACAATGTTGATCCAGCCCTTGTGCTGTTGAATGATGCCATGAACCACCGCGAGCCCGAGGCCGGTGCCCCGGCCGGCCGGTTTGGTGGTGAAGAACGGCTCGAATACGCGCGCCAGCGTGCTCTCGTCCATGCCGCGTCCCGTATCGGACACCTCGACCACCGCGCAAGGATCGGAGGTGCTGGCATGCACGGTCACCCGGCGCGCTTCCGGCGGCTTTCCGCCGACGGCGTCGAACGCGTTCAGCAGCAGGTTGAGCAGAACCTGCTGCAGTTGCACGCGGTCGCCGAAACAGGTGGCCGCGGGGTCCGGGCATTCGGCATCGACGACGATCCGCTGCCCGGCCGCTTCCCCGGCAACGAGGCGCAGCACGTCGTCGAGTATCGGTTGCAGGGCATGCGTTCGGCGTTCAACTTCGCCGCGGCGCAGGAAACGGCGCAACTGCTGGATGAGTTCCCCGGCGCGCCGGTCGTCGGCGACGATGTCGGCCAGCGTCGTGCGCAGTTCGGGCAGATCGGGGGAGGGCGCTTCCAGCAACTCCGCCGCCGCCTCGGCGTTGGCGAGACTGGCGGCCAGCGGCTGCGTCAGTTCGTGCACCAGCGATGCGGCGAACAGACCCATGGTGCCGACGCGCGCGGCGTGCGCGGCCTGGGCCTGTGCGAGCTGCTCGCGCCGCTCGGCCTCCTGGCGCGCCATCACGCCCGCGAAGACCTCGCCCACGAGCCGCATGCGCGGGATCAGCGCATCGGGCCAGTCGCGCTCGCTGTTGGCGTTGGCGAACGACAGTGCGCCCGCCACCCGGCCGGCGACGGCCAGCGGAATGATCACCGCGGAACGGATGTAGAGCGCGCGCAGGGCCGGCAGGTCGGATGCGGCCGCGGGCGGCAGGTCGGCGTGGCGGGCAAACCGCACCGCTTTGGCCGCCACCAGTTGGCCGCTGATCCAGGGAATGGAGACGCTGCCCAGCGTGGCGGGCAGGGGCGGCACGTCGGCCCTCAGCCAGCGGTGACTCTTGTCGAATTCGGGCTTGTCGCCGACGCGGCGCCACAGGGTGGCGCGTTCGGCGTCGAATACGCCCGCCATGTCGCGCAGCCCATTCTCGATGAGGCGGTCGCGTTCCTGTTCCTGTGCGCCGCCCGTCAGCAGCGCCGCCAGGACATCCGTGATGGAACGTTCGAAGCCGAGGGCCGCATCGAGGGATTCCTGGGCCCGTTTGTGGGCGAGGGTATTGGCGAAAATGTCCGCCAGCAGGCCCACGCGTTCGACCAGGTCGTCCGGCCAGTCGCGTTGCTGCCGCAGGCAGCCGAACGCGAGGGCACCTTCGATCCGCCCGGCCACGCGCATGGGCACCACCAGGCTCGACTGGACGCGCTGGCCTGCCCAGCTCGCCTGGTCGAGGGCCGCCTCGGCCGGCAGCGCGCTGACCCGCGGTACCGCAACCGCCGAGCCCTGGCGCAGGCGTGCGATGACCCACGGATAGCGTTCCGACAACGACTGGGGCACCGCCGCGGGCACGCCCTCGACGGCGGCGGAATGCGTGACGAAGACGCCGCCATCCGCCGCGAAGCGGATCAACTGGCTGCGGTCTGTACCGAGCAGTTCGACGAAGCGGCGCAGTGCGTCCGTGATCGAAGCATCGATGCGGCCGGCGGGAACGTTGATGAACCCGGCGGACAGGGTGGCCAGCAGGTGTTCGAAGGCCAGGAGCTCGTCGCGGGCATTCGTATGCGGTAATTTATTCATGAGCGAACCGGAAACGATTATTCTTGCCACCCGCGCCTGTGGTGTCCGAATCCGGCGATATTCCCTGCACTTTCATGCGTCTCCCGAATCCATTATGCCTGCTGTTCGCCCTGGCCGTGATTCCGGCGTGGGTTCCCGCCTGCTGGGGTCAGACTTCAGGGCCGCCATTGCGGGTACTCGTCGCCGTCCCGGCGGGGGGGACGTCGGATGCTGTTGCCCGGATTCTTGCGCCGGCATTGCGGACCGGGCTCGGGCGGCCCGTCGTGGTCGAGAACAAGCCCGGGGCCACCGGCCGGATCGCCGTAGAGACGCTCAGGAACGCCTCGCCGGACGGCGCGACCCTGTTGCTGGCCCCGATCGCGATTCCGGTGCTCGTGCCGCTGGTGTTCCGGAACGCCGGGTACGACCCGGTGCGGGATCTGGCGCCGGTCGGGGAGGTGGCCCGATACGAGGTCGCTCTCGCGGTCAGCGGTGAGCATTCCGCGCGGACGCTCGCGGAGTTTGTCGCGTGGGTGCGGACCGATCCGTCCATGCGCACGTACGGTTCGCCCGGCGCCGGCAGCCTGGGACATTATCTCGGCGCGATGTTTGACCGGATGAGCGGCGTCGCGCTGGTGCACGTTCCCTACCAGGGCGTGAGCCAGCTCGTGACGGAATTGATGGGCAGGCAGATCGCGGCGGGAATCTCCGTCCTGCCCGATCTCATCGCCCTGCACCAGGCGGGCAGGATACGGGTGCTCGCCACTGCGGGCGGCCAGCGTTCGCGGTTCACGCCCCTGGTTCCGACGTTCCTCGAACAGGGATGGCCCGGGCTGGAGATGGCCGGCTGGCTGGGCATGTTCGCGCCGGCGGATGCAACAAGGGCAGAGCGGGAGCGGTTGTCGCAGGCGATTGCGGCGGCGTTGGCCCTGCCGGACATTCGCGACCGGCTGACCGGACTCGCACTTGATGTCACGGGAACGACGCCGGACGCGCTTGCGGCGACCGTGTCCGCCGACATCGCGCGCTGGCGCCAGATCGTCAAAGCCTCCGGCTTCTCGGCGGACTGAGCGGGTCATCGTACGACGAAGGTCGTATACCTCGCGCCGGCCCGGTCGCGAATACTTGCCGGATACATCGTGGCAATCAGGGAGATCAAGATGCGCCAGTATTACCCGCGGACACCCGTCCTCGCCGTTGTTGTTTCCTCGCTGCTGGCCGGCTGCGCCGGCGACCCCATGACCTATAGCCTGGAAACCTCGCCGACCTTCGCCACGCCGCCGCAGGCCGTGACGGTGCCGCAGGGCACGATCACCGGCGGCGCCTCGACGGGGCAGGCCACCGCGCTCGCCCAGGAGATCGCCGACGGCAACAACAACGCCATGCAGCAGTTCGGGCAGCTCGGCGGGCAGATGGACCGGCTGCAGGGCACCGAGAAACAGGCGCTCGCGAACTCGCAGGCGGCACTGGCCAAGCTGGATCAGCTGTCGAACCAGCAGGGCACCGGCTCGATCACCCTGTTCTTCAGCGAGGGCAGTACCAAGCTCAACCAGTTCCAGTATCAGCGGCTGGTGAATTTCCTCGACTACCTGCAGCGCGACAGCCGCGGCCGCAAGGTGATCCTGGTGTCGATCGGCAGCGCCTCGTCCGTGGGTGCGGCCGCCGCCAACCAGCGCCTCAGTCTCGAGCGCTCGGAGGCGCCGCTGCCGGTGATCAACCAGTATCTGGTGAACACGCCGCACCAGTTCTTCAAGGTGACCGGCATCGGCGACATGTACGCGCCGAAGCACGCGACGGCGTCGGTGGACGCCCGCTACCAGAATGTGCGGATCGTGGCTGCGTACGATACCGCCGGCCTCGGCAACGTGCCCGGCGGCACGCGTTAGACAACCGACTCCACACGATCAAAGGAGATGCAGATGGGCAGAAAACAGCGTTTCTTGTTCCCGGGCGCATTGGTTGGGGCGGTCGTCCTGGCCACTATGCTTGCCGCTTGCGACAAGCCCGCCGATCCCGTCACCCAGGCCGCCAAGAAGGACGCGGTGGCCGGCGTGCCGGTGCCCGGCATCGCGGAAGTGAAGGCCATCGCCGAGGAAGGCTTCATCTACGGCCTGCCGATCGTGATGAACTATGCAGTGATGTACGAGTATGCGATCGACAAGAACTCGGGCCAGTTCAAGGCACCCTTCAACCAGATCCACAACGAGGCGCGCGTTTTCACCTACGAGGATACGGCGATCATCACGCCCAACAGCGACACGCCCTACTCGTTGCTGTGGATGGACCTGCGCGCCGAGCCGATGGTGCTCTCGGTGCCGGCGGTGGACAAGAAGCGCTACTACTCGGTGATGCTGAACGACGGCAACACCTTCAACTACGGCTACATCGGCAGCCGCGCCACCGGCAGCGACGCCGGTGACTACCTGGTCGCCGGCCCGGGCTGGAAAGGCGAGACGCCGCCGGGCATCAGGAAGGTGTTCCGCTCGACCACCGACTTTTCGCTCGCCGCCTACCGCACCCAGCTCATCGACGCCAAGGACATGCCCAACGTCGTGAAAGTGCAGGCGGGCTACAAGGTGCAGCCGCTGTCGGCCTACCTCAAGCAGCCGGCCCCGCCGGCCGCGCCGGCGATCGACTTCCCGAAGATCGACAAGGAGATGGTCAAGACCAACTTCTTCGACTACCTGGATTTCGCGCTGCAGTTCGCGCCGGCCGGCCCCGAGGAAGAAGCGATCCGCACCAAGCTGGCCAGCATCGGCATCGGCCCCGGCAAGAAGTTCAACTTCAAGGATCTGTCGCTTGAGCACAAGGCCGCCATCCTGCTGGCGATGAAGGAAGGCGACACCAAGGTCGGCAAGTACCTGGAGGCCGGTCAGAAGGACGTCAACGGCTGGAAGGTCGGCTCGCTGTTCGGCGACCGCGCCTTCTACAACGGCGACTGGCTCAAGCGCGCCGCGGCCGCCAAGGGCGGCATCTACGGCAACGATGCCGTCGAGGCGATGTATCCCCTCACCAAGACGCTGGCCGACGGCAAGGAACTCGACGGTTCCAAGGAGAAGTACACGCTGACCTTCGCCAAGGACCAGTTCCCGCCGGTCAACGCCTTTTGGTCGGTGACCATGTATGACGGCAAGACGCAGCTGCTGATCAAGAACCCGATCAACCGCTACCTGCTCAACTCGCCGATGCTGCCGTCGATGAAGAAGAACAAGGACGGCTCGCTGACGCTCTACGTCCAGAAGGATTCCCCGGGCAAGGACAAGGAGTCGAACTGGCTGCCCGCGCCGGATGGTCCGATCTACCTGGTCATGCGGCTCTACTGGCCCAAAGCCGAGGCGCCGTCGATCCTGCCGCCCGGCGAAGGCACCTGGTCGCCGCCGGGACTGAAGCAGGCGAATTGACCCGTGCGGACTGCCAGCGGACACCGGTAGGCGATCAGATGACCGCCTCCATCCGGCCATTCGCGCGGGCTGCGGGCATCTGCGCGGCGCTGGCGGCGCTGAGCGTGTCCGCCCGGGCCGAGATGTCGGCCGAGGAACTCGCGAAGATCTCGCAGAACCCGGCGGGCAATCTGGTCAGCGTGCCGTTCCGGAACAACACCAACGTGCAGTTCATGTTTCCAAAATGACGCTTTCGCTTGCGTCCTCAGGAGCCCCTTTCATGAATACCCTCCAGTCCCGGCGTTCGATGATCCGCATCGTGACCGCCGTGGTCCTTGCGTTCACCGTGCCGGTACCCGTTTACGCCGCGGATTCGAAAGCAGCGAAGCCGGTCACGATCGAAGGCGTCGGTGCCATGGAAGTCACGCGCATCACCGCATCGGTCGAGGCGATCGACCTCAAGAACCGCATAGTGGTGCTCAAGGGGCCGCGCGGCAACCTGTTCGCAACCGTCGTCAGCGACCGGGTGAAGAATCTCGCGCAGGTCAAGGTCGGCGACACACTCGAAGTGGACCACTATGAGTCCGTCGCAGTCGCCGTGAAGAGCGTCGACGGTGTGCCGTCGCGCACCACCGTCGTCACCGCCACGCGGGCGGCGCCCGGTC
>JBOIEQ010000209.1:0-5807 GCA_050741255.1 Burkholderiales bacterium | reverse complement strand
GACATGATGAGTGGTCCGGTGAGGGGAAAGGGGTAAGGGGTAAGGGGTGAGGGGTGAGGCGTGAGGGGTATTGAGCAATGGTTCGCCCCTCACTCCTCACCCCTCACGCTTGATCCAAAGAATAGCCGATTCCGCGCGACGCGCGCGCCGTGATTCGTTAACATGCGGCCCTCGCGCCCCCCGAAGAGCGCAGCATGAGGAGACGATCTTGAAATCCCATTCAGCATTCTTGTATCGCTGCGGCGTGCTTGCCGCCGCCACCACCGCCATCGTCGCCACGGCCGCGGTCGCGCAGGACCCTTCGACGAACTCAGGACAGGCTTATCCGAACCGCCCGATCCGGATGCTCGTTCCGGTGCCCGCGGGCGGAACCCCGGACGTGGTCGCGCGCATGCTGCGCCCCGGATTGTCCGCCCACTTCGGCCAGCAGATCGTCGTCGACAACCGCGGCGGCGTGGGCATCGGCGCGGAACTGGCTGCCCGCGCGGCGCCGGACGGCTACACGATTTTCTTCACCAGCCCCGGGCCGATCACGATCCTGCCGCACCTGCAGAAGGAAATCGCCTACGCGCCGCTCAAGGATTTCGCGCCGGTCACGCTCGTCGCCAGTGGTCCCTACCTGCTCATCACGCATCCGTCGGTGCCGGCGAAGACGGTGAAGGAACTGCTCGCGCTGGCGAAGACCGAGCCGGGCAAGCTCAATTACGCGTCCGCCGGCAACGGCACCGGCAACCACCTCGCGATGGAGGTGTTCAAGAGCATGGCCGGCGTGAACATCACGCACGTGCCCTACAAGGGCGCGCCGCAGGCGATCATCGACCTGATGAGCGGCAGCATCAACCTGATGTTCAATTCGATTCCGCCGGTCATCCAGCACATCAAGGCGGGCCGCCTGCGGGTGCTCGGCATTTCCAGCGCGAAGCGCTCGCCGCAACTGCCGGACGTGCCCTCGGTCGCGGAAGCCGGCGTACCGGGCTACGACGTCATCAACTGGTTCGGCCTGCTGGTGCCGGCGGCGACGCCCAAACCCATCGTCACCAGGCTCCATGAGGCCGTGGTCAAGGTGCTGAACACGCCCGAGGTCAGGTCGCAACTGGAAACCCAGGGTTACGATGCCGTCGGCAACAGCCCTGCCGAGTTCGGCAAATTCATCCGCGAGGAATCGGACCGCTATGCGAAGGTCGTGAAATCCTCCGGCGCGAAGGTCGACTGAGCGTCCGTCGCAGAGGGTGAATTTCGCCGGGGGCAGCCCGGCAGGGCGCTGCCGTTTTCCCCTTACGAACCGCCGAGCAGTCGCAGGCCGGCGCGGGGGTGTCGGCGAGGACTGTCTGAGCTCCTGTCGTGTTTTCATGACAGGAGCGAGTTCCGCAGCCGCCGCGCCGGGCGAGCAGCGCAGGGGCACCACGACAGTGGCGGTTCGTTGGGGCGGTTTCTCTTTGGTTACTTTCTCTTGTCCGCACAAGAGAAAGTGACTAGCTGCCGGGCTACCCCCGGCGAAGTTGAGCACTGTCGCGAGCGTCGCCCCATCACGTCAGTTCGGCAAGTCCATAACAGGCTCTAGGCCGCGCTCCCGCCTGCGCCGGACGCGCAGCGGCCTAAAAACTCAGGTACGTGCAGCGATCGCAGGGACTGCCGGCCGCGCGGCGGCTCTTCAGCGTCGTGCGCAGCTCCCGCAGCCACGGCAGGTTGTAGATCTCCAGCGCATGCTGGGTGTTGACGTCGCCCTTGGGGTATTTCGCCAGCCCGTCCATGCAGCACATGGACACCACGCCGGTGGCGGTGATCGAGAGGTCGAACCAGCGGTGGCAGGGCGCATCGGGCACCGCCGCGGCGTCCATGCCGGCGACCTCCCCGATCCAGTCATGCCGCGGCGCGAGCGCGAGCCCGAAGCGCGGGAAATTGGCCTGCACCCACAACCTGAACGCGATGTCCTCGCCACGGGTGGAGGTGACGCGGCCCACGCGCACCGGGCAGTCGATCGAACCTTCTGCATGCCGGCGGTGCAGCGCCTCCAGCCGCTCCAGCGTGCGCGCGAACGGCAGCTTCATGACCGCCTCGTATTCCTCGGCGTTGTCGTAGTTGAGCGAGACGTGGACGTAGGCAAGGTTGCGCACGCGCGCGAGCTGGTCGAGCTTGGCGTCGGTCAGCGCGGAGCCGTTGGTGATCAGGCTCACCATCGCGTTGGGCAGCCGCTCGTTGACCCGCGCGAGGATGTCGAACAGGCGCGCTTCGACGAAGGGATCGCTCACCTTGTACGGCGCGAACTGGAAGCTCACGTGGCGCGGGATGGCGGTCAGGTCGTCGATCACCTTCTCGATCAGCGCGTCCGACATGCGCGTGCCCTTGCGCGGCATCGTCGGATACGGGCAGAAGGTGCAGGCGGCGTTGCAGGCGGCTACCGTTTCGAGGTGCACGATCGCCGGATAGTCCAGCAGGCCCTCGCGTTTCAGGAACTCGGCCTTGCGCGTGGCCGCGCGGGTCAGCACGACGGGATCGTAGAGATCGCCCTCGAAATATTCGCGGGCGAGCCGCCGCCCGCGCCGGCGCGCCAGGTTGTCGAACAGGGACTTGAGCATGGGAAGCGTCCTAACCCTCCGCGTCGTCCGGCGGCGGACGCCGGCGCGGCAGCGTCCACCACACGATGCCGATCAGGAGGGCGAGCGCGATGCCCGCTTCGATGAGGAGCCAGATCATGGGTTTCCCGTGGCGGCTGCGGTGGCGTCGAATGCGCGGTTGTTATACTGAAACGCATCTTGAGACGCAAACCATCTTCCGCCGCAGGCATCATCGCACGCGGGCTCGTGCCGTTCGTCGCGCTGCTCGCCGCCTGTCAGTCCGCGCCCAAACCCGCGCCCGCGCCGGTGCCGGTGGCCCCTGCGCCGGAAGTCGTCACCCCGCCCGTCAGCGCAGCCCCGGCGCCCGTCGCGCCCAAGCCCGCAGTGGACAAACCCGCGGACAAGCCGGCAGCACCCGCGCCGGCGCAGCTGCGGGCGGTCGCCTGGGACACGTTGCCGGGCTGGCGGCAGGATGCCGTCGAGCAGGCCTGGGACGGGTTCCTGCGCGGCTGCGGCGCGCTGGCGGCGCGCGAGGTGTGGGCGCGCGTGTGCGCGGAGGCGAAGGACCTGAAGCCGGCCACGCCCGACCGCGTGCGCGCCTTCCTCGAGTCGCGCTTCATCGCCTGGCAGATCGCCGATGCGAACGGCGCCGACAGCGGCCTCATCACGGGCTACTACGAACCGCTGCTCGCCGGCAGCCGCACGCGCACCGCGCGTTACCGCTACCCGGTCTACGGCGTGCCCGACGATTTGCTGATTGTGGATCTCGGCGAGGTGTATCCGGAGTTGAAGGGCTACCGCCTGCGCGGCCGCATCGAGGGCCGGCGCGTGGTGCCGTACTACGACCGCGCGCAGATCGACCGCGGCGACGCGCCGCTGGCGGAACGCATCGTCGCCTGGGTCGAGGATCCGGTGGAACTGTTCTTCCTGCAGATCCAGGGCTCCGGGCGGATCCGCCTCGACAACGGCGAAACCGTGGCCGTCGGCTATGCCGACCAGAACGGCCATCCGTACCGCTCCATCGGGCGCGTGCTGATCGACCGCGGCGACCTGCCGCTCGAGCAGACCTCGATGCAGGGCATCAAGGCCTGGGCGCGGAAAAACCCGGAGCGGCTGCAGGAACTGCTGAACCACAATGCCTCCTACGTCTTCTTCCGCGAACTGCCGCCGGGCCTGCCGGGCCCGATCGGCGCGCTGGGCGTGCCGCTCACCGCGCGCCGCAGCGTGGCGGTGGACCCGCGCTTCGTGCCGCTGGGCGCGCCGGTGTTCCTCGCCACCACCTGGCCCAACGCGAAGCAGCCGCTCAACCGGTTGATGCTGGCGCAGGACACCGGCGGCGCCATCCGCGGCGCGGTGCGCGCGGATTTCTTCTGGGGGTTCGGCGAAGACGCGGCCCGCGAGGCGGGGCGCATGAAGCAGCAGGGAAAAATGTGGCTGCTGTATCCGGCGGACGCGAAACCGCCGGGCGCGACGGAATAGTCAGCGCTCGGTCTGCGCGGCCCGCATGACGATGATCGCCCGCGACTTCACCTCGCGGCCATCCTTGATGCCGGGGGAAAATCGCACCGGTTTGACCTGCCGGATGAGTTGATCAACGCAGGTCCCCGCTTCGGGGCCGTCCACCTGGCTCGCGTCGTCCACGAACCCCTGTTCGTTGATGAGTATCATCAGCTTGATTTCGCCCTTCAGCGTCCCCGCCTCGGCGCAGTTGAGCTGCACCGGGGTGCGCGGCGTGGGGTGGACGTCCAGCTGGCCGACGGGATAGTAGTGGTCGCGGATGAGCGGCAGATCGGGTCCGGCCAGCGGGCTGGTTTTTTCCGGCGCCCGCGCGGTGGCGGCTTCGGCCCGGACGGGCGCGGGCGTTGGCGCCGGTGCCGGGATTTCGGTTTTGTCGGCCTCCGGTGCGGGGTCGGCCGGCACCGGCGCCGCCGACGCCTCCTCGGCGACCGGACCCGTTTCCAGCCGCGCGGTAATCACCGTGGGCTCGCCGGGATCGCCACCGATCGAATCGAGCGGAAAACCCGCGATCAGCAGGAAGTGCACGAACGCGGAGACCAGCGCGAACAGCGCCAGCCGTCCCCACGGCCCGTCGGCGGCGGAAGGAGACAGCGCGTCGGACATCGCGAGCGCCTGCATGCGCGGCGTGGGAACGGGCCCGCGGCTCAGCGCGCCGGCGCGGCGGCGAGCTGCTGCTCCACTTGCGCGAGCGGCATCGCGCCCACCGCGCGGTAGTCGTTCGCGAAAAACAGCGTGGGCGTGCCGCCGATCGACTTCTGCCGCGAAAACACCAGCAGCTTGTCGATCGCGGAGGTGTCGCAGGTCGCCGCCCCCGTGGGCGCCACGCCGTTCAGCATCCAGTCCTGCCAGGCCTTGGCGCGGTCCCTGGAGCACCACACCGTCTTCGCTTTCTGCACCGAGTCCGGCGACAGGATGGGGATCGGGAAGACGTGGATGGTCACGTCGTTCAGCGTCTGCAGGTCCTGCTCGAACTTCTTGCAATAACCGCAGTTGGGGTCCGCGAAGTAGGCCATCTTGCGCGTGCCCTTGCCGCGCACGATGCGGAACGAGGACGCGAACGGCAGGTCGTTGAACTTCACGAACGACAGCTTGTTGAGGCGCTCCTCGGTCAGGTTCGTGCGCTTGTCGGTGTCCACCATGACGCCGCGCTCGATGACGTAGGCGACCTTCTCGTCCACGTAGAAGATCTGGCCGCCGCCGTAGACTTCCCACAGGCCCGCGATCGGCGATTTGGTCACCACCTCGACGGGGATCTCCGGGAATTTCTTCTGCAGGGCCTGGCGGATGGCCGCCTCTTGGGCCAGGGCGGGGCCGGCCAGCGTGCCGGCGACGAGCAGGCACGCGATCAACAAGCGTTTCATGCGAAATCCTTCCTTTCGGTGAGCGTGAGGGGAATGCTGGCGGTCGCGGCGCTCATGCCGCGGCCCGCTCGGTGAAAAAACGTTTCAGCGGCCCGAGGCGATCGACCGCCGCGAGCCCGGTGTTGCGCAGACGGGCCAGTGCCGCGCCCTCCGCGGAAAACAGGCGCGCCAGTCCGTCGGTGACGAATTGGGTCGCCCAGATATCCTCGCGCCGCGCGCGCTCGTAGCGGCGCAGCAGCGGACGATCGCCCAGGTCGCGCCCGGGTTCGCGGTCGGCCAGCACGCCGGCCAGCGCCTGCGCGTCGCGGAAGCCCAGGTTCACGCCCTGCCCGGCCAGCGGGTGCACGCCGTGCGCGGCGTCACCGGCCAGCGC
>JBOIEQ010000208.1:0-5854 GCA_050741255.1 Burkholderiales bacterium | reverse complement strand
GACCAATTGCGATCGCAAAAAAGAGACCGTAAAGCACCGCTACGCCAATTGCAAAAATGACGCGCGTCAGGGTCGAGCGTGTCGTTGGCATCGTTTACGCATCCTTTCGAATGCAACGTCGGCCGGTCAGGCAAAATCCCCCGGAAACCGCTTCTTCAGAAACGCCAGCGCGTCATTCACGCAGCGGTCCGGCAGATAGTCGTAGATGTTGTGCCGCGCGCCTTCGTAGATGATGAGTTCCGAGTCCTTGATCCGCTTTTTCATCTCGTCGTAGCCCGACGTCCCGCCGATCGGCTCGTCGCCGGGCGCCACGATCAGTGTCGGGCACTTGATCGCGCTGATCTCGTCCATGAAATCGGTGTCGGCCCAGTAGCCGATGAAACGGGCGAGCCAGTGGAGGTCGTTCTTGCAGATCTCGTTCAGCACCCAGTCGATCAGCCGCTGGTCACACTGGCCGACCGGCAGGCGGTCGTTGATGGTCTCGCCGAACACCGGCCGCATCCCGCGCGCGGCCGCGTCCTGCAACCACCCCTTGGCCTGCGCCGCAGCGCCCTTGAGGCCCGGCGTCGAGCAGTACACCATCAGGCTTCTGACGCGCTCGGGGCGGTGGATGGCGAGCTGCTGCCCCGTGTAGCCGCCCGCGGAGGCCGCGAACAGGTGCACCTTGTCGAGCTTCAGGTGATCGAGCGCCTCGATCACGTCCAGCATCACGCGCTCCTTGTTCATCACGGTGTCGGGCCCCGGCACCTGCGACTGGCCGTGGCCGCGGGTGTCCAGGCGAACGACGCGATAGTGGCGCGCCAGCCCCGGCACCAGCGAGTAGAAGCGCCGCGACGAGCTCATCGCCGGGTGCAGCATGACGAGCGTGTTGGCGGGCTTCCAGGGATCGGCGTAGTCGTCGATGGCGTAGGCGATCTTGACGCCGTCGCTGGTGGTGAAGGTCTGCATCACTTTCCTTTCAGGTCGGACAGGTAGTTGCTCAGGATTTCCGCGCAACGGTCGGGAATTTCGGCCGTCATGCCATGCCCGGCGCCCGGGATGGTCACCAGCTTGCCATGTTTGAGATGCTTCATCATTTCGTCGTACTGGCTGCGCACGACCATGGGATCGGGATCCGGAATCACCATCAGCACCGGAAAGTTGAAGCGCGCCAGTTTCTCCGGGAAATACTCGCTCGCCATCAGCGGCACAAATTTCGCCAGGTACTCGGTCGTGATGCCCTCCGCCGAATCGAGGTACCACTTCACCTGCTCGGGCGAGGCGTCGCCGATGCGGTCGCGCACGGTGTCGTTCAGGAAATGCCGCACGCCGTGCTTGCCGACGCGCTCGAGCCAGTTGCCCTTCTTCGGCCGGTCGGGGTGGATGCCGGCGGTCGCGGCATAGAGCGCGAGCGACGCAAAACGCTGCGGCTGCAGGAAGGCGCCCTGCATCGCCACCATGCCGCCGGCCGAGGAGCCCATGACGTGGGCCTGTTTCGCGCCCAGGTGGTCGAGCAGTTCGATGAAGTCCTTGCCGAGGCGCTCCAGCGTCAGCGGCTGGTCCAGCCCCGCTTCCGACTTGCCGTGGCCGCGAATGTCGGGGCGCACGACGCGGAACTGGCGCGCGAAGTGTGGCACCCACCCGAACAGCCGCTCCGCGCTCCCCATGCCGGGATGCACGAGGATCAGCCACGGGGCTTCCTTCCACGGATCGGTGAAGTCGTCCAGCCGGTAGGCCAGTTTCACGCCATCGCTGGCGGTGTAAGTCAGTTCGGTGGTCATTGGGGCTTGATTCCTGCGGCCTGGGCCAGTTTTTGGAATTTCACGACGTCGTTGCGGATGCGCTCGGCAAACTGCTCCGGCGTGCTCGTCACCGGCTCGGAGCCGCCGGCGATCACCTTCTCCTGCACGTCCTTCATCGCCAGCACCTTAAGCGCAGTGGCATTCAGGCGGTCCACGAGCGGCCGAGGGGTACCGGGCGGCGCCATCAGGCCGAACCAGGAACTCAGTTCATAGCCCTTGATGCCGGCCTCCTGCATCGTCGGCACGGCGGGCAGCGCCGGCGAGCGGTTGTTCGCGCTGACGGCGAGCGCGCGCATCTTGCCGGTCTCGATGTGCGGCAACGCGCCCTGGATCACCGTGAACATGAAATCGACGCGGCCCGACAGCAGGTCGATGAAGGCCTCGGTCTGCCCCTTGTACGGCACGTGGACGATGTTGATGCCCGCCAGCAGGCGGAACATCTCCGCCGAGAAATGCGGCGTCGCGCCGACGCCGGAGGACGCGTAATTGAGCACGCCGGGCTTCGCTTTCGCGATGGCCACGAGTTCCTTCACCGTCTTCGCCGGGATCGACGGATGCAGCACCAGCACGTTCTGCACCTGGCAGGTGATCGAGATCGGCGCGAAGTCCTTCTGGATGTCGTACGGCAGCTTTGCGTAGATGCTGGGGGCGGTGGCCATCGAGCCCGCGCCCATCAGCAGCGTGTAACCGTCCGGCACGGCCTTCGCGACCGCCTCCGCGCCGATGTTGCCGCCGGCGCCGGCGCGATTCTCCACAATGACGTTCTGGCCCAGCAGTTCGGAGAGCTTCGGCGCGAGCACGCGGGCGTGGTGATCGTTGGAGCCGCCGGCCACGAAACCTGAAATGAGGCGGATCGGCTTGGCGGGATACGTCTGGGCAAGCGTCCCGCCAGCGGTGCAAGCACAAAGCGCGGTGAACGCGCACGGAAGCAGCAGAAGTCGCATGCAGTTTTCCAGTCAGACAAAAAATGCCGCCTGGTCTCTGCACCAACAGGAGGCCGCGGAAGCAACGGGGGTGTGCGGAGATTATAGAAGCGCAGGCACCACAGAGGCAACGCGCAATGGCTGTGCTTGCAGGTGTCCGCCCGCGCCGCGAAGGCTGCTATGATCGCCATCATTCCCGTTCATCGTTTTCCGGATCATTTTCAGCCGCCATGCCTGCACGCTCAACGCTCCACCGCCTGCCGCTCGCGCTGATCGCAACGCTGACCTCCGCCACCGTCTGCGCGCAGGCCTACCCGACCAAACCCATCCGCATGATCATGCCGTTCGCCCCCGGCGGCAGCGCGGATAACCTCGGCCGCATCATCCAGCCCGCGCTGGGCGAGGCCCTCGGGCAGCAAATCGTCATCGACAACCGCGCCGGCGCGAGCAGCATCATCGGCACGGACATGACGGCCAAGGCGCTGCCCGACGGCTACACGGTGCTGATGGTGACCACCACGCACACGGTAACGCCCAGCCTCATCCCCAAGCTCCCCTTCGACCCCATCAAGGATTTCGCGGGCGTGTCGGTCGTCGTCACCCAGCCCAACATCCTGGCGGTGCATCCGTCGGTCCCGGTGAAATCGGTCAAGGAACTCATCGCGCTCGCCAAGGCCAAACCCAATACGCTCAACTTCGCCTCCGGCGGCAACGGCAGCTCGCCACACCTCTCCGGCGAACTGCTGAAGTACGTCACCGGCGTGCAGATCCAGCATGTGCCGTACAAGGGCTCCGGCCCCGGCGTCACCGACCTCCTCGGCGGCCACGTGCAGCTGATGTTCGCCGGCCCGCTGGCCTTCGAGCAGTACATCAAGGCCGACCGCTTGCGCGCACTGGCGGTGGCGGACAAACGCCGCTCCGGCCTGCTGCCGGACGTGCCGACGATGACGGAGGCGGGGTTCCCGGGCGTCGAGACCGGCACCTGGTACGCGCTGCTGGTACCGGCGCAAACACCGCGCCCCATCGTGGACCGGATTTACGGCGCCGTCGCGAAGATCATGCAGCAGCCCGAGATGAAGTCGCGGATGGCCGGCCAGGGCGTGGACATCGTGGCCAGCACGCCACAGCAGACCGACAGGATGCTGGTGGAAGAAACGGCGAAGTGGGCCAAGCTCGTGAAGGCTGCCAACATCAAGGCGGACTGACTTCGTGACGACCTTGAGACGTCTTGTTTAGCCCCGTCACCCCGGCCAAGGCCGGGGTCCAGAAATTCAAAAGCACTAGATTCCGGTCTTCACCGGAATGACGTCACTCAATCCACCTTCGCGCCGGAGGCCTTTACCACCGCGCCCCAGCGCAGCGTCTCCGCCTTGATCGCCGCGGCGAAATCCGCCGGCCCCACCGCTTCCGCCTCCGCGCCCTGATTGAGCACGTACTGGCGCATCTCGTCGGACTTCATGATGCGCTCGGTCTCGCGGTGCAGCCGCGTCACCACCGCGGCGGGCGTTCCCGCTGGCGCCATGATGCCGGTCCACGAATTCACCTCCACGCCGGCGATGCCCTGTTCGGCCAGCGTCGGTTCGTCTGGCAGCAGCGGCGTGCGGGTCTTCGCCGTCACCCCCGCCATCCGCAGCTTGCCCGCCCTGACCTGCGCGAGCACCGTCGGGATGCCGCCGCAGTAGAGCTGCACCTGGCCCGCGATGAGGTCGGTCACGGCCTGCGCACCGCCTTTGTACGGGATGTGCACCATCTTCACCCCGGCCCGCAGGTTGAAGAGCTCTCCGCACAGGTGCGGCACCGAGCCGTTACCCGAGGATGCGAAATTGAGCGCGCCGGGTTTCGCCTTCGCCAGCGCCGCCAGTTCGCTCGCCTTGCTGATGCCGAGCGAGGCCGGCACGGCAAAGACATAGGGCACCGTCGCGAAGCGCACCACCGGTGCCAGGTCGCGCTGCGGCTGGTATGGCAGCTTGGGATACAGGTTCGGACCGATCGTGATCAACCCGCTGGTGCCGATGAGGAGCGTGTAACCATCGGCGGGCGCGCGCGCCACCGCTTCCGCGCCGATATGCCCGCCGCCGCCCGCGCGGTTGTCCACCACGATGTTCTGCCCCAGCGCGGGCCCCAGCCGCTGCGCGAGCGCGCGGGCAAGGATGTCGTTCGCCGCGCCGGGCGGATACGGCACGACCAATCGGATCGGTTTGCTCGGATACGGCGGCGGCGGTGTTTGCGCGGGCGCACTCCCGGTGGCCATCATCCATCCTGCGGATACGCAGACGCAGGCAGCACGCAATTTCATGTTCTGTTCCCTGAAAAGGTTTGCACGGGCAAAGCAGTTTTCATACCTGCATCCCTCGGCGATAATGCCGCAGTCGCAGCCCCCACCGCAACGACCCGCCCTCCGCATGCAAACCCTACACCCCGACTTCGGCGTGGAACTGCCGACGCTGCCCGCGCCCGCCGCTCTCGACGCGGCCCTCCGGCAACATGCGCTGGTTGTCGTGCGCGACACCCGCATGACCGACGAAGCACTGGTAGCGCTGGGCAACGCACTGGGCCGGATCGACGGTGGCGTGAAACGCTTTACCGGCGAGGGCCCGAGCCCCGATCAGCGCTGGCATCACGTCGGCGCCATCGTGGACGCGCCCGCGCGCGCCACCCTCCTCTATCCGGAAATCGCCGCGCCCGGCGCCCCAGGCATGCAGTTCGTGTCGATGCGCGCCGCGTGGCGCGCATTGCCGATCGCGGAGCAACAGGCCATCGCCGGTCGCGTGGGGGTACATACCTTCCGCTCGGTGCCCGGGCAACGCGCGGCGCAACCGCTGGTCTTCTCGCCACGGCACGACGCCGAAACCGCGCTGTTCGTCGGTTACCACGCCGTCGGCATCGAAGGCATGGCCAATGCGGACGCACAGCGACTGCTCACGGCACTGATGGCGCAGGCCACGACGCTGCCCCGCATCTACACGCACGTCTTCCAGCCGGGCGACTTCGTGGCGTGGGACAACCGCGCGCTCATGCATCGCGCCTGCGCGCTGCCGGCGGGGGCGAACCGGGCGGTGCGCGAAATCGCGATCCACTGATTCAACCGGCTGCGGTGCCCTGCGCGAGCGCCCAGCCGACGGGTTCGCGCACCAGCGCCGACGGATCGCC
>JBOIEQ010000207.1:0-5878 GCA_050741255.1 Burkholderiales bacterium | reverse complement strand
GGACAGCACGCCGGGCGAATTCCGCGCGCTCATGCAGTACGACTACGCGCGCTACCGCACGATCATCACGAAGGCGCAGATCAAGGTGGAGTGAACGCGGCGGCGGGTTCGCGCGACGGGCAGGCCGGGCCTTTGGGTAAAATCCCGCGTTCACACCGGTGCCGCCCCTTCCCCGAAGGGAACAGCATTCATGGGCTCGTGCCCGGAGGTTCCTGCATGCGATTCATCTTTTCGTCGTTGCTGCTCACAGGCCTGTTGGCGGCCGGTCCTGCCCACGCGCAAGAGCGCCCGGTGCGCCTGATCGTGCCGTACCCGCCGGGGCCCGGCGTCGATCTCATCGCGCGGTCCGTATCGGGAAAACTCGCCGAGAACCTCGGCCAGCAGGTCGTCGTCGACAACCGGCCCGGCGCCGGCTCGGTGATCGGGGCCGATCTCGCGGCGAAAGCCCCGCCGGACGGCAACACCCTCCTGTTCGTCAATCTCGGCTACGCCATCAACGCGGCGATCATGCCCAAGCTGCCCTTCGATCCGCTGCGTGACCTCGTCCCCGTCACCGTGGTGGCGACGCAGCCGCACATGCTGGTCGTGAATCCGGTGGTGCCGGTGAAGACGGTGAACGATCTCGTCTCGCTCGCGCGCGCCAAGCCGGGGCAGGTGACGTATGCGTCGGCCGGCAACGGCACCGGCCCGCAACTCGTCGCCGAGATGTTCTCGAACATGGTGGGCGTGCGCATGAACCACATTCCCTACAAGGGCGCCAACCCGGCGCTGGTCGACGTCATCGGCGGCCACGCCCAGATCATGTTCGCCACGCTGGTGTCGTCGCTGCCGCACGTGCAGTCGGCGCGGCTGCGCGCCGTAGCCGTGACTTCGGCGAAACGCAGCCGCCACGTGCCCGACGTGCCGACCATGATCGAATCCGGCGTGCCGAACTTCGTGGCCGAGGGCTGGTACCTGGTGCTGGCGCCGGCGCGCACCCCCGCGCCCGTCATGGCGCGCGTCCAGAAGGCGGTGGCCGGGGCACTGGCGGATCCCACGGTGCGCGAGCGCCTGAGCGGCGACGGCGCCGAAATCATTGCCAACCGCCCGGACGAGGCCGCGCGTTTCCTGCAGGCCGAGATCGCGCGCTGGGGCGGCGTCGTGAAGGCCGCCGGGCTCAAACTCCAGTAAGGCAGCCATGCCCGCGAAGATCCTGGCGCAGGTCACGGTCATCGACATGACCGAGGGCGTGGCGGGTCCGTACGCGGCCACGCTGCTGGGCGACATGGGCGCGCGTGTCATCAAGGTCGAGCGGCAGGAAGGCGACTGGCAGCGCAGCGCCGGCAAGGGCGGCGCCGCGGACGTCGGCAACGCGCAGTTCATCGCGCTCAACCGCAACAAGCGCGACATCGGCGTCGACCTCGGCACTGCGGACGGCCGTCGCATCGTCGAACGGCTCGTGTCGCAGGCCGACGTGGTGGTGTCGAACTTCCGCGCGGGCGTGATGGCGAAGCTCGGCTTCGGTTACGAACACTGCAAGGCGCTCAAGCCCGACATCATCTATTGCACGATCTCCGGTTTCGGCCAGGACGGCGCCTACGCGCAACTGCCCGCAAGCGACACCATTCTGCAGGCGGTGAGCGGCGTGATGAACGTCGTGGGTGAAGCCGACGGTCCGCCACTGCGCGTCGGTTTCCCGCTGATCGACATGACGGCCGCCAACTACGCCGTGCAGTCGGTGCTGCTCGCGCTCTACGGGCGCCTCACCGGGCAGGGCGGCGCGAACATCGACGTCAGCCTGATGGCGGCAGCGGCGGCGCTGATGCCCGGCAGCTTTACCGACTACCTGGCGAGCGGCGCGCTGCCGGCGCGCCAGGGCAACCAGAACGTCCTGCTGGCGCCGGCGGGGGCGTACCAGGTCGCCGGCGGGCGCTTCATCACCATCGCCGTGCTGCGCGATTCGCACTGGAAGAAATTCTGCGCGGCCATCGCCCGCGACGAGCTTGCCGATGACCCGCGCTTCGCGACCAACGGGCAGCGCCTGCAGCACCGCGCCGACCTCGATGCCATCATCGTGCCGCTGCTCGCGGCACAGCCGGCGGACTACTGGCTAGTCAAACTGCGCGCGGCGGACATCCTGTGCGGGCCGATCAACTCGGTCGCTGACGTACTGGCCGACCCCGCGCTCGCGGCCTGCCTGCCGCTGATCGACACCGGATTGCCCGGCGCGCCCAGGACCCTGGGCGCACCCATCCGCTACGACGGCACATTCTTCACGGCCGACCGACCGCCGCCCGCCAAGGGACAGCACACGCGCGAGGTGCTCGCCGAGTTCGGCTATTCAGCGGAAGAGATCGGGGCATTTCTCGGCGCGGGCAGCGCGTTCACCGCGACCGCCGGCTGACCCTCCCGCTCACGGCAGGTCAAGCAGCTTCAGACGTCCGCTGCCGCCGCTGCGGATGGACACGTCAGCGCGGCGCACGCCGAAGTGCTCCGCCACTAGCCGGATCAGTTCTGCGTTCGCCTTGCCGTCCACCGGCGGCGCCTTGACGCGCGCGAGCCAGGTGCCGTCCGGCTGCGCCTCCAGCGCTGAAGTCCGGGCGTTGGGTTTGACCCTGACCCGTATCGTCTTCACGCAGTCATTTCTCACCTTCCCCTGTTTACGTGGGAAGGCTGGGATGGGGGCATTCTCACGCCCGCACAGCCGTCACCGTGATCTCCACCAGCGCACCGCCTTCCAGCGCGACACCGAGACAAGCGCGCTGCGGCCAGTGTTCCGGGTCGTCGCCCAGCCATTCGTTCCACACGGCATCCATCGCCGCCTTGTCCTGCAGGCTGGCAATGTAGACCTGCGCCGACATGATGCGATGCTTGTGCGCGCCCATCGTGGCGAGGTTCTTCTCGATGGTGGCGAGCGTCTGCCGCGTCTGCCCGGCGATGTCCAGAGACACATCGTCCGCCGTCGCCACGGCCCAGACGAGGTCCTTGTATGCGCAGGCCCGGTTGCGGCCGCGGGCCTTGCCTCTCAAACGTTCGATCATGATGGGCCTTTCAGCGTAAATAATGATTACGGGGTCTTGAGATTCCCGGCGCGCTTTTTCTCTTCGGCCTGGATCTCGGCGAGGAGTGCAGCATCGGGATCTTTCCAGGGCGCACCCGCCGCACGGGCCATAGTCGCCACCGCGCGCGAGAACTCATCAAGGGTAAGGCTGAGGTTGCCGCCCCGCGGCGGCATGGCGCGCACGCCGCTCCAGGCTTCGGCGGTCAGCGCGGCCTGCCCCTGCAGAATTCGCGGTGCCCATGTCGTCTTGTCGCCGAACTTCGGCGCGTTATCCACCCCGGTCGCGTGACAGACCGCGCAGGTTTCCTGGTACACCTGCGCTCCGGACTGCGGGCCCTGGGCGTGGAGCCCGTGGGAGACCAAGAGACCCGGCAACAGCACGAACAGCGGGATGGATTTCAACCACCGCAACCGAATCATCGTGGCGGCGCCGCGGGCGCCGCTGTCTCGCCTGCGAGTGCCTCCACCTTTTTCCAGTCGATGATTTTTTCCGTGGCCGCGCGCCAGGTTGTTTGCATGAATAGAAACCATCTGAGGTCGCGCAAGACGCAGCCGAGCATGCCGCCGGCGATAAAAATATAGTATTCAAACGGTGCATCGACCCAGTACAGAACCAGAACGCTGATGGCGGCAATTACGGCGCCGGCGAGATACCAAACCCCGAACCGGCGCGCCAGGTAAGCCCAGGAATAACCCGAGCGGCGAGCTTCGAGATACGACTGCGCATAGCGTTTTAGCATTTCCTGCGCGGTGGCGATTTTATTCTCGGATGGAAATTGGTCTGCCATGGGGATTCGCAGTGACGGGACAAAATTTACTTGAACAGCCAGCGCCGGACCAGCCGGGTATAGCGCGGCATCACGACATACACGATCAACGCGACCACCGTGCCCGTCACGATCAGCGTGTCGAGGTAGTGGTTGGACGGCACGCCCGCCTGCCGCAACAACGGCAACACGGCCAGCGGCACGACGAGCACCAGCGGATAGATCGCGGACCACGTCACGAGGAACTGTTTCCAGCGCACAGGCACCCGGGCATTGGCGCCTTCCGGCACGAACCAGAAATCGAGGCCGCTGCGGATGAAAACATCGTCGTCCTTCGCGAGCAGCGGCCGCACCCGCTCGATCAGGCGGCGGCGGGTCTCCGAGTCCAGCCAGTTCTGCAGATGTTCCGGCGCTTCGAAGCGGATGACGACCGTGTAGGTCGCGGTCAGACCGGCTACAGGCCGGATAATCTGCCAGTCCAGATGGCCAGGCGCCGCCTGGACCAGTGGCCTGATCTCCTCCAGCCAGCCATCGTAAGCGGCGTGCTGCCCGTCCCGCACGCGATGGGTGATGACGACCGTGACGCCGCTTTCTGGTGTGCTCATGTCAGCTGCCCGTGTCCTTGGGCGGATTCTCGGCGAACCACCGGGCAATGCCGGGCATTTCAGGCTCGAACGGACCGGGCACCGAAAAGTTGAGGACGCCGGCACGGACGCTGCCCCGGTTTTCGAAATCATGCGTCACGCCGCCGGGCACCAGCACGAACGATCCCTGGGCAGCGTCGGTCCACTGCTCCCCCACCAGCACGCTCATGGTTCCCCCGATGACGTAGAACAGGTCATCTTCCGGGTGCGAGTGCGCGCCGGGACCCTGGGTCTGGGGCTCCAGCCACCATTCCGAGACCGAGTACTTAGCCCCGGTTTCCTGGCCATCCGCCTTGAACACGGCGCTGATGCGGCCCATCGGATAGGAACGGCCCTCGCCGGGCGCCAGCACGATGGGTTTTCGATCCTTGGTCTTTGCGGTTTTCATGCGCTTTCCCTTCACGGCGCCGACGTCAGCTCGACTTCCATTTGATAGAACTTGAAGGTACTGGCCTCCCGCGGATTGTCCGCGGCCACAGCCTGGTAACGGTCCAGCACATCCGTGATGAAGGCATCCCGGTCGCTCTCCGGCAGGTGCTGTGTCCACTCTACGAAGGTCGCGCGGGCGAACGCACCGAATCCCTCGCGGGTCTTGAAATCCCAGGCTTTGTCGTCGACGTGCAGCCGCACAACCTGAAATCCGGCCTGCTCCGCCAGCGCACGATAGTCCTCGGGATTGAAGTGCACGTAGGGCTGCCTCAAGCCAGTGAAATGACCCGACCAGCGCGACAGATGGCGGACCTCTTCAATCACATCTTCCAGGGATTTTCGCGGACCGTTCGAGACCTGCCGCAGCAGGGCTCGTCCTCCCGGCTTCAGGGCTGCCCGGATCGAACGCAGGGCCACATCCTGCTCCGGCACCCAGTGCAGGGCATTGAAGGAAACGACGAGGTCGAATTCGTTCCGGTAGGGCAAGCGGCGGGCGTCGGCCACCTCGAAGCGAAGGTTCGCCTGCACCGGCGAACCGAAGTGGCCGGCCGCGAAGGCGATCATGTCCCGCGACGGATCGACCCCGAGTACGGAGCCGCGAGGCACGCGCGCGGCGATCTCCGCCGTGATCTTGCCGTCACCGCAGCCCACGTCGAGAATGCGCTCGCCGCCCTCCAGCGTCAGCCGGCTGAGCTGTTCGTCGGCCATCGCCTGTTGCAGGCTCGACTGGCGGTGGTAGTCGTTCGCTTGCCACTCGGTCATGAAATTCCTTCAGATACTCGCGGTCATTTGAACATCGGCAGGCTTGGCCGCACGCCGCCGACTTGACTGCATTTTGCTTCGCTTATTCAGTGCCACAGCCAATCGACTCTGAACTTACCCACGAATGGTGGACACCCGAATCAGGGGTTGTTTGCGGCTTCGAATGCCAGCGGGGTCTCGTAATGGATCGTCGAGTGCCGCCGCTGACGGTTGTAGAACACCTCCATGTATTCGAA
>JBOIEQ010000206.1:0-6006 GCA_050741255.1 Burkholderiales bacterium | reverse complement strand
CCGCTCGCCATCCCCGCGCGCACCGCGGTCCCCGCCGCGACCATCGCGGAACTCGCCGCCGTACTGCGGCGCAGGGAACCGACCCTGCTCGTCCTGTCCGGGCCCGCCCTGGGCGAAGGCGCACTGCGCACCGCGCAGCGGATCGCCGCCGCCACCGGCGCGAAACTGATGACGCCCACGCAGGTGGCCCGCATGGCACGCGGCCGCGGGCGTGTGCCGGTGGATCGCATTCCCTACGTGGTGGACCGCGCGATCGAGGTGCTGAAGCCCTTCCGCCACCTCGTGCTGTGCGCGGCGAAAGCGCCGGTCGGCTTCTTCGCCTATCCCGGCAAGCCCGGCACGCTGTGGAACCCCGCATCGACCGTGCACACGCTCGCGCGGCCCGAGGAGGATGTGGTGGGCGTGCTCGAAGCGCTGGCAGACGCGCTCGGTGCGCCGAAAGAGGTCGCGATCCCCGACCCCGGCCCGTTGCCGTCGCCGGCCAAAGGGCGCTTCACACCCGAGGGCCTCGGCGCCACCGTCGCCGCGCTGCTGCCCGAGCATGCGATCGTCGCCGAAGACGCCGTGACCTCCGGGCGCGGGCTGTTCCCGCCGACTTTCGCCGCCGCGCCGCACGACTGGATCCAGCTGACCGGTGGTGCGATCGGCGACGCATTGCCCATGGCGGTGGGCGCCGCGGTGGCCTGTCCCGACCGCAAGGTCGTCGCGCTGTGCGCCGACGGCGCGGGCATGTATTCGCTGCAGGCGCTGTGGACGCAGGCGCGCGAGCAACTGAACATCGTGAACGTGATCTTCGCCAACCGCGCCTACGCGATCCTACGCGGCGAGCTCACGGCGGTGGGCGCGGCGCCCGGGCCGGCATCGGCGGAACTGTTCGACCTTGGCCGGCCGAATCTCGACTGGGTACTGCTCGCGCGCGGCATGGGGGTGGAAGGCGTGCGCGTGGAAACCTTCGAGGCCTTCGCCGACGCCTTCCGCACGGCGTGCGCGCCGGGGCGGCGTGGCCCGTTTCTGATCGAATTCGTGATCTGAACCGTGCCTGTCGCCGACGCACCCTTCTGAACCCATGAAACGACGCCAACTGCTGGCACTTCCCGCCGCGCTGCTGCTCGCGCGCGGCGCGCGGGCGCAGGCGGAAGCCTGGCCGGCACGCCCGGTACGCATGCTGGTGCCGTACGGCGCCGGCAACCAGGCCGACCAGGTTGCACGCGTTCTGGCGGAGCATCTCTCCCAGCGCTGGAACCAGCGCGTGGTGGTGGACAACCTGCCCGGCGCCGGCGGCGCGCTGGGCACCGCGCAACTCGTGCGCGCGCCGGCCGACGGCTACACGCTCGGCGTCGTCGCAGTGGCGGCGCTGGCGATCACGCCGCATCTGACGAAACCCGCGCCCTACGACCCGCCGCGCGATCTCACGCCGGTCGCCGGCGTCACCGCTTCGCGTACCTTCCTCGTCGTCCGCACCGACCTGCCCGCGCGCAACCTCGCGGAGTTCGTCGCCCTCGCGCGGGCGCGGCCGGCGGACAAGCTGCTCGTGTACTACTCGGCCGGCAACGGCACCATTCCGCACCTGAACACGGAACTTCTGGCCCGCGCGCTCGACTTCCGCGCCCTGCACGTGCCCTACCGCGCGAGCAGCGCGGGCGTGGTCGACCTCATCGCGGGGCGCATCGATTTCACGATGGATTCCTCCAACGTGACGCTGCCGCACGTGAAGAACGGCACCCTGCGCGCGCTCTTCTACAACGGCCCGCGCCGCTTTCCGGACCAGCCCGCCGTGCCGACGCTCGGGGAAGCGGCGCGCGGCCTCACGCTGCCCAATGCGTGGCAGGGCGTCTTCGCCCCCCGCGGCCTCGACCCTAAGCTCGTCGGGAGAATCAGCAGCGACGTGGCCGAGATCGTGGCGCTGCCCGCCTTCGCCGAGCGGCTGCCCGCGGGCAGCGAACCGTTCGCCGCAAGCGCCAGGGAAGTCGCCGAACTGATGCGCGCGGACCATGAACGGTTCGGCCGTGTGGTGGCGGAGATCGGCCTGAAGGCGGACTGAACCGGCATGACGATCGCATCGCAGCCTCCCTACCGCGTCCGGCGCCTGGCCGGGAACCCCATCATCCGGCCACGGATGGACGATCGCATGGGCGCGAACGTGCAGGGGCCATCGCTCATACGCGTGCCCGACTGGGTGTCCGCGCCGCTCGGCCGCTACTACCTCTACTTCGCGGATCACAAGGGCGACTACCTCCGGCTCGCGTATGCCGACAGCCTTGAAGGCCCCTGGCGCATGCACCGCGCGGGCGCCCTGCAGCTGGCGGCGTCGAAGTTCCCGGTGACCCCGCCCGCGCAACCGCCCGACGCCGCGGCCCTGTTGAAGGAAGGGCATCTGCCCGGCCGCGCGCCGCCGGGCATGGAAGCGCAGATCCCCGACCCGCTGCTGGACGCGACGATCCCGCACATCGCTTCGCCCGACGCGCACGTCGATCACGCGCGCCGCCGCATCGTCCTCTACTACCACGGACTGGAAGGCTTCCGCACGCAGCGCACGCGGGTGGCCGTCTCCACGGACGGGCTGCATTTCGAGGCCCGCGACGAACTGCTCGGGCCCTCGTACTTCCGCGTCTTCCACCACGACGACTGGACCTACGCCTTCGCCATGCCCGGCATACTCCTGCGCTCGCCGGACGGAATGAGCGGTTTTGCGCGCGGGCCGGTGCTGTTCGAACCGCTGCAACGCCACACCGCGCTGCTCAAGCGCGGCAACACCCTCCATGTGTTCTGGACGCGCGTCGGTGACGCGCCGGAGCGCATCTACCGCTCCACGATCGCACTGACCGGCGACTGGATGGCCTGGACCGCGGGGCCGCCGGTGGAAGTGCTGCGGGCGGAGACCGACTGGGAAGGCGCCGCGCTGCCCGCGCAGCCGTCGTACCGGGGCGCGATCTGCGTGCCGGCCAACCAACTACGCGATCCCGCGGTGTTCGAGGAAGACGGGCGGCTCTACCTGCTCTACGCGGTGCAGGGCGAAGCGGGTATCGCGATCGCCGAGCTGCAAACACCCGCTTGAATCCGGCCCGCATCCTGCGCGTCGCCTCCTGCATGGCGGAAAACGCCGACGCGACCTGCCGCGCCATCGCCGCCTACGTGGGCGACCGGCTGGGCATGGCCGCCGAGTTCGTCGACGACGTGCCGTGGCCCGCGCGCGAAGCCCTGCTCGACGCGCAGGCCATCCAGCTCTGCTGGTTGTGCGGCCTGCCTTATGTGTGGAAGGCCGACGCGGGCAGGCCGGTGATCGAGCTCTGCGTCGCGCCGGTCATGCGCGCCGCCCGCTACGCGGACCAACCGGTCTATTTCTCGGACGTCGTCGTACGCCGCGACAGCCGCTTCCGCGCCTTTGCCGACCTGCGCGGCGGCACCTGGGCCTACAACGAGCCGCGCTCGCATTCCGGCTACAACGTCGTCGCCCACCACCTCGCCGGCATCGGCGCCGCCGACGGTTACTTCAGGCGGGCGGTGGAGTCCGGCGCGCATCAGGTTTCGCTGCGCATGATCGCCGACGGCGCGGTGGACGCCTCCGCCATCGACAGCACCGTGCTGGAAGCCGAACTCGCGCGCTGTCCGGCGCTGGGCGGCACCCTCCGCGTGATCGACACGCTGGGGCCGAGCCCGATGCCGCCCTGGGTGGTGGCGACGAGCCTGGCGCCCGCGCTGCGGCAATCGATCGCCGAAATCCTGCGCGGGATGCATGGCGACGACGCCGGACGCACGATCCTCGCCACCTGGGGCATCGCGCGCTTCGCCGAAACCGTCGACGGCGACTACGACGCGATCCGCGCCATGGCGCATACCGCCGCCCGGGTCAGGCTTGCGGCGACGGAAAGCGCAGGATGAACGCCGTCCACCCACCTTCCGTGCGCGCCACCTCCACCGTGCCGCCGTGCAGGCGCATGATCGTCTGCACGATCGAAAGGCCCAGCCCGGCGCTGCTCGACGAGCCTTCGCGGGCCATCTCCACCCGGTAGAAGCGGTCGAAGATCCGCGGCAGGTCCTGCGCGGGAATCGGCGGGCCCGGATTGCGCACGGTCAGCGCCGTTGCGCCCGCCACCGCCGCGACTTCCAGGACGACCTCACCGCCCGCGGGCGTGTGGCGCAACGCGTTGGACAACAGGTTGCTGATCGCGCGCCGCAGGAGCTGTGGGTCCGCCCACACCCTGCCGTCGCCGGTGCGGCTGATCTTCACCCGCGATTCGTCGGCCAGCATCGCGTAGAAGTCCGCCACCTTGTCGAGTTCCGCGCCCGCCACCAGCCAGGTCGCCGACACCGTCGTCTCGGGATGCTCCGCGCGCGCCAGGAACAGCATGTTCTCGATCATCCGTGACAGCCGCTCCAGTTCCTCGACGCCCGACTCGAGCACCGTGCGGTATTCGCCGGCATCGCGCGCGCGCGACAACGCCACCTGCGACTCGCCCATCAGGTTGTTGATCGGCGTGCGCAGTTCATGGGCGAGATCGGACGAGAACTGCGTCAGCCGCGCGAAGGATTCCCGCAACCGGTCCAGCATGGCGTTGAAGGCGAGGGCCAGATCGCGCAGCTCCTGCGGCGCGTCGGCGAGCTCCAGCCGGTCATCGAGATGCGTGGAGGTGATCTCGTTCGCGGCGCGCGCGATCCGCCGCACCGGGGCCAGCCCCCGGCGCGCGATGGCGTAGCCCAGCAGGATCGCCAGCAGCACACCCACGGCGAGCGTGATGAACATCGTGCGGCCGAACCGCATCCGCATGCGATAGTCACTGGACACTTCCAGGGCCAGCGTGATCAGCACGCGTGTCGGACGCACGGTCCCGACGTCGGCCCACGCGCCGATGATGCGGTAGCGGTGTCCGCCCTCCGGATGCCAGATGCGGGTCTCCGCGATCGGCTGTCCAATGGCCGCCGCGGGAGGCAGGGCGTCCGCGGGAATCCGCACCGGGGACAGCGCCACGAGAACCTGTTCCCGCTCGTCCGTCACGGTCAGGTGCAGGCGGTTCTCGACCACCGCCACCTCACGCCACCACCACAGCGCGTCCGGACGCAGGATCTCCGGTCCCATGGTCGCCAGCGCGTTGCGCAGGAATTGAGCCTTGTCGACGAGCACCTCGGTATGCTCGACGCGGAAGCGGTGCATGTGCTCCCGGTACAGGTAGGTCCCCATCGCCGACATGATCGCGAGTGAACCCAGGCCGTAATACAGGCTCAGCCGGAACACCAGCGACGAGCGCCGCCAGCCGCTCATGATGCTCACGACCTACGCCCGCTCTTCGAGGACGTAGCCGACGCCGCGCACGTTATGGATCAGCTTCTGCGTGAAGGGTTCGTCCACCTTGGCGCGCAGCCGCCGCACCGCCACGTCGATCACGTTGGTGTCGCTGTCGAAGTTCATGTCCCACACCTGCTCCGCGATGTAGGTGCGCGACAGCACCTCGCCCTGGCGCCGGATCAGCAGGGCGAGCAGGCTGAATTCCTTGGCGGTCAGGTCGAGCGGGCGCCCCGCGCGGCTCACGCGCCGGCGCGGAAAATCCACTTCGAGGTCGGCGACGCGCAACACATCGTCCTGCCGCGCCGCGCCGCGCCGCAGGATCGAACGTATGCGGGCGAGCAGTTCCGAGAAGGCGAAGGGCTTGACCAGATAGTCGTCCGCCCCGAGTTCGAGACCCTTCACCCGGTCTTCGACGGTGCCGCGGGCGGTGAGGAAGATCACCGGCGTGTGCCGGGTGCGGCGGAGGTCGCGCAGGATGGCCCAGCCGTCCAGGCCCGGCAGCATCACATCGAGCAGGATCAGCGCGTAGTCCTCGGTCTGCGCGAGGTAACCGCCGTCCGCGCCGTTGCGCGCCAGATTGACGACGAACCCGTTCTCCGTCAGCCCCTTGCAGAGATAGTCGGAGGTCTTGGCTTCGTCTTCGACGACGAGGATGCGCATGGCGGAGCGTTAGAGTATCAGCTCCGCGTGGCGCCAACAAAGCGGCTGCGGGACGGCCGTCCCGC
>JBOIEQ010000205.1:0-6269 GCA_050741255.1 Burkholderiales bacterium | reverse complement strand
GAATACGTGCCCGCGGCCGACCTGCCCGCGAATGGCGCCGGCGCCACGTCCGCGCAGGCGCGGACGCTCGTCTTCGTGGACGGCCGCGTGCGCGACGCCGCCACGCTGGTGCAGGATGCCGACGCCGAGATCATCACCATCGATGCGAACGAGGACGGCGTGGCGAAGATCGCCGCGGTGCTCGGCGCGCGCACCGACGTCGAGTCCGTGCAGATCATTTCGCACGGCGGTCCCGGCTTCCTGGAGTTGGGCGCGACCAAACTCGATACCGCAGGCATCGCCGGCGCGCAGGGCGACGCCGTACGCGCCTGGGCACAGGGCCTCACCGGCAGCGCCGACATCCTGCTGCTCGGCTGCGACGTGGCGGCGGGCGCGCAGGGCGCGGCCTTCATCGCCGCGCTCGCGGGCGCGACCGGCGCGGACATCGCGGCCTCGATCGACGCCACCGGCAGTGCGGCGCTCGGCGGCAACTGGACGCTGGAGGCCACGCAGGGATCGATTGAATCGCAGCTCGCGCTGACCGCGAGCGCCATGGCCGGCTACGACGCGCTGCTCGCCAACGCGCAGCCCGTCGTCTCGCTGGTGGGCGTGCCTTCCGATCTGCAGCTCGGCGACACCTTCAATTTCAGCGTGCGTTTCGACAACACCTCGGGCACGCAGTCCGGCTTCGGTCCCTACGTCAACCTGTGGGTGCCGACCACGGGCGCCGACGGGGCAGGCGCGGCCGCGGACGACGGCATCACGGTCAACGGCTTCAGCTACCTCGGCAACACGATCGACCCGTCGCTGATCACGGCGATCACGCTCACCGGCGGCGCGGGCTCGACCTTCAACCATCCGTTCGCCACCGGCGTCGGCGGCGTGCCGGTGGTGATGACGGTGCCCGTCGGCTTCCAGGCCGGCGACACGCTGTACGTCGTGCAACTGCCGTTCGGCAGCTTCACCCCCGACCAGCCGGTTGCCGATCTCGTGGTCAACGCCACGCTGTCCCCGCTGGCCGATCTCGCTACGCCGCTCAGCGTGCGCGCGAGCGGCGGTTTCCTGTACGGTAATGACGCCATCGACAACCCGATCAGCGACCCGAGCCTGCTCGCGGGTGAAGTGGGCGCGGCCGTCGGCCTCGACCTGTTCGACATCACGACCACGACCGACGCGCCGGAAGGGGAAACCGCCACCGGTCCGAACTTCGTGCGCACGATGACGGTGACCGTCGACGTGGCGCCGGGCCAGACGCTCTCGAATTTCAATCTGACGCAGGCGCTGCCCAACAACGTCGTCATCACGGCTTTTTCGGCTTCGGGCGGCGGCAGCTTTACCGACAACCCGCTGACGGGCACGCCGCAGAACGGCAACGACTACACGGTGAACTGGGGTTCGATCACGGGCTCGCAGACGGTCACGATCCAGTTCTACGTGCCCGAACTCGACGCCAACGGCGTGGAGATCGTCAGCCACACCACGGCGGCGGACGCCACGGTGAACTTCGGTGCCGCCAATGGGGCGGGCAACTGGACGCCGCTCGACGTTCGGGACGCCCTCGCGCCGGTGAACGACTCCGTAGCCGGTCCCGTGCTGACCGCCAAGGCGGTCACGATCCAGAAAACCGTCGCGGTGGCGGTCGACACCGGCGCGGCCGGCGTCACGCCCGGCGACACCCTGCAGTACACCGTCAACTTCCAGGTGTCCGACTATTTCGCGTTCGACGATCTGATCCTCGAGGACATCGTCTCCGACGGCCAGACGCTGACCGGCACGCCGACGCTGTCGTTCACGCAGGACGGCACGAATTTCGGCGCCGCAGCCTTCGTCAACCGCACGGTGACGGAACCGGAGAAGAACAACGGCCCGCAGGCCGGCAATCCGCTCGACGGCGCGATCGTCACCGACTTCGACATCGGCGCAGAGATCAACGCCAGGTTGGGTTTCGCCACCGGCACGATGCTGGTCGGCGACCTGTTCGACAACGACCTTGGCGGCACCCACAGCCTCACTCAGCAAACGGGCACCACCGGGCAGATCGTGTTCCGCACGCTGATCGAAACGGATTTCACCGACACCTTCGGCGCGGGCTACGGCGGCAACGATGCGCGGGTCAACCAGAACGACATCGTCGGCAACACCATCCGCAACGACGCCAGCGACGTGGCGCCCACCACCGGCTTCCGTGGCGAAGTCGTCGACGCCCTGACCGGACTCGCGAACGGGCACTTCGAGGGCGACGGCACCGGCGCGGAGGTGCAGGTGGTGGCGGGCAGCTACGACCTGTCGATCTTCGGCCGCGAGGACCTGGACGGCGTGCCGCAGGCGCCCCTGAACGAAATGGAGCCTGGCGACACCATCACCTATCGCATCACCTACACGCTGTCCTCCGGCGACTTCGAGAACTTCCTGCTCGACAGCTTCCTGCCGCTGCCGGTGTTCTCGGTGGACGATCCGGACGCGAACGGCACGGGCGGCGCGGTGTGGACCTTCGACAACACCACCGGCGACGGCACGGCCGGCGGCTCCGCACTGCCGGAGGTCGGCCAGTTCAAATGGGGGCCGACCCACAGCGCGGTATATGACCTGCTGGCGCCGACCGTGACGACCGATCCGGTGTCGAACTTCATGACGTGGAATTTCGGCACGCGCGACGCCAACGACAACTCGCCGCGCACCATCGACATCCTCTACACGGTCAAGGTTTCCAACGATCCGTTCGCGGACGGCCTCTTCCTCACCAACCTCGGCCAGCAGTCCGATGAGAACACCGGCGGCACGCCGGTCGGCCTGCAGGACCTGGTGCAGATCAAGATCAAGCAGCCCGAGTTGGAGATCACCGAGGGCATCGTCGCCACCAGCAACGCCGCCGGGACGTTCATCGGCGCGATCGGCGGCGGCGTGGCCTGGGCCGCGACCGGCTCCGGCGGCGCGCCGTTCGCCGGAACCCTGTCGTCGACCGGGCTGGGAACGCCGGTGGACGCCGACCTGCGCGGCATCGACACGAGCGACCTCGTGCGTTACGCGGTGGTCATTGAAAACACGGGCACGTCCTCGCGCGGCGCGTTCGACGTGCAGTTGAAGAACAACATTCCCGTCGGCATGGAGATCGTGCCCGGCAGCCTCAACTTCAAGGTCACCCGCGGCGATGGCGCGGCGCTCGCGTTCCGCGGCATCGACGGCACGGTGCTGGCCACCGAGGCGATGGTGATCGACGCCTTCTTCAACGGTCTGTACGGCGGCGGCATTCAGCTGGATGACGGCGCGACCACCGGTTCGCTCGGCGCGGAGCACGCCACGAACGGCCAGAACATTGCGGTCATCACCTTCGACCTGCGCACGCTGACGACGGTGGAAGCGGGCGACACGCTGGTGTCCACCACCACGCTGCTCAATTACGCCAGCGCGGAGGGCGCGGGCAATCACGTGCCGGACAAGGACACGGACAACGCGCTGGCCACCACCGCCGAGCCGGTGCTGGTCATCGCCTTCCAGGGCGGATCGCTCGACAACGGGGACAGTTCCGCGGCGCACACCACGGGTTCGAACCTCGTGATCGGCGAGAAGATGTTCTACGACATCAAGGTCACGCTGCCGGACGGCTTGACGCGCAACCTGCGCATCGACGACCTGCTGCCGTCGGGGCTCAAGTTCGATCCGACGTTTAACGGCGGGCTTGGCTACGAAATCATTACCGATCACACCAATCCCACTATCGGTGGCCAACTAACGGCCAGTTTTAACTTCACGACCTTCACCAGCACTCCGGGCGTCAGCAACAATTCCGGCGCCGATGGCGTGGACCCGCGCTTCACTTTTGGCAACATCGTGGTTGCCGACAACAACCTCACGCTGAATGACGGCAGCTTCATCATCCGCGTGCAGGCGATTACCTCCAACGTCATCGGCAGCCAGCAGGGCACCGTGCTCGGTCACGGCGCGCAGGCGGTCTACCAGGACCCGGACGGCGGCAACTCCACCACCGCCGCGACGGGCAATCCCGCGATCACCATCGTCGAACCGACGCTCAAGGTCGACAAGGCCGTCGTGGTCACGGGGCCGGGGGATGCCAACGATCCGGTGACGTACACGATCACCCTCTCGCATGCCGCCGGCAGCGCCGCCAATGCGTTCGATATCGATTTCTCGGATGTGATCCCCGCCAACGTGGTCGGCCTGTCCATCGACAGCGTCACCTTCGGCGGCGGCGCGACCGGCGTCGCCGGCAACTTTTCGCTGGCCGGCAACACGCTGACGCGCTCGAGCGGGAACATCGACATCCCGCTCGGCGGCTCCATCGTGATCGTGGTCAAGGGCGCGCTCGATATCGACGTGGCGCCGGGCGAGGGCGTCCCCAACTCCGCCCACGTGTTCTGGACCAGCCTCGACGGTGTCGACGCCAACGAGCGCACCGGCGCGGGCGCGGCGCCCGGCACGACGCAGGACCCGCTGGTGCTGAACAACTACGGGCTCGCTTCCGCCTCGGCCCAGATCCAGGTGCCGGACATCGCGGTGACGCAGGTGCTGCACGCCACCAGCGAAACGGTGACCGCGGGCTCCAATCTCGGCATCGGCGAGATCGCGACCTACAAGCTGACCATAACGCTGCCGGAAGGGCAGATGCCGGATTTCAATATCCTGCTCGCGATTCCGCCCGGCATGGCGCTCATCCCCGACGCGTACGGCGTGGGCACGCCGTTCAAGCTGATCACCGCCGTCGGCGATCCCGACGGCGCGCTCGCGCAGGCGTTCGGCGGCACGGTGCTGATGCCGGCGGCGACCGGCGGCCCCTTCGGCGACGGCACGGACGTGACGATCGACTTCGCGGCGATGACGGTGAACGGCGACAACAACACCGGCAACAACGTCTTCGAACTGCTCTACCAGGCGGTCGTCACGGACATCGTGGGCACCGTCGGACTCGCGGGCGTGCAGACCGTGCTGGCGGTGTCGGGCACCCACAACAACGGCAACGGCGCGCTCTTCAACAAGACGGTGCCGACGGTCAACACGCCCGTCATCGAGCCCAATCTCTTCATCGACAAGAGCGTGGTGGTCAACGGCGCGGGCACTACCGGCGACGCCGGCGATACCGCGGTCTACACGTACGTCATCCGCCACAACGGCGCGGGCGACTTGGGCGGCGACAGCCTCGCCAACGCCTACGAGGTCACCTTCACCGATCCCCTGGCGGCCGACATCACGCCGGGCAGCTTCACCGTCACGCATTCGACGCTGGGAATCATCACCGGGCGCTTCGAGGTCGCGGGCGGCCAGCTCCGCACGCAGGCGGGGCAGTCCTTCGACCTGCTGCTGGGCGAGACCGTGACCATCACTTTCAACAGCGTGCTCGCGGACAGCGTGACGGACAACGCCACGGTCAACAGCACCGCGACGGTCAACTGGACCAACCTGCCGGGCGACAAGACCGCGGCGGGTGGCTACAACCCGACGACCGTCATCGCGACCGACCACGAGCGCACGAACTACGCGGCGACTGACGACGCGCCGGCGACCGTGGACCTCAACTACGCACTGACGAAATCGATCGTTGCGACGTCTTCTGCGGCCACGACCGGCAGCCACCTCGCCATCGGCGAGACGGTGACCTTCGAGATCATCGCCACCTTCGGCGAGGGCACGACGACGGTCGTCGACATTCGCGACCAGATGCCGGTGCTGGCTGACGGCACGCGCTTGCGGATCACCGCGGCCAGCCTGTTCAGCCAGGGCGCCAACATCAGCTTCACCGGGCTGGGCACGGGCACGATTACCGACAGCGACGCGGACGCCGTGAACGACCGCGTGAACTTCAACCTCGGCACGGTCACCAATGCCGGTGAGACCGGTTGGGATCCCCTGAGCACCGACAACCAGGTGGTGTTCCGCGTGACCGCCGTGGTGACCAACACCGCCGACAACCAGGCGCTCGACGCGTTCTCGCCGGAGGCCACGCTGACGGTGAACGCGCCGGTGCAGACGCTGCTCGCGAATGCCGCGATCGATGTCGTCGAGCCCGCCGTGACCATCGACGTGCTCGTCACGCCGCCGCCCGCGCTGACCGCCGGCCAGACGGTGGAGTACACGATCACGTTGACCAACGCGAGCGGCGAAGATGCCTTCGACCTGGTCTACACCGACCAGTTGCCGGCCAACGTACTGATCACCGGCTTCACGCATGTGGGCGGCGTCAACGTCACCGCCGCGCTGACCGGCACGGGCACCGGCAACGTCGGCACCGCCGCGGGCGGTTTCGACCTCGCCAACGGCCAGACCACGGTGTTCAAGGT
>JBOIEQ010000204.1:0-6374 GCA_050741255.1 Burkholderiales bacterium | reverse complement strand
CTGCACGTCTGGGCGTGAGCGTAAATGCTGTACCAGGCGCCGAAAGGCGGCGGCATCCAGGTTAACGCGATCTTTTTCATTCATGTCGATGATCTCTTGGTGGGTTAGCGATGGCTGGCAAGAGTGATCGAAACAGATTCGGCAAAACGCAATGCATGTGGCTTGTCGACTTCCACCTCGGCATAACTGACGGACGCATTCTGCATCACCAGATCGAGTATCTCCTGGGTCAGCCGCTCCAGCAGGGCAAAGCGGTTATCTTCAACATGCCGGATGATGGCTTTGGTAATGGTGCGGTAGTTCAGTGCATGCTCGATGTCATTGTCACGCACCGCTTCAATCGACGGATAGAGTATGGTCAGGTTGATCAATACATCCTGGCGGTTGAGGATTTCCTCTTCCTTGATACCGATGTAGGTGCGCAGGCGCAGATCCTTGATACGGATCCTGGCCATTCCGGGTTCCAGTCTGGGCATTTAGCGGCCTCGTCCGATCAGTTGAAGAAATTCATGCCGAGTGTTGCAGGACTCGCGGAATGCGCCAAGCATTACCGATGTGCTCATGACTGAGTTCTGTTTTTCCACGCCACGCATCATCATGCACATGTGCTGGGCTTCGATCACCACGGCGACGCCCTGCGGCTTGAGCGCCTCCTCGATGCTGTCGCGGATCTGCACCGTAAGGCGCTCCTGCACCTGCAGCCGGCGCGCGAAGGCGTCGACCACGCGCGGAATCTTCGAGAGGCCGACGATGCGGCCGTTGGGGATGTAGGCGACGTGCGCCTTGCCGAAAAAGGGCAGCACGTGGTGCTCGCACATGGAGTAGATCTCGATGTCCTTCACGATCACCATCTGCCGGTAATCCTCGTTGAACATCGCCGAGCGCAGGATCGCCGCCGGATCGAGCCGGTAGCCCTGGGTCAGGAACTGCATGGCCTTGGCGTAACGTTCGGGCGTCCTCAGCAGGCCTTCGCGCGCGGCGTCTTCGCCCAGTTCGTCCAGGATGCCTTGGAAATGTCCGGCGATGCGTGTCGTCGCATCGGGATCGGGGGTGCCCGCGACCGACGGCGACGCGGCTGCGTCAGCATCGTTCGGAGTCACCACCCGGGGTTTCGGATTCATGCAGAACTCCTTGCGGACAGGCCGACCAGTATAACCCGCAGCCCCGCGTTATCCGGCCAGGCGGGCACGGATGCTTTTGACGATGCCGTCCTTGTCCAACCCGCAATGCGCGATTTGCAGTGCCGGGTCGCCCTGGTCGACAAAATGGTCAGGCAAGCCGAGTTGCAGCAGCGGCACGTTCAGGCCCGCGCGCTGCAGGGATTCCAGCACCGCACTGCCGGCGCCACCCATCACGACATTCTCCTCGATGGTGACCAGGAGATCGTGCGAGCGGGCCAGCTCGGCCACCAGCGCATCGTCCAGCGGTTTCACGTAGCGCATGTTGGCGACCGTGGCGTCGAGCTCCTCGCCGGCGGCCAGCGCGGGCGTGAGCATCGACCCGAAAGCGAGCAGCGCGACTTTCTTCGACAGTAGCGCGAGCTTCCTGCCCTGACGGCGGATTTCGCCGAGGCCGACGGCGAGGGCATGCATCTCCTGCTGCAAGGCCACGCCCGGGCCGCTGCCGCGCGGGTAGCGCACGGCCACCGGCGTATTCATCCGGAAGGCGGTGTACAGCATCTGCCGGCACTCGTTCTCGTCCGCGGGCACCATCACCGTCAGGTTGGGCAGACAGCGCAGGAAGGACAGGTCGAAGGCGCCGTGGTGGGTGGCGCCATCGGCGCCGACCAGGCCTGCGCGGTCGAGCGCGAAGACCACGGGCAGGTTCTGGATCAGCACGTCGTGGATCAGCTGGTCGTAGCCGCGCTGCAAAAATGTGGAGTAGATCGCGACCACCGGCTTCATGCCGTCGCAGGCCAGTCCCGCGGCAAAGGTGACAGCATGCTGTTCGGCGATGCCGGCGTCGAAGTAGCGATCGGGAAAACGCTCCGAGAACTTCACCATGCCCGAGCCTTCACGCATGGCCGGCGTGATCGCCACCAGCCGCGGGTCGAGCGCCGCCATGTCGCACAACCACTCGCCGAACACCTGCGTGTAGGTGGGCTTGCCGCCGCCCTTGCCGCTGACGATGCCGTCGTCGGGCTTGAACCTGGACACCCCGTGGTAGAGCACCGGGTCGACCTCGGCGAGCTTGTAGCCCTGCCCCTTCTTGGTCACGACATGCAGGAACTGCGGGCCCTTCAACGCCCGGATGTTCTTCAGCGTCGGGATCAGCGCGTCGAGGTCGTGGCCGTCGATCGGGCCGATGTAGTTGAAGCCGAATTCCTCGAACAGCGTGCCGGGGATGACCATGCCCTTCATGTGCTCCTCGGCGCGGCGGGCGAGGTCACCCAGCACCTTCTCGCCGGCGCGCTTGGCGGCGGCGTAGAAACGGCCCGACATCAGCTTGGCCAGGTACTTGTTCAGCGCGCCGACCGGCGGCGAGATCGACATGTCGTTGTCGTTGAGGATGACCAGCACATCCGCGCCGGTGTCCACCGCGTTGTTCAGCGCCTCGAAGGCCATGCCGCCGGTCAACGCGCCGTCGCCGATCACCGCGACGCAGTGCCGTTCGACGCCCTCCAGCTTGGCCGCCACCGCCATGCCCAGCGCGGCGCTGATCGAGGTGGAGGAATGCGCGGTGCCGAAGGTGTCGTAGACGCTTTCGTCACGGCGCGGGAAACCGCCCAGGCCCTCCCACATGCGCAGCGTCTTCATGGCCTCGCGGCGTCCGGTCAGCACCTTGTGTCCGTAGGTCTGGTGGCCGACATCCCACACGATGCGGTCGTTGGGCGTATCGAACACACTGTGCAGCGCGATCGTCAGTTCGACGGTACCGAGATTGGACGACAGATGACCGCCGGTCTGGCTGACCGACTCGATCAGGAAGGCGCGTAACTCGTCCGCGAGCTGCTTCAGCATGCCACGGTCGAGTTCGCGCAGATCGCGCGGGTCGTGGATGCGGTCGAGGAGTTCGTAACTCATTATTATTTTGCCGCCAAGGCGCCAAGGACGCCAAGAAAAGCCTCAACGCATAGGAAACCCGGGCTTATTATCATTTCTTTTCGCACTTCTTGGCGTCCTTGGCGTCTTGGCGGCAGATTCGCCTTACGATTTGCGCACCACGATGAAATCCGCCAGTTGCGTCAGCCGTTCCGCGCGCGCGCCGAAACCTGCCAGCGAAGCATGCGCGTCGGCGCGCAGCTCCTCCGCGAAGCGCCGCGCCTGCGCCGCGCCCAGGACGCTGACGTAGGTCGGCTTGCCCTGCTGCGCGTCCTTGCCGGCGGTCTTGCCGAGCGCCGCCGTGGAACCCTCGGCATCCAGCACGTCGTCCACCACCTGGAAGGCGAGGCCCACGCATTTGGCGAAGTGATCGAGCTTGCCGAACTCCGCCTCGGTCAGCCCGGCGCCGCAGCGCGCGCCCAGCACCGCCGCCGCGCGGATCAGTGCGCCGGTCTTGTGGATGTGCATGAATTCCAGTTCCGGCGCGGTCAGCGTCTTGCCGACAGCGTCGAGATCGATCTGCTGGCCGCCCGCCATGCCGCGCGAACCGGACGCGGAAGCCAGCAAGCGCACCATCCCGCTCTGCGCAAGCGCGTCCTGGCCCGGCGGCTTTTCCGCCAGCACCTGGAAGGCGAGACTCTGCAGCGCGTCGCCGACGAGCAATGCGGTGGGCTCGTCGAACTCGACGTGCACGGTCGGTTTGCCCCGGCGCAATACATCGTCGTCCATGCACGGCAGGTCGTCGTGTACCAGCGAATAGGCATGGATCAGTTCGACCGCGGCGGCCGCGTGGTCGACATGCGCGGGATCCGCAACGGCCAGTTCGCCCGCGGCGTAGGCCAGCAGCGGCCGCACGCGCTTGCCGCCGCCCAGCACGGCGTAGCGCATCGCGGCGTGCAGGCGCGCCGGCGCGATCTCGCGTGCCGGCAGCCAGCCGGCGAGCGCGGATTCGATGCGAGCCTGGTGCCGGTGCGCCCAGTCCTGGAAATCAATCGGGATCGTCGGCACCGGCGAAAGGCTTCAGGGTATCGCCCTCGAGCACCTTGATCTGGCGCTGGGCATCGGCGAGTTGGGCCTGGCAGTACTTCAGGAGTTCGGCGCCGCGCCGGTAGGCCACGAGCGAATGCTCCAGCGAAAGCTCGCCGTCCTCCATGCCGGAGACGATGGATTCGAGCTCCGTGAGCGCGCCTTCAAAGGACGTAGGCGCAGCGGCGGGCGCGCCGGGCGCTTTTATTGATTTTGGCATTGGGGGAGGCGCTTCGATAAGAGGTTGAAACAATAGCGTAATCAGAGCCTTGCGGTCAACGAGACTGTGTAAGGAAACCACCCGTGCAGCGACTCAATGACCATCCCGTCAACGCGGCTGCCAAGCTATCACGTCGCACCCGTAGCGGGATGACAATCGGCAGGCTGCACCGCACAATCGCCGCGACGCCAGCAGCCGAGTAGCAAAGGATCCGCACTACGATGCACGCCACACTGCCCCGACTCGACCGCGAAGGTTTTCCCGCCCTCCGCCGCCGCCGCCTCGAAACCCTGCAGGTCAACCTCGGCTACAAGTGCAACCAGTCCTGCCTGCACTGCCACGTCAACGCCGGGCCGACCCGCACCGAGATGATGACGCGCGAGACGGTGAACGAAATCATCGCCTACGTGCAGGCCGCCGGGGTGAAAACGCTCGATGTGACCGGCGGCGCGCCGGAACTGAATCCGCATTTCCGCGACCTCGTCGCCACCGTGACGGATCTTGGCGTGCACGTCATGGACCGCTGCAACCTCACGGTGCTGGAGGAGCCCGGCCAGGAGGACCTGGCCGACTTCCTCGCCGCGCACCGCGTGGAGATCGTGGCTTCGCTGCCCTGTTACACCGAGGAACTGGTGGACCGCCAGCGCGGCAAGGGCGTGTATGAAGCCAGCATCCGCGGTCTGCAGCGCCTGAACGCGCTGGGTTACGGCGCGGCGGAGACGGGTCTCTCGCTCGACCTCGTGTACAACCCGCAGGGGCCGACGCTCCCGCCGGCGCAGGGGCCACTGGAGGCCGATTACCGCGCCCGGCTCGGCGCGGACCATGGCATCCGCTTCAATCGCCTGTACGTGCTGACCAACATGCCGATCCAGCGCTTCGGCTCCATGCTCATCTCGAAAGGCCAGTTCGAGGACTACCTGGCGCTGCTCAAGGATGCGTACCGGCCTGAAAATCTGGAGTCGGTGATGTGCCGCACGCTGCTGTCGGTGGACTGGCAGGGTTATGTCTACGACTGCGACTTCAACCAGATGCTGGGCCTGCCGCTGTCGGGTCCGCGGCCGAAGACGCACCTGAAGGAACTGATCGGGCACGACCTGACCAACCACCCCATCGTGGTCCGGGACCATTGCTACGGCTGCACCGCCGGGCAGGGCTCGAGCTGCGGGGGCGCGCTCGCATGATCGAACCCGCCTTCAGCCTGTATTTCTGGGGTTTCCTGCTGCTGTACGGCAGTGTGATGTACGCGATGTCGCCGCAGGCCAGCACGCTGTCGGCTTTCTTCCGCGGCACCGACAACGCCGGCCGCCCGGCGAGCGAGTGGGCGCTGATGATGAGCGTCTTCATCAGCTGGATTTTCGCCAAGTCGGTGACCAACGCCGCCAACCTCGGCGCGTCGCTCGGCGTGGTGGGGGGGCTCGCCTACGCCACCTACTGGCTGTCGATCCCGCTGGCCGGCTGGGTCATCTACCGGCTGCGCACGCGCCACGGCGCGACCGGGCTCACGTCCTTCCTGATCGGGCGCTACGGCCGGCCGGCCGCCATCGCCTTCACGCTCGCCGTGCTGATCCGGCTCTACAACGAAATCTGGAGCAACACGGCGGTCGTCGGCGCCTATTACGGCGCGCCCGGCTCCGCCGCCTTCATCGGCGCCGCCCTGCTGTTCACCGCGGCCACGCTGTTCTACAGCCTGAAGGGCGGCCTGCGCAGCTCGATCGTGACCGACGTGGTGCAGGGCCTGCTGTTCATGCTGGTGCTCGCGGTCGTGCTCTTCCTGGTGCTGCCGCGCCATGGCACGGCCACGCTGCTGTCGCAGGGCCACTTCAGCCTGGCGGGCGGCGTGGACCTGGTGCTGGTAGCCCTGCTGCAGGTGCTGTCCTACCCTTTCCACGACCCAGTGCTGACCGACCGCGGCTTCATCACGCGGGAGAGGACCATGCTGCGGGCCTTCATCGTCGCCGGCGTGCTGGGCTTCGTCTGCATCTTCGCCTTCAGCCTGGTGGGCGTGCACGCGAGACTCGAGGGCCTGCCGGCGGGCGACAACATGCCCGGCGCGGTGGCGGGCGCCTTCGGCGCGCTGCCGTATTTCC
>JBOIEQ010000203.1:0-6417 GCA_050741255.1 Burkholderiales bacterium | reverse complement strand
CGCATGCGGTAGACGTGCACGACGCGATCAGGCGCCTGCGGGAAGCCCTCGTGAAGATTCCGAACGTCGTTTCGACACCGGCGCCGGACGTGGAGATCGTCGATTTCAATGCCATGGGGCCGGTGCTTGCGGTGCGGCCGTACACGAACACCGACCATTACTGGCAGGTCTATTTCGACACCAACAAGCTGATCAAGGACACCTTCGGCGCGGCCGGCTATCCGGTGCCGGAAACGCACGTCGTACACCGCCAGGCGTAATTCGCACGCAATCACCTCTCCCCCTCCCTCGCTTGCGGGGGAGGGCCGGGGTGGGGGCACCAAAAAACAATCGTCAGCCGCGCCGTTCCGCGTAACGCGCGCGGAAGGTGCGCCCTTCCGGTGACGGAAAATCGCGGCCGTCCGTCCAGCCGCCGCCGAACGGCAACGACCGGATGGCCGTATTGCCGCCCATCCACTTCAGCACCCGCACGGCCAGCCCCGACAGCAACCCGTACAGCGCCGGCCGCTTCGCCGCGAACGCCCACACTTTGAGACCCAACCGCTCCTGCCAGGACTTCATGCCCTGCACGAACTGCCGCTCGCGGAGCTTGCGCATCAGGTCCGGCAGCGGAATCTTCACCGGGCACACGACGCCGCACTGGTTGCACAGGGTCGCCGCGTTCGGCAGGTCCTTCGCCTGCTCCAGTCCCACGTAGAGCGGCGTCAGCACCGAGCCCATCGGCCCCGGGTACACCCAGCCGTAGGCGTGGCCGCCGATCGTCTGGTAGACCGGGCAATGGTTCATGCAGGCGCCGCAGCGGATGCAGCGCAGGATGGGCTTCAGCTCCGACTTCAGGATCTCCGAGCGCCCGCCGTCGAGCAGGATGATGTGGAAATGCTCGGGGCCGTCCACGGCATCCGGCTCCTTCACGCCGGTGGTGAACGAGATGTAGTTCGAGATCGACTGCCCCGTCGCGTGGCGCGGCAGCAACTTCAGCAACAGGGTCACGTCCTCCAGCGTCGGCACCACCTTCTCGATGCCGGTGATCGCGACGTGCACGCGCGGCAGCGTGGTCACCATGCGGCCGTTGCCCTCGTTGGTCATGATCAGCGTCGAACCGGTCTCGGCGATCACGAAATTCGCGCCCGAAATGCCCATGTCCGCCGTCAGGAAGTGCCCGCGCAGTCGTTCGCGCGCCTCGCGGGTCAGTTCCCCGATGTTGCTCTTGTACGGCGTGCGGTGCTTCTCGGCGAACAGCTTCGAGATCTGGTCGCGCGTCTTGTGCACCACCGGCGCGATGATGTGCGAGGGCGGTTCCTTCGCGAGCTGCAGGATGTACTCGCCGAGATCGGTTTCCACCACTTCGACGCCGGCGCCCTCGAGCGCGTCGTTCAGCGCGCACTCCTCGGTCACCATGGATTTCGACTTCACCGCCTTGCGCACGTTGTACTGGCGCGCCAGCTCAACAACGATGCGGTTCACGTCCTCCGGGGTCTCGGCCCAGTGCACGACCGCGCCGCGCGCGGTGGCCTTGGCCTCGAACGCATCAAGATAAACATCCAGCTTGCTCAACGCGCGGTCGCGCACGGCGGCGGCGGCCGTGCGGTAAGCCTCGTAGTCCGCGAACTCGGTGATGCGGTCGGCGCGGCCCTTGACGAAATTGCCCTGCAGCTTGTCGAGCGCGCGCTTCAGATCCCGGTCCGCGATCTTTTCACGCGCGTTCTGCTTGAACTGGGGGGAACTGAGCTGCATGCGGTCATTGTACCGGAGGGTCCTTCACGCGCCGGCGGTCATTTTTCCGTGAGGCCGCGCACGGTTTCCTTCAGGTGGGCGACGAACTTCCCCATGACCGCCGAGCGGGGCGCGGACTTCGCCCGGATCAGCAGCGCATTCAGCTCGATCCGCGGCCGCAGCGGGCGCGCCACCAGTCCCTGCAGCGGAATCAGGGCCAGCATGGTGGGATCGACGAGCGCGACGCCCGCGCCGTGATGGGCGAGCATCATCGCCGTCAGCGAGAGGTTGACCTGGGTGGCGGTCTTGTCGATGCCCGCATCCTCCAATGCCCGGTCGATGACGCTGCGCAGCATGCCGCGCGAGGTGTAGGTGATGACGGCGTACGGCGCCAGTTCATGCGTCGCTATGCTTTTCTGCGCGGCCAGCGGGTGGTCCTCCCGCATCACGCACGCCACGCTCGAGCGCGCCAGCAGTTCGGTCTCGACCTCCGGATTGGTGACCGGCTCGTACGCGATGCCGAGTTCCACCTCGCGGTTGACGACGCGCTCGACCACCTGCGGCGAGGTCATGGAATACAGCGCCACGCGGACATCCGGCCGCAGCGCCATGAAGGTCGCCACGGCCTTGGCGACGTAGCCGTTCGCGATCGTCAGCGCCGCGGCAATGGACAGCGTGCCGAGGCGCCCGCCCGCGAGATCCTGCATAAGGCGCTCTACTGCATCCAGCCGTCCGTGGATTTCCGCGATGTCCGGGAAGATCATCTCGGCTTCCGGCGTCGGTTGCAGGCGCCCGCCGACGCGCTTGAAGAGCTTGATCTTCATGCGCGCCTCGCAGTGCTTCAGCACCGAGCTGATCGCCGGTTGCGACACGTTCAACTGGCGGGCGGCGCCGGTGACCGACCCCGTCCGCATGATCGCGTAGAAGACTTCCAGATGCCGCAGATTCATCATGGGATCCACCTCCTGATCATGGCCGCACCCGTGTATAACCCGTGCTTATGGAGTCTGGCACAAAAGTGATTAGACGGATATTTCGCGGCGGAGGATTCTGCTGAAAGTCGTGAAAACCGGGCGCCTGATCCGCCGCTGAGACGCGGACAAACGCACCGCACCCGCCCGGCGGCAGCCCGTCGCCGGAAATGCAGGGCCGACAGGAGGAGACATCCATGAATCCGCAATCGCGTCACTGCGCCGCCATCACGTCAGGCCGCCGGGCCGTCTGCACGGTGGCGATTTCGCTGCTGTTCCTGCCGCTGACCGCACCGGCCCAGGCGCCCTATCCGAGCAAGCCGATCCGGCTCATCGTCGGTTTCGGCCCGGGCGCCACCAACGATCTCGTGGCCCGGGCGCTTGGCTACAAACTGACGGAGTTCTTCGGCCAGTCGATCGTCGTCGAAAACCGCGCCGGCGCGAACACCGCCATCGCGGCCGCGCAGTTCGTGCGCAGCCCGCCCGACGGCTACACGCTCATGCTCAATTCGCCGGGCCACATCACCAATCCCTGGCTGATGAAGCTCGACTTCGACTCGGTGAAGGACTTCGCGTTCATCACCCAGATCGCCGAGTCGGTGAACATCCTGGTCCTGCATCCCTCGTTTCCGGCGAAGACCGTGAAGGAACTGATCGCCATTTCCAAACGCCGCCCGGGCCAGATCAATTACGCCTCCTCGGGCACCGGCTCGACGGTGCACCTGTCGGCCGAACTGTTCCAGTTCATGACCGGCATCAAGTGGGTGCACATCCCGTACAAGGGCGGTGGCCCCGCGATCCAGGAGCTAATCGCCGGCCAGACCTCGCTGATGTTTTCGAACCTGCCGACGGCCATCCATCTCGTCCAGGGCGGCAAGCTGCGCGCACTGGGCACGACGGGCGCGAAACGCGCCGCCGCCGCGCCCGACCTGCCGACCATCGCCGAGGCGGGCGTGCCGGGATTCGAGGTGGCCACCATGTACGGCCTTTCCGCACCGGCGAAGACGCCGCGCGCCATCATCGACCGCCTGCACGCAGAGGTCGTGCGCGCGCTGAAATCCCCGGACCTGCGTACCCGGCTGGTGGATGCCGGGGCGGATCCCGTGGGCAGCAGTCCCGAGGAATACACGGCCTTCATCCAGAGCGAGATCGTGAAATGGGGCAAAGTCATCCAGGCCGCCGGCATCAAGGGCGAATGAACGGCCCCAATCCACCGCAGCACTCCCGCACCCCCGACTCACCCATCTTCCACCCACCTGAACCGGCAACAATGAAAATCGCTTCCGTCGCAGTCCACCCCCTGTCCGCCACTACCGCCGTTCCGCTGTCGACGGCCCACGAAACCTTCCGCACCTCGCACTTCATCATCGTCGAAGTGAAGACCGACGACGGCCTCACCGGCTACGGCAAGGTGCACGGCGAACCGATGAAGGCGATCTGCGAGTGGATCCTGCGCTTTGGCGACATCATCAAGGGCATGGACGCACTGGGCCACGGCGACGTGTGGGAGAAGCTGTTCCTGCTGACCTGCCCGCGGCCGGGCGGCATCCTGGGCAGCGGCGGCCTGCCGCCCCCGCTGCCGCGCGGCGCGCGCCCGCAGATCATGGCGGCCATCGCCGGCATCGACATCGCGTTGTGGGACATCAAGGGCAAGGCCGCCGGCCTGCCCGTCTACAAACTGCTCGGCGGCGCGCGGAAGTCGTTCTTCACCTACGCCACCGGCAGCTACTACCGCGACAACGCCACGCTGGAAACCTATACCGGCGAAATGGCGTCGTTCGTGGAACGCGGCTATCGGGCCGTGAAAGCGAAATGCTGCTGGGCCGGGATGGACGAGGAGGTCGAGCGCATCGCCGCCATCCGCGACGCCATCGGCAAGGACACGCTGTTCATGCTGGACATGAACGCGCCCTACGACGTGGACGAATGCATCCGCTTCGCGCATGCGGTCGCGCCATACAACATCCACTGGCTGGAAGAGCCGCTGCACTGGTACCTGCAACCGGCGGATTACGTCCGGCTCGCCGCCGCGAGCCCGATCCCCCTCGCCCACGGCGAGCGCGAACTCACGCGCTTCACGATGCGCGACTTCATCGCCAACGGTTCCCTGCGCTTCGCGCAATTCGACGCCACGCGCTACGCGGGATTCACGGAAGGGCTGCGCGTCGCGCAACTCGCGGAACAGTACGGCGTGCAGATCGCGCCGCACCTCTCCCCGGAATTTCACACGCACCTGTGCGTGGCCTTCCCGTCGGCGAGCTTTGCCGTGGAAACGATCGGCAACAAGGTGCGCGACGTGCTCGGGCTCGGCATCTACAAGAACGGCCCGGTGGTGAAGGACGGCGAGGTGCACATCACCGACGCGCCGGGCTTCGGCATCGACGTGGACTGGGATTTCGTCAACCAGTACCGGGCGAAGTAAGGCAACACCCATGAGGAAACATGGCATGCGCAACACCGTTTCATACTCCGCCGCCCTGCTGGTCACGCTGGCCGCGGCTCCGGACGTCGCGAGCGCGCAAACCGGCGCGGACGCCTGGCCGGTCAAGCCGATCCGCCTGATCATCCCGTTTCCGCCGGGCGGCAGCAGCGACATCATCGCGCGGCAGATGGGCGTTCAGCTCTCCGAGCGTCTCGGCAAGCCCGTCGTGATCGACAACCGCGGCGGCGCGGGCGGCACGCTCGGCACGGAAATGGCGGCGCGCGCGGTACCCGACGGGCACACACTGCTGATGATCTCCTCTTCCTATCCGGTGAACGCGGCGCTCTACAAACTGCCCTACGACCCGATCAAGTCATTTGCACCGGTGGCCATGCTGGGCACGGGGCCGACCGTGCTGGCGGTGTATCCGGGCGTGCCCGCGCAGACGACCAAGGAATTGATCGCGCTCGCGAAAGCGAAACCGGGCCAGCTCAAGTACACGTCCTCGGGCGTCGGCGGCCTGCAGCATTTCTGCAGCGCGCTGTTCCTGAGCATGGCGAAGATCGAGGCTGTGCACATCCCGTACAAGGGCGGCAGCCAGGGGATGATGGACGTCATCGGCGGCCACGCGGAAATGAGCATCGGCTCCCTCATCCAGATGCTGCCGCACATCAAGAGCGGCAAACTGCGCGCGCTCGGCACCGGCGGCCTCAAGCGCAGCGTGGCGATGCCCGAAGTGCCCGCGATCGCGGAAACCGTGCCGGGCTACGACGCCAACAACACCTGGGGCATCCTGACGCCCGCCGGCACGCCGCCGGCGGTCCTGCGCAGGCTCAACGCGGAAATCCTGGCCGTGCTGGCCTCGCCCGATCTCAAGAAGCGGCTGTCCGCCGAGGGCGCCGAACCCGCCACCGTGACCACGCCGGAAGAGTTCGGCCGCGTGATCCGGGACGAAATCGCCAAATGGACCCGCGTCGCCAGGGACGCCAACATCAAACCCGAATGACCGCCTCGTGCCGACCCTTCCTACAAGCACTGAACATCAGCGGGCGCTCCGGCACCCCGCAAAACAATAAAGGAGGAGCACCATGTTTCAGCGACATTCCGTATTTTTCCTGGCGGGGGCCGCCCTGGCCACCGCCCCTCTCGCCGCGGTCGCGCAGAAGCCCGGCGCTGACGCCTGGCCGTCCCGCACCGTGCGGGTCGTGGTGCCGTACGCGCCGGGCGGCGGCAACGACATCCTGGCCCGCACGGTCGTCACCAAGGCGATCGCGGACCTCGGTCAGAACACCGTGGTCGACAACCGCCCGG
>JBOIEQ010000202.1:0-6451 GCA_050741255.1 Burkholderiales bacterium | reverse complement strand
CCGCAAGGACGTGTTCCAGCAGTTGCCGATGGAATTCGCCGTCGAGGCGACCAAACTGCTGGGCCTGAAGCTCGAAGGAAGTGTCGGATGATTCTGCAGGACGCGAAAACGCTGCTGGAAGTGAAGGGGCTGCGCGCCTCCGTCAACGGACGCGAGATCCTCAAGGGGCTGGACCTCACGGTCCGCGCCGGTGAAGTGCACGCCATCATGGGGCCCAACGGCTCCGGCAAGAGCACCTTCGCAAAATTGCTTGCAGGTCACCCTGCCTACGAACTGATCACGGGCACGGTGCAGTTCGAAGGCAGCGACCTGTTTGCGCTGGCGCCTGACGCCCGCGCCAAGGCCGGCCTCTTCCTCGGCTTCCAGTACCCGGTGGAGATTCCCGGTGTGGCCAACAGCCAGTTCCTGCGGCTCGCCTACAACACGGTGATGGCGGGGCGCGGCAGGGACGAGCTGGACCCGCTCGAATTCGACGACCTCGTGCGCGAGCGCATGAAGCTGCTCGAGATGAGCCCGGATTTTCTCGATCGCAGCGTGAATGAAGGGTTTTCCGGCGGCGAGAAAAAGCGCAACGAGATCCTGCAGATGGCCCTGCTGGAGCCGCGCCTCGCGCTGCTCGACGAAACCGACTCCGGGCTCGACATCGACGCGCTGCGGATCGTGGCGCACGGCGTGAACACCCTGCTGAACAAGGACAACGCGGTCGTGCTGGTCACGCACTACCAGCGGCTGCTGAACTACATCGTGCCGGACTACGTGCACGTGATGGAGGGCGGCCGCATCGTGAAAACCGGCGACCGCTCGCTCGCGCTGGAACTCGAATCGCGCGGCTACGACTGGATCGCGGGCGCCGGCGTGGACAAGGCAGTCACGGCATGACGACGGCGGTAGCAGCCACACATCCGTACCTGCTGCATCTGCTCGAAGGCCAGAGTGGGCTGGCCGCCGCGCCGACCGATGCACTGAAGGCCCTGCGTGCGCGGGCGCTGGAGCGCGTCTCGGCGCTCACGGTGCCGACGCTGCGTGACGAGGACTGGCGCTTCACCGACTTGGCACCGTTCACCCAGAAGCGTTTCCAGCCCGCGGGCAATGTCCCCCGGCTCGACGCGCAGGCGCTGGCGGCATTCGCGCCCGCCGAGGCCGTGACCCGGCTCGTGTTCGTCGATGGCGTATTTCAGGCGGATGCCGGTGGAGCGCCATCCGGTGTCACGGTTACCGCATTGTCCGGGGCGGATGCGGCCACGCGGACCCGTGCCGCCGCTCTCGGTACGCTCGCCGGTTTCGAACACCAGGTATTCCCGGCGCTCAACACCGCCTACCTGCGCGAAGCCGCGCTGGTGTTGGTGCCGTGCGGTGTCGCAGCCGCTGCGCCCGTGCACCTGCTGTTCGTGTCCACGCAAACGGGCGTCGCGGTCTATCCGCGCGTGCTGGTGGTCGCGGAAGCCGGCGCCGCGGTGACGGTCATCGAGGATTACGTAGCGCTCGGCGGGACGGGCTACTTCAACAACGCCGTCACCGAGGTCGCGCTGGGCGACGATGCCCAGGTGAAGCACTACAAGATCCAGCGCGAAGCACCGGATTCGTATCATTTCGCCACGACCGCCGTGCGTCTGGGCCGCAACGCCCGCTACGAGGGCACGGCGCTGTCGTTCGGCGCGCGACTGTCGCGGCACGATCCGCTGGTGGAAATCGCGGGCGAGGGCGCGGCCTGCGACCTGGCCGGACTCGCGCTGATCAGCGGCCGGCAGTTGGCCGACACGCATTCGACGATCGACCATGCGGTGCCGCACGGGCAGAGCCGTCAGTTGCACAAGACGATCGCCGCCGGTGGCGCGCACGCCGTGTTCAACGGCCGCATCGTGGTGCGGCCGGGCGCGCAGCTCACCAATTCCGGCCAGCAGAGCCGCAACCTGCTGCTGTCAGGCAAGGCGCGCGTGGACACCAAGCCGCAGCTTGAGATCTTTGCCGACGACGTCAAGTGCGCGCACGGCGCGACGGTCGGCCAGCTGGATGCGGACGAACTTTTCTACCTGCGCAGCCGGGGGCTCGACGAGACCGCCGCGCGCAACCTGCTCACCTACGCGTTCGGCGCGGAAGTCGTCGAGCGGATCGCGCTGCCGTCGCTGAAGCAGCGGCTCGCGCAGCTCGTACTGGCGGGCACCTCGGGAAAATGAGATGAATGCACCAACCCCATCCGTGGTGAGCCACGCCGCCTTCGACGTCGAAACGCTCCGGCGCGACTTCCCGATCCTGCGCACCAGGGTGCACGGCAAGCCGCTGGTCTTCCTCGACAACGCGGCCTCCAGTCAGATGCCGCTGCCGGTGATCGACCGTCTCGTGCGCTACCAGACGACCGAGCACGCCAACATCCACCGCGGCGTGCACTATCTGTCCGAAACCGCCACGCGCGAATACGAAGAGACGCGGCGCAAAATCCAGCGCTTCATCAACGCCCCGGAGGAACGGGAAGTCATCTTCACCTCCGGCACCACCGAGAGCATCAATCTCGTGGCGCACAGCTACGGCAAGGCGTTTATCGGTGCGGGCGACGAGATCGTGCTGACGACGCTGGAACACCATTCCAACATCGTGCCCTGGCAGATGATCGCGGAAGAGAAGGGCGCGAAGATCAGGGTGGTGCCCGTCAACGACCGCGGCGAACTGATCCTCGAGGAATACGAGAAGCTGCTGTCGCCGCGTGTGAAAATGGTTGCCGTCATGCACGTGTCGAATGCACTGGGCACGATCAACCCGGTCAAACACATGATCGCGCTGGCGCACCGGCACGGCATCCCCGTGCTGGTGGACGGCGCGCAGGCGGCGCCGCACCTGCCGGTGGACGTGCAGGATCTCGACTGCGATTTCTACGCCTTCTCCGGCCACAAGCTGTGCGGCCCGACGGGCATCGGCATCCTCTACGGCAAGGCGTCGTGGCTGGAGAAAATGCCGCCGTTCAAGGGCGGTGGCGACATGATTCGGACCGTGACCTTCGAGAAAACCACGTACGCGGACATTCCGAACAAGTTCGAGGCCGGCACGCCGCCGATCGCAGCGGGCATCGGGCTGGGCGCTGCGGTCGACTACCTCAGGGGCGTCGGCATCGCGAACATCGAGGCGCACGAACTCGACCTGCTCAACTACGCGCAGGATCAGCTGAACGCCATGCCGGGGGTGCGCCTGATCGGCACCGCCGAGAAGAAGGCCGCGGTCGCCTCGTTCTGGATCGACGGCGTGCACCCGCACGACGTCGGCACGCTGCTGAACGAGGAAGGCGTGGCGGTCCGCACGGGCCATCACTGCGCGCAGCCGGTCATGGAGCGCTTCAAGGTGCCGGCGACTTCGCGCGCCTCGTTCGCGTTCTACAACACGATGGCCGAGGTCGATGCGCTGATCGCCGGCATCCGCAAGGTGCAGAAGGTGTTCGGCTGACACGACGATGAGCACGAGCTCCCTTTACCAGGAAGTGATCCTCGATCACAACAAGAAGCCCCGCAACTGGGGCCAGGTCGCGGACGCGAACCGCCGCGCCGATGGCCACAACCCGCTGTGCGGCGATCGCATCCAGGTGACCCTCAGGGTGGCGGACGACAAGATCGACGCCATCGCCTTCGAGGGCGAGTCCTGCGCGATCTGCAAGGCCTCCGCGTCGATGATGACGGCGGCCGTGAAAGGCAAGGCGGTGGCGGACGCCGAGCAGTTGGTGAACGAATTCCGCGACATGGCGACCGGCAAGCTCGACACCGCCGCGCCCGGGCACCATCTGGGCCGGCTGACCGTGTTCGCGGGCGTGCGCGAGCTGCCGACGCGCGTGAAATGCGCCGTGCTGCCGTGGCACACACTGCACGCGGCGGTGAACCAGCAGGGCGCTGCTACCACCGAAGCCGACGCCGATCCCGCGCATGCGCCGATGGGCAGCGCTTCCTAGAAACCGAAATTAGCCGCAGAGACGCAGAGGACGCAGAGGGTTCCATGATGATTATTTTTTCTCTGCGCTCTCTGCGTCTCCGCGGCTATATCTAGCCATGCCGAGAATCTCCGAAATCGAAGGCACCCCCAACCCCAACGCGATGAAGTTCGTGTTGAAGGAGCCGCTCACCTGGGGCGTCACGCGTTCCTACGACAGCGCAGTATCCGCCGCGGACGACCCGGTCGCGAAGGCGATCTTTGACATAGAACACGTCACCAATGTTTTCTACGTCGACAACTGGGTCACCGTCACGCAGGATGGGCAGGCGGAATGGCAGGAACTGATGCGGAGAATCGCCGAGCCGCTCCGCGAGGCGCCCGCTGCCAGCACCGAATCGCAGAAGCTTGCGGAGACGGCCGCCGCCAGCGCCAGCAATCTGTCTCCCGGGGACCAGGCGCGGCTCGACCGCATCAACGAACTCCTGGACGAGCAGATCCGCCCCTTCCTGCAGGGCGATGGCGGCGACTTGTACGTGGTCGGTCTTGAGGGCAACGTCCTGCAGGTCCACTACCAGGGCGCCTGCGGCAGTTGCCCGAGTTCGCTCTCCGGCACGCTCGCCGGCATCGAGAACCTCGTGCAAACCATCGAGCCCGACCTGCAGGTCGTTGCCGTCTGACATGCCGGTGCGGGTTGCACTCGCGCTGGCCCTGGCGCTGTGCGCCGTCGTGCCGGCGGCGGCGAAGGACGCGGCCTCGCTGGAATCGGTCAAGACCGAGCTCCGCGCGCGCTTCCCCGACGTGCGCACCCTTTCCACCGAAGACCTCCGCCGTTGGCAGGGCGATGCCGCCCGTCCGCAACCCGTGCTGCTCGACGCCCGCACACGCGAGGAATATGCGGTGAGCCGCCTGCCGGGGGCTGCCCTCACGCCCGATGTGGCGGCAGCGTCGCGGGCGCTCGCCGGACGGCCCATGGATGTCCCGGTTGTCGTGTACTGCTCCGTCGGCTATCGCTCGTCGGTACTGGCGCGCGCGCTTGGCCAGCGCGGCTACACGAACGTCGTCAACCTCGAAGGCTCGCTGTTCGAGTGGGCCAATCGCGGTCTGCCGCTGGAGTCCGCGGCGGGCGACCGCCAGGTGCATCCCTACGATGCACGCTGGGGGCGCTATCTCGAGCGTCCCGCGCCGGCGGCGCCGAAACCCTGAAAGGCCCGCCCATGGCCGACTGGATGGACGTAGCGCCCGCCGCGGACCTGCCGCCCGGCACCTGGCGCACGGCGGAAAGCGACGGCACGGCGATCGTCGTCTTCAACGTCGATGGCACGCTGTACGCCATCGAGAACGTCTGCACCCACGATGGCGGCCGCCTCACGGGCGGCGAAGTGCAGGGGGATGAGATCGTGTGCCCGCGCCACGGTGCGCGCTTCTGCGTCAAAACCGGCGCCGCGCTGTCGCCGCCGGCCTACGAGCCGACGGCCACCTTCCCGGTGCGCGTCGAAGGCGGCATCGTCCAGGTGCGCGACGACCGCTGGGATTGATTCGCATTGCCGCGCCGCGGTTGGCGCTCCCCGGGAATTCCGTTAAGGTGCAACCACCAGTCGGCGCGTTAGACGTCGGCGGTCATCGACAGACCGATAGACCGATAGTCCGATAGACCACCAGGAGGAACGGATGAAACCGGGCACAGCATGGATTGCGGGCATTGTCGTGGCAATGGTCGTTCCGGCGCACGCGCAGACCGCAGCGTCGTCACCCGTGTTCAACCGGCCGTTGCAGATCGTCGCGCCGTTCACCGCGGGCGGTGATTCGGACCTGGCCGCCCGTGCGGTCGCGGCGGTGCTGCCGAAGCAGATCAACCAGAACGTGCTGGTGGTCAATCGCGTGGGCGCGAGCGGCGCCATCGGTTCCGAATACGTGAAACGCGCAACGCCCGACGGCTACACGCTGCTGCTCGCGCGCGTGGGCTCGCAGGCCGTGCTCCCCGCGCTGAAGCCGGACCTGCCCTACAAGTGGAACGATTTCACCTTCCTCGGCCTGCTGGAACTCAATCCCTACGTCTGCGTCGTGCGCACCGAACAGCCGTACAAGACGCTGGCCGAACTGGTGGAAGGCGTGCGCAAAAACCCTGGCAGGCTCAAGTACAGCACCGCCGGCCTCGGCACCATCCATGAGATGGGCCCGCAGATGCTGTTCGACATGTTCAAGCTCGGCAAGGACGCGGCGATCCAGATCCCGTACAAGGGCGGCGGCGAAGCCTCGTTCGCGCTGGTGCAGCGGGAAGTGGACTTCCAGTGCTCGAACCTCGCCACCGTGCTGGGGTTCATCCGCAACGGCCAGTTGCGCGGCCTGGCGACGACGCTGCCCGAGCGCTACAAGGACATCCCCGACATCCCGACCGCGAAGGAAATCGGGTTTCCGCAGCTCGAGCGCATCGTCGGCTGGAGCGCGCTCTACGGGCCGCCCGGCATGAGCGCGAAGGACGTGGCGATGTGGGGCGGCCTCCTGGCTAACGTGGCGAAGGATGCGCAGTGGGTGACGACGACCGAGC
>JBOIEQ010000201.1:0-6506 GCA_050741255.1 Burkholderiales bacterium | reverse complement strand
CAAAGGGGGAAGGAGAAACATTCCCTCCCCTTTCCAGGGGGAGGGCCAGGGTGGGGGTCACGCGTCAACGTACCACCCATCAGGCTGCCGGCTTGACCTCGAACACGCAATGATCGTGCCGCCCCTCGCCCGCGCACTGCGACTCCGCGGCTGTGAGAGTGTGCCGAATGCCAAGCACATTGCCCACATATTCCAGCGCGCCCGGGAACCAGCCGCGGAACATGGCGCAGCGTTTTCCGGGCGCAGCGTCCGCCGGCGCGGCTTTCACGAAGGCGGAGTGGTCGATCCGCACCCGCGCGGTGCCGGCCGCGGCGTCTATGGCCTGTACGGTGAACCTGCCCCAGCCGCGCTGCGACACGCGCTGCATGTAGTGGTGGAACACCGCCGCGCCTTTTAATCCGTGCGTGGCGGCCTCCTGTTTACACCAGGTCAGGGCGGACTTGTGCCCCGCCTTGAACAGGAGGTCCGCGTAGCGTTCCACGCCCAGCTCAGCCTCGATGGCCAGGTGGTTGTTCATGAAGAAATGCCGCGGCATGAGGATCATGGGCATGGCGTCCACCGTCCACACGCCGGTGTCCGCATTCACCTCGATCGGGACTTCGGGTTTCATGCCCTCACCTCTCGCCCGTCTCAGTCAACCGCGCTGTCGGGCATGCCGGCCGACGGTCGCAGGGCCACGCCCGCCTCGCGCGCGGCGGCCACCGCCGCGGCCGCCAGCGTGGCGGCCCCCGGGGTGTCGCTGTGCAGGAAGACGCTTTCCGCATGCAGCGCGATGCGCGTGCCGTCGACGCAGGTCACGCGTCCCTCGCAGAGGATATCCCGCATGCGCAGCGCCACGGCGGACGCGTCTTCGATCAGCGCACGGGGATGGTCGCGCGGCACGGGCCGCCCGTCCGCGCCGTAGCCGCGGTCGGCGTAGCCCTCGCCCGCGGCGCGCAGCCCCGCGCGCCGCGCGGCGTCGAGACCCGGCGAATCCGCGGCAAAGATGACGAGCAGGCCGGGATCGAACTTCCTGACCGCCTCGAGCATGACGCGGCCGAAGCGCGTGTCGTAGGAAATGTCCATCGCCAGCGGGCCGTGGCACTTGATGTGCCGCATGCGGCCGCCCGCGCCCGCGATCACGGCCGCCGCCGCGCCGAGCTGGAACAGCAGCACGGCCTCCAGCGCTCCGTCCGAGAGGTCGATCCGCTGCTGGCCGTACGAGAACACGCCCGGATAGGAGGGATGCGCGCCGACCTGCACGCCGCGCGCGATGGCGTCGCGAGCCACCTGCGCGAGCAGCACCGGATCGCCGGAATGCAGGCCACAGGCGAGGCTGGCCGAAGTCACGAAGGGCAGCACGTCCTCGCGCTTTTCCACCTGATGCCGCGCGTGGAAGCCGGCGCCGGTCGCGGTGATCTTCAGGCCCCGCATATCTTCCAGCGGTACCCCGAACGGCGGCAGGACAAAGCCCTCGGCCAGTTGGGTATTGAGGTCCACGCCGTCGCGCATCGATCAATCGAGCCGGGCGCCCGCGCGACGCACGACTTCGCCCCAGCGGGCCTGCTCGGCGGCCATGTAGGCCGCGAAGGCCTCCGCCTGCATGAGCGAGATTTCAAGGCCCAGGCCACGGATGCGTTCCGCGGTGTCCGGCTGCTGCACGACGCGCGTGATCTCCGTGCCGAGCCGGGACACGAGATCTGCGGGCAGGCCGGCCGGACCGGCGAACCCGATCCACGAAATCATCTCGAAGTCCTTGACCCCGGCTTCGGCGATGGTCGGCACCTCCGGCAGTTGCGAGAGGCGCGTGGACGTGGTCACGCCGAGCGCGCGCAAGCGGCCCGCCTTGATCTGCGGGACCGCGGCGGCGGCGACGAACACCATCACCGGCACCTGGCCGCCGATCACGTCGGTTTGCGCCTGCGCCGCGGTCTTGTACGGGATGTGCACGAGGTTCACGCCGGTCTTGGCTTTCAGCAGCTCGACCGCCAGGTGCGGCGGGCTGCCGTTGCTCGGCGAGCCGTAGTTGATTTCGCCGGGCCGCGCCCGGGCGAGCGCCAGGAACTCCTTCAGGTCTTTCGCCGGCAGCGAAGGATGCACCGCCAGCACGAAGGGGGCGAAGGCGACGCGCACGATCGGTTTGAAATCCTTGAGCGTGTCGTACGGCAGTTTGCTGTAGAGGCTCGCGTTGACCACGTGATTGGCCGCGAACATGATCAGCGTGTAGCCGTCCGGCGCGGCCTTGGTCAGCACCGCCGAACCGGTGATGCCGTTCGCCCCGACCAGGTTGTCGACGACCACCTGCTGGCCCAGGCTGTCGCTCAGCTTCAGCGCGATCGTCCGCGCCAGGGCGTCGGTCGCGGTACCGGTCGAGTACGGCACGATGAGGCGGATCGCGCGCGTGGGGTAGGACTGCGCGCTGGCCGCCGCGGCGGCCAGCGTCAACAACGTTCCGGCAATGGCAATCAGCGTGCGGCGCATGTGCATCCCCTCAGTCCTTGGGAATCTTCAGCTCGTCGATCAGCTTCGACCACTTGGCGGCATCGCGCCGGATGAACGCGGTGAACTCTTCCGGCGTGTTGCCCACGATGTCGGCGCCCTGCGCGGCGAGGCGCTCCTTCATGTCGGGCGCCGTCACTGCGGCGACGATGTCCTTCTGCAGCCGCTTCACCAGCGCGGGCGAAGTGCCGGCCGGCACGACGAAGCCATAGTAGCCGGCCGCATCGTAGCCCGGGACGGTCTCCGCCATGCTCGGCACGTCGGGCATCGCGGAGGCACGCTTGCCGGACGACACCGCCAGCGCCTTCACCCGGCCCGCCTTCACATGCGGCATCACGGCCGCCATGCTGGGGTAATTGAAGGCGACGGTGCCGACCATCGCGTCGGTCAGGGCCTGCGCGCTCGACTTGTAGGGGATCTCGTCGATCTTGATCCCCGCCATAGAATTCAGCATCTCGGACGCCAGGTGGCTGGGCGAACCCTTGCCGGAGTGCGCGTACTGCAGCTTGCCCGGCTGCGTCTTCGCCAGCGCGATCAGTTCCTTCATCGAGTTGGCGGGGAACGTCGGCGAGGTCACCAGCACGTTGGGCACCATCGCGATCAGCGTGATGGCCGAAAAATCCTTGCTCGGGTCATAGGGCAGCTTCTTGAACAGGAAGGGCGCGACGGAGAACGATGCCTGCGCGAGCAGCAGCGTGTAGCCGTCAGGGTTGGCCCGTGCGGCGATACCGGCGGCGATGGTGCCCGCCGCGCCTTCGCGATTTTCGATCACCACCTGCTGGCCGAGCGTCGCGCCGAGCTTGATGCCGACCAGGCGCGCGATGATGTCCGAGGTCGTGCCCGGCGTGTACGGCACGAGGATGCGGACGGGACGCGCCGGGTAGGCGTCTGCTTCGGCGGCGTCAGCCAGCGGCGCAAGCGCGCCGGTGACGATCAATGCTGCGGTATACGATGCAAAGGTCTTCATGGAAAGTCTCCCTGGACTTGGTCCTGCTGCGCGCACGGGGCGCGCGCCCGATCCGATCTCCACTGGCTCGTTGCCCGGCATGCCAGTCTACGCCCGCATGGCCGGTGTCCATCACGGCGCGGCGGGCGCGAACTCGCGCGCCGCCTCGCCCAGAAAAGCCCATACGTAAGGCGCGAACGAACGCGCGCATTCCACGCGCCAGCCCGCCGGGTCCGGCCGCCACAGCACGATCTCGGCCTTGCCGAGCAGCGTGCGGGTCGCGGCGCCGACCGGGAACACCGCCGGATGCAGGTCCAGCGGGCAGCCGGCCGCCAGCATGCCGCCCGCCTGCGCGCCTTCGATCGCCAGCGCGGCGTAACGATGGCTGACATCCACCAAAGCATGTGCCGTGCCCGCCAGCGCCGGCGCCACCGCGGACTCGATCTCCGCGGCCTGCGCGGGCGGGGCGCACAGCAGCCACTCGTCCGGTCCCAAGCGGGCCGCGAGGCGTTCGCCCGCGACGGTACAGCGGTTGATCGCCATGCCCAGCGCGAAGCCGGCGGCGATGCCCCCCACCGGCGGCACGCGCAGCGACCAGCGCGCGCAGCCGGGCAGCGGCGTCAGGGTCACGCCCTCCCCGCGCCACGGCGTCATCGCCGGCCATGCTTCGGTCAAGGCCAGGGACACGGTGTCATCCATGCACGCGTTTCCCTTCCGGATCGAAAAACACCGGGGCCACGACTTTCACCGGCGCGAAACCCGCGGGCGTCGTGGCGTGGAGGGTCGCCCCCATGCGTGCACGGCCGTCCTTCACCAGCGCCATGGCGATCGAACGACCGCAGGTCGCGCTCGCATAGCTGGAGGTGACATGGCCCAGCATCGTCATCGGCACGGCTTCGCGCGGATCGGCGACGAGTTGCGCGCCCTCTTCCAGCACCTGCGCCGGATCGTCAGTCAGCAAGCCGACCAGTTGCTTGCGCCCCGGCGCGGTGAGATCGGGCCGGGCGAGCGAACGCTTGCCGACAAAATCGCGCTTGTTTTTGCCGATCATGCCGGCGAGGCCGACGTCGTCCGGCGCGACCGTGCCGTCGGTTTCCTGGCCGACGATTATGTAGCCGCGCTCGGCGCGCAACACGTGCATCGCATCGGTGCCGTACGGCACCAGCCCCAGCGCCCCGCCGCGCTCCACCAACAGCGCCCACAGCGCCGTGCCGTAGCCCCACGGCACGTTGATCTCGTAGCCGGCCTCGCCGGTGAAGGACACGCGGAACAGCCGGCACGGCACGCCCGCGATCCGTCCCATGCGCACGGACATGTGCGGCATCGCCGCGTCGGCCAGATCGATGCCTTCGATCAGTGGCGCCACCAGCGCCCGCGCCTGCGGCCCCTGCACCGCCATCACGGCGTACTGCTCGGTCACCGAGGTCAGCGCAACGCCCAGGTCCGGCCACTCGGTCTGCAGATAGTCCTCCATCTGCATCAGCACGCGCGGCGCGCCGCCGGTGGTAGTGGTGACATGGAAGCGGTCTTCCGCCAGGCAGGCGACGATGCCGTCGTCCATGACGTAACCGTCCTCGCGCAGCATCAGGCCGTAGCGGCAGTGGCCGACGGCCAGCTTGTCGAAGCTGTTGACGTACATGCGGTTCAGGAATTCGCGCGCGTCGCGCCCGACCACTTCGATCTTGCCGAGGGTGGAGGCGTCGAACACGCCGCCCGCGGCGCGCGCCGCGAGGCATTCGCGCGCGACGGCGGCGTGCAGATCCTCGCCCGCCTGCGGGAATGCCAGCACGCGTTTCCACTGGCCCACGTCCTCGAACGGCGCGCCGCGTGCCGCGGCCCACGCGTGCGACGGTGTTTTGCGCACGGGATCGAACAGCGCGCCGCGGTGCGCGCCGATCAGCGCGCCGAAGGTCACCGGCGTGTACGGCATGCGGAAGGTGGTGGTGCCGACGGCGGGCACCGGACGGCCGAGCTGCGCGGCGACCAGCCCCAGCGCGTTCATGTTGGAAGTCTTGCCCTGGTCGGTCGCCATGCCCGTCGTCGTATAGCGCTTGACGTGCTCGACCGACTCGAAGCCTTCGCGCAGCGCGAGGCCGATGTCCTTCGCGGTGACGTCGTTCTGGAAGTCGACGAAGGCCCGCACGCGCGCGGGATCGCGGTCGGTGGGCAGCACGCGCACCGGCACGAAGCCGGTGGCGGTGGCGGGCGCCGCGAACGGCCGCGTGCCGGTTTTTCCGACTGCGGCCAGGCCCGCCTGCCAGCCGTCGGCCAGGCCTTCCGCCAGTGCGTAGACGCCACGCGCGGCGCCCGCGCTGCGCAGGCCCGGCGGATCCGCCGCCGGCACGAAGGCGTCGAGCGTCTCGTCGAAGCGCAGCTTGCCGCGTGCCTGCGAATGGAGATGCACCGCCGGCGTCCAGCCGCCGTGCATGGCGACCGCATCGCATTCGAGACGGCGGACGGTCCCTACCTTGCCGCCGATCAGGGCGGCGACCCGCAGCGCGGTCACGCGCTCGCGCCCTTCGCTACCGGTGATGGTGTGGCCCACCAGCACCTCGACGCCCTGCTGGCGCAGCGCCGAGGCGTCCGGACATTGCGCGGCGGGCCGCGTGTCGACCAGCGCGGCGACGCCGACACCCGCGGCCGCCAGCTCGCGCGCAATTGTGTACGCGGCATCGCCGCAGGTCGCGATGACGACGCGGTGACCGGGCGCCACGCCGTAGCGCAGGGCAAACGCCCGCGCGCTGTCCGCGAGCAGGATGCCGGGCCGGTCGTTGTCCGCGAACACCAGCGGCCGTTCGTGCGCGCCAGCGGCGGCAACGATGGCCTTTGCGCGCACCTGCCACAGCCGTTCGCGCGGCAGGTCGCGCCCCGCCACCGCCGGCACGCGTTCGTGGAGGCCGACGTGGTTGTGACCGAACAGGCCGAACACGGTCGTGCGCGAGAGCAGCGTCACCTGCCGCGCGCGCAGCGCCCCGAGCGTCGCCGCGATCCAGTCCGCCGCCGGCTGCCCGTCGATGGTCGCGCCCATCTCGTGCAGCAGGCTGCCGCCCCACGCCGCCTGCTCGTCGGCGAGGATCACGCG
>JBOIEQ010000200.1:0-6688 GCA_050741255.1 Burkholderiales bacterium | reverse complement strand
CCCTCGGCCAGCGCCCCCGTGCAGCAGGGCGGAGGCAATGTCAGTGGCGGCGGTCGCGGCGGCGGTGGCCTGCGGCAAGACGGCGGGCCGTCCATGCGCTGACGCAACGCGGGAAGATTCCGGTAGAGTTTCGCCCTCGCGATTTCAACGGGAGGGTGAAACATGACGGTACGCTGGGATACGACGCAGGTCGACGGCAAGGCGATGCGCATTTACATGGGCATTCCGGACAAGCCCGCGGCGCATCCGGGGATCGTCATCGCCCAGCACGCGGGCGGCGTGGACGCGCAGATCCAGGATGCCGTGCACCGCCTGCACCGCGAGGGCTACGTGGTCGCCGCGCCGGAACTGTTCCACCGCCAGCCGGCGGACACGGAGCCGTCCAAGCGCACGAGCCTGCTGCTCGACCGCGAAATCATCGCCGACATCAACGCGACGGTCGCGCACCTGAAAACGCTGCGCATGACGGTCGGCCCGCTGGGCATCACCGGCTTCTGCATGGGCGGCCGGGTGACCTACCTCATGGCCTGCGTCAATCCGGAATTCAAGGCGGCGGCGGTGTTCTACGGCGGCAACATCTTCCGGGCGCTCGGCGAAGGCCCGAGTCCGTTCGAGCGTTCCAGCGGGATCCAGTGCCCGATGATCGGCTTCTTCGGTGCGGAGGACGGCAACCCGTCACCGGACGACGTGAAGAAGATCGATGCGGAGCTCACCCGGCTCGGCAAGTGGCATGAGTTCCACACGTACAACAACACCGGCCACGCGTTCCAGAATTTCATCTCCGCCAGCTACCGCGAGCGCGCGTCGCGGGCGTCGTGGACGGAGATGCTGGCGTTCTTCACGGAGTATCTGAAGCGGCCGGCGTAGGCGTCGCCGCTCCGGCGAGCGCGTTGCCTTCAGGCAAGGGCGTCGCCGATTAGGCGAGCGTATAAGCGGTCTTCACCGTCGTGAAGAACTCCTGCGCGTAGCGGCCTTGCTCGCGCGGCCCGTAGCTGCTGCCTTTGCGGCCGCCAAACGGCACGTGGTAGTCCACGCCGGCGGTCGGCAGGTTCACCATCACGAGGCCCGCCTGCGCGTGGCGCTTGAAGTGGGTTGCGTATTTCAGTGACGTGGTGGCGATGCCGGACGACAGCCCGAACGGGGTGTCGTTGGCGACGGCGAGCGCCTCCTCGTAATCCTTCACGCGGATGACGCTGGCGACCGGGCCGAAGATCTCCTCGCGGTTGATGCGCATCGCGGGCGTGGATTCGGTGAACAGGGCCGGCGCCATGTAATAGCCTTCCGCGCCGCGCTGCAGCCGCTCGCCGCCGGCGGCCAGCGTCGCGCCTTCCGCCTTGCCGATCGCCACGTACTCGAGGTCCTGCTTCAACTGGGCTTCCGAGGACACCGGGCCGATGTCGGTGCCCGCCTTGAGCGCGTCGTCCACCTTGAGCCCCGCCATACGTTCCTTCATGGCCTCGACATACTTCGGGTAGATGCCGGCGGTGACGATCAGGCGGCTCGATGCGGTGCAGCGCTGGCCGGTTGAGAAGAAGGCGCTCTGCACGCTCAACTCGACCGCGGTCTTGAGGTCGGCGTCGTCGAGCACGACCTGCGGATTCTTGCCGCCCATTTCGAGTTGCACTTTCTTGAGGCCGGCGGCACAGGTTTGCGCGATGCGGCCGCCCGTTTCCACCGAACCGGTGAAGCTGATGGCGTCGACGCCCTTGTGATTGACCAGGGCCTCGCCGATCACGCTGCCGCGGCCCATCACGAGGTTGAACACGCCCGGCGGGATGCCGCTGCGCTGGATGATGTCGGCCAGCGCCCACGCACAGCCGGGCACGAGATCCGCGGGCTTCATGACCACGCAGTTGGCGTAAGCCAGCGCCGGCGCGATCTTCCATGCCGGGATCGCGATCGGGAAATTCCACGGCGTGATCAGCCCCACCACGCCGACGGGTTCCCGCGTCACCTCGACGCCGATCCCGGGGCGCACGGAGGCGAGGGTTTCGCCCGCGAGCCGCAGGCATTCGCCGGCGAAGAACTTGAAGATATAGCCCGCGCGCGTGGCTTCGCCGATGGCCTCGGGCCGCGTCTTGCCTTCTTCCCGCGCCAGCAGTTCGCCGAGTTCTTCCTTGCGCGCGAGGATTTCGGCGCCGATTTTTTCCAGCGCTTCAAAGCGCATCTGGATGTTCGAGACCGACCACGCGGGAAACGCCGCGCGCGCGGCGGCGACGGCCGCATCGACCTGCTGTGCCTGGCCCTGCGCGTATTCACCGACCACGTCCGCGAGGTTGGACGGGTTACGGTTCGGCGAATAAGCGCCGCCGGCGACCCACTGGCCGCCGATCAGATTGTCGTGTTGCTTCGTCATCGGAAAATGTCCTCGGGATGCTGATGGCCGCGCGGATGCACGGGTTGAGCAGGGTGGGAATGATAACGCTCCTGCGTGCGGATTCGCCGCTCCGGTGTTACCGCGGCGGTGGGGCGATCCGGAAGCGCCAGGGTTTCCCGGCCCAGTCGGGGCCGGCGTAGTCGACGCCGATGCGGGGACCGCGCAGCACTGACCGGCGGGCGACCGGCACGCCGCGGTCCTCCACCCACAATGCCTTCGACACCGTGACATCGACGCCGTCGAGCCGCCGGTCGACCTGCAGGTGGCGGGTGACCTTGCCGGGGCCGAGCAGGGCATGCCGTCCGTCGGTGACGATGCCGCGGATCAACACGCCCTCGGGCTTCCCCGCGCCGGCCGTGCTGAAGTTGAGCAGCCAGTGGATGCCATAGCAAAGGTACACGTAGGCGGTGCCGCCGTCCTGCCAGAGCGGTTCCACGCGCGGCGTGCGGCGTCCGCCGTGCGTGTGCGCGGCGCGGTCCGCGGGGCCCTTGTAGGCTTCGGTCTCGACGATCATCGCCGCGATCACCCGCGTTCCGATGCGGCGGACGATGAATTTTCCAAGCAGATCGCGGGCGACTCGCAGCGTGGGCTGGTTGAAATCGCCCCGGTCGAGGCGGCGCACTGCCGGCATGGGCGCGGGGCTAGCGCGCGATGATCGAGTAATCGACCCCGCGCCCGATCCCGAGGCGGAAGCCTTCCACGCGCAGCACCTGCCCCGGGGTGATGTTCGCGAGGTTCACCTCCGGCCCGAAGGTCTTGATGAGCTCGGCGTGTTGCTTGGGGAAGCGGTAGGGATCGGCTTCGATCAGCAGGCGTTCGAACCAGCTCTGCTTTTTGAGCGCCTCGATCGCATCGGCGCGTGCGGCCACCAGCATGTCGAAGTCGCTTTGCTCGACGATCACATGCTCGATGCCCTGTTTACCCACGGCTTCAACGATGCCGCCCAGTTCCTCGATCGACAGCGGGGCCGTCGGATTCTTGCGGCCGAATTCGTACTTGATGTAGAGGCCGCGCTTCTGGAAGCGGTCGATCATGCGTGCGCGTTCGTCGTCGGTCAGCGCCACGTAGTTCTCGGAAATCTCCAGGCCGCCGATCTCGAGATCGGCCAGCAGTCGTTCCAGGTCTTCGAGCGCATTCTTCTGCCAGGCGTATTCGAACAGGATGCCGCCGGCGAAAGGGGTGACGTCGAACTCGCGGTAGACCTTCGCGGCGGCTTTCACCACATCGCGCGGCAGCAGCAGGGCATTCAGGGCGTAAATCTTCGCGAAGTCGATGTAGTTCGCGCAGGCTTCGAGCAGGGGGCGGATGCCGCCCTCCGCGCCGGTCCAGCCGAAGGTGTCCGGTCCGAAGTCGATCATGGAGGTGATGCCGCGCTTGCGCGGCTTGGGCGTGCGGGCGGGGAGAGCGAGGGCCATGGTTGTGAGTCAAAAGATCAACGAATGGAACCACAGAGGCACGGAGACACGGAGAAAAGACAAGACAGACATGATGTTCTTGGGTCGATATTCGGCGGCTGACCTCCTCCGTGCCTCTGTGCCTCTGTGGTTCAATCGTTTTTAACTCGTCGATGCACGCTGCGCGCGCCGCCAGGCGGCCGGGGGTTGCCCGACCAGGCGCTTGAAGGCGCGCGCGAAGGCGGCCTCCGAATCATAGCCGACCTCCTGCGCGATCGCCGCCACCGTCGTGTTGTCTTTACGCAGCAGACCCGCGCCGAGCTGCATGCGCCAGTTCGCCAGGTACTGCATCGGCGCCAGGCCGACCAGCTTGACGAAGCGTTCGTGCAGCGCGGAACGCGACAGGCCGATCTGCCGGCCCAGTTCATCGTTCGTCCAGGCCTCCGCCGGCCGTTCGTGCAGCAGGCTGATGGCCCGTCCGATATGGCGGTCGCGCAGCGCGGCCAGCCAGCCCGAGGCATCCTCCGGCAGCGATTCGAGATAGCGCCGCGCGGAATCGACGAACACCATCTCGCTCAGGCGTTCGAGCACCGCCGCGCTGCCGGCCCGCTGCGCCTGCGATTCGGACACCGCCTGGTGCAGCATCGGCGCGACCCAGGCGCCGACGCCGCCTGCCGGCAGATGCAGCAGGCGCGGCAGGGCCTCGATCAGGGGGTTGAAGGGCCGCAGGTCGCAGCCGATGAAGCCGCAGATGACGACGGTGCTGGCTTCCTCCGGCGGCATGCTGGCGCCCGGTTGCAGCACCTGGCCGTAGTAGGCGAGGGGGATGGGTTTGGCGACGTCGCTGTTCGCCATCAGCCAGTCGGCGCCGTACGGCTGCGCCTGCATGCCCGGCGCGCTCGACAGCACATGGGCATCGCCGCGCGGAAACATCACGATGTCGCCGCCGGCGAGGCGTTGCGGGGGCACACCATCGGCCGCCGTCCAACTGTCGCCCTTGACGATCAGGTGGTAGCCCAGCACGTGCTCCGCACCCGGCATGACCGCCTCGGCAATGTCGCGCGTCGCGGGCGACTGGGCCACCCACTCGTCGCGGCAGCTGACGTAGAAGAAGATCGCGCCGCGCAGGCGCACGCTGCGCAGCACATCGGACAGGGGATCGTGGTTCATTGGTTGCCGGGCGGAGCCTGGATCAAGTGCGGCGGAAAAGCGGTCAATCCGTGCGGCAAAACCGGACGGGAGAGCAAATTTGCCCGACACCGGGTGCAGCGTCAATGGCCCTGGCCGGGAACAATGCGCCCGTCTTCGCGGTGCCGGTTTTCGGCCCGCGGGCACCCACCCTAACCTGAGGAGCAGTTCCATGAGTCTCGTTCTCGAAAAACCCGCAGCCACCCCGGATTTCGCCATGATCAAGCAGCGCCAGCAGGCCACCTGGGCCAGCGGCGACTTCGCGGTCGTCGGCACCACCCTGCAGATCGTCGGCGAAACGCTCGCCGAGGCCGTCGATGTGTGTGCCGACGAGCGCGTGCTCGACGTCGCCGCCGGCAACGGCAATGCGACGCTGGCCGCGGCGCGCCGGTTCGCCAAGGTCACCTCGACCGACTACGTGCCGGAACTGCTGGAAAAAGGCCGCCTGCGCGCGGGCGCGGAAGGCCTGTCCGTGAAGTTCCAGGTCGCGGACGCGGAGCAACTGCCGTTCGACGACAACAGCTTCGATGTCGTGCTGTCGACCTACGGCGTCATGTTCACGCCCGAGCACGGCCGCGCGGCCCGTGAAATGCTGCGCGTGGTGCGCAGCGGCGGCCGCATCGGCCTGGCGAACTGGACGCCGGAAGGATTCATCGGCCGGCTGTTCAAGCTCATCGGCGCCCACGTGCCGCCGCCCGCGGGACTGAAGTCGCCTGCGCTGTGGGGCACCGAGCCGCACATCGTCGAGCTGTTCGGCACCCGGGCCGCGGACATCCGGTGCGAGCGCCGTCATTTCAACTTCCGTTACCGTTCGGCCGCGCACTGGGTGCAGGTATTCCGCGACTTCTACGGCCCGACGCACAAGGCGTTTGCCGCACTCGACGCGAAAGGCCAGCAGGCGCTGGAGCGCGACATCACGAAGCTCCTCGGGGAGATGAACATCGCCGGACCGGCATCGCTCGTGGTGCCCGGCGAATACCTCGAAATCGTCATCACCAAGCGCTGAAATCCGGCGCAGGACCAAGGAGAACATCATGAATGGTCGTACTGCAATCCACACGGTGGCGGGCGCGCTCGCGCTGCTGCTCACCGCCTGCGCGAACACACGCCCGGTCGAGGTTCCCGACCCGTTGAGGGCCGGGGCGAACGAGTCGCTGGCGATGATCGTGCCGGCGAAAGGCGTGCAGATCTACGAATGCCGCGGCACGAAAGCCGACGCCGCCGCGTATGAATGGGTGTTCGTGGCGCCGGACGCGGAACTGTTTGACGCGCGCGGCAACACGATCGGCCGTCACGGCGCGGGCCCGTACTGGGAGGCGACCGATGGCAGCAGGATCGTCGGCGCGCTGAAAGCGCGGGCCGCTGCGCCGGTGGCGGGCGCCGTTCCCTGGCTGCTGTTGACCGCAAAGCCGACCGGCACTGCGGGGTCGTTCAGCAAGGTGACCAGCATCCAGCGCGTGAACACCACGGGCGGGGTAGCCCCCGCGGCGGGGTGCGGCCGCGATACGGCCGGTACGTCGGCGCGCGTTGCCTACACGGCGGATTACGTTTTCTTCAGCCCGAGGTGAACGGTCGGCCGGATCAGGACTTCGGCACGTAGTCGTCAGGCGCCCCCGGCGGAAGCGCCCGGGGCGCCATCACCGTGTAACGGGACGCCTGAATCAACTTCCGCAGCCGCGTGCGCGCCCGGCGGCAGGGGTTGCCGACGGCGCATTACACCGTGGGGTCG
>JBOIEQ010000199.1:0-6741 GCA_050741255.1 Burkholderiales bacterium | reverse complement strand
ATGCCAGTCAGCAGGAACACGAAGCCGCCGTCGCGACGGCGACGCCCGCCATGGGTAGCGACGCGTCCTACTCGCACTTCGTGGAATCGGCCGTGATGCGCGCGCTGTTTCCGCAGGACGGCGCGCGCCGCCGTTTCCTGCGCGCGGTGGGGTCCGGCACGGCGCTGTCGGCGATCTCCGCCCTGTTCCCGCTGGGCGTGGCGAAGGAAGCCTTCGCCCAGGCCGGCAAACTCGAGAAGTCCGCGATCAAGGTCGGCTTCATCCCGATCACCTGCGCGACGCCCATCATCATGTCGCAACCGATGGGTTTCTACGGCCGGCAGAACCTGAACGTGGACGTGGTGAAGACCGCCGGCTGGGCGGTGATCCGCGACAAGACGCTGAACAAGGAATACGACGCCGCGCACATGCTCTCGCCGATGCCGCTGGCGATCACGATGGGCGTCGGCTCCAACGCGATCCCCTACACCGTGCCCGCGATCGAGAACATCAACGGCCAGGCGATCACGCTGGCGATGAAGCACAAGGACAAGCGCGATCCGAAGCAGTGGAAGGGCTTCAAGTTCGCGGTGCCCTTCGACTACTCGATGCACAACTACCTGTTGCGCTACTACCTCGCGGAAGCCGGGCTCGACCCCGACAAGGATGTGCAGATCCGCTCGGTGCCGCCGCCGGAGATGGTGGCGAACCTGCGCGCGGACAACATCGACGGCTTCCTCGCCCCGGATCCGGTGAACCAGCGCGCGGTCTACGACGGCGTGGGCTTCATCCACCTGCTGACCAAGGAATTGTGGGACGGCCATCCTTGCTGCGCGTTCGCCGCCAGCAAGGAATTCATCACCACCGCGCCCAACACCTACAAGGCGCTGCTGCGGGCGATCGTGGACGCCACCGCGTTTGCGGCGAAACCCGAGAACCGTAAGCAGATCGCGGAGGCGATCGCGCCGGCCAACTACCTGAACCAGCCGGTGACGGTGGTGGAACAGGTGTTGACCGGCAGCTACGCGGACGGCCTGGGCAACGTGATGAAGGTGCCCGACCGCATCAACTTCGATCCCTTCCCGTACCAGTCCTTCGCGATCTGGATCATGACGCAGATGAAGCGCTGGGGGCAGGTCAAGGGCGACCTGGATTACGCCAAGGTGGCACGCGAAGTGTTCCTCGCCACCGATGCGGCGCGGCTGATGAAAGAGGCGGGCATGAAGGTGCCGGCGTCCAACACCAAGAAGTTCTCGGTGATGGGCAAGGAGTTCGATCCGGCCAAGCCCGACGCCTACCTCGCGAGCTTCGCGATCCGGCGGTCCTAGGCTCATGCCAAAGTCCCGCACGCTGGCCGCGGCGCTGCTCTCGCTCGCGCTCTTCGCGCTGTTCATCGGTGCGTGGCACATCGCCACGCTGCCGGTGGCCGGCACCGTGCTCGCGGACACGGAATACGCGAAGCTGCTGGGCACGGAAGCGGCGAGCGGCCAGAAGTCCGGCGTGCCGGGACCGAAAGAGGTCGCGGTGAACATGTGGAAGCAGCTGAAGGACCCGTTCTACGTGCGCGGCACCAACGACCAGGGCATCGGCATCCAGCTCGCGTACTCGCTGGCGCGCGTGGGCGCGGGGTTCGTGCTGGCGGCACTGGTCGCCATTCCGCTCGGTTTCCTGATCGGCATGTCGCCGTTGATCCACCAGGCGCTGAATCCCTTCATCCAGATCCTGAAACCGATCTCGCCGCTGGCGTGGATGCCGCTCGCGCTCTACACCATCAAGGACTCGGCGACCTCGTCGATCTTCGTGATCTTCGTGTGCTCGATCTGGCCGATGCTGATCAACACCGCCTACGGCGTGGCGTCGGTCCGCAAGGACTGGCTGAACGTGGCGAAGACGCTGGAAGTCGGCACCTTCCGCAAGGCTTTTCGCGTCATCCTGCCCGCCGCGGCGCCCACCATCACCACCGGCATGCGCATATCGATGGGCATCGCCTGGCTGGTGATCGTCGCCGCCGAGATGCTGGTCGGCGGCACCGGCATCGGCTACTTCGTGTGGAACGAGTGGAACAACCTCTCGCTCACCAACGTGATCTTTGCGATCTTCATGATCGGCATGGTGGGCATGCTGCTCGACTTCGCCTTCGGCCGGCTGCAGAAGCTCGTCACGTATGTTGACTGAGGTCGACTGAGCGATGGACAGCGCATTCCTCAAGGTTGAAGGCCTGAAGAAGGTGTTCCCGGCGCCCAAGGGCAAGGCGCCGCTCACGGTGTTCGACGACATCCACTTCACGATCGAGCGCGGCGAGTTCGTCTGCATCGTCGGCCACTCGGGCTGCGGCAAGACGACCATCCTCAACGTGCTGGCGGGGCTGGACACTGCGTCCGGCGGGCACGTGATCATGGACAACCGCGAGGTGAGCGGGCCCAGCCTCGACCGCGGCGTGGTGTTCCAGGGCCACGCACTGATGCCGTGGCTGTCCGCGCGCGGGAATGTGGCCTTCGCGGTCAAGTCGCGCTGGCCGGATTACGACAGCACGCGGGTGAACGAGATCGCCGACCGCTATCTGGAGATGGTGGGGCTTGCCGGTGCGGGCGATAAAAAACCGTCGGAGCTGTCGGGCGGCATGAAGCAGCGGGTGGGCATCGCCCGCGCGTTCGCGATCGAGCCCAAGATGCTGCTGCTCGACGAGCCCTTCGGCGCGCTCGACGCGCTGACACGCGGCACGATCCAGGAGGAGCTCACGCGCATCGTGCAGGCCACGCACCAGACCGTGTTCATGATCACCCACGACGTGGACGAGGCGATCCTGCTGGCCGACAAGATCCTGCTCATGTCGAACGGGCCGCAGGCGCGCATCGCCGAGATCGTGGTCAACACCCTGCCGCGCAACCGTACGCGCTACACCATCCACAAGGATCCGCAGTACTACCCGATCCGCAACCATCTGGTCGATTTCCTGGTCAGCCGCTCGAAGGGTTTCAGCGAGAACCTGCCGGCGAGTTTCGACCCGACGGCGCCGCCGGAGGTCCGGCCGGGGATGATCGCCGCCGAGGTGCCGCCGATCGTGGCCGCCGGTGAGCCGGGGGCGCGACTCGTCGTCACCGGGGCCAATGTCGTCAATCTGCGTCATTAACAACCGCATGCAAAGGAGAAGTGCATGAAACGTTCCACCAAAACCGAGGAGATCCTGATGGCCGCCGCAGCCCCCGCCAAACCGATGCAGCGCAGCGACGTGACCGAACTGGTCGTCATGCAGCGCATCAAGAAAGGCCTGTCGTGGACGAAGATCGCGAAGGCCGTCGGCGCCAGCAAGGAATGGACGACCGCCGCGCTGCTCGGCCAGATGCAGATGACCAAGCCGCAGGCCGAGGCCGCGGGCAAGCTGCTCGGCCTGCCGGAATACGCCGTGCTGCTGCTGCAGCAGGTGCCCTACAAGGGGTCGCTGCCGACGGTGGTGCCGACGGATCCGCTGATCTACCGCTTCTATGAACTGGTCAGCGTGTACGGCACGACCTTCAAGGAACTGATCCATGAAGAGTACGGTGACGGCATCATGAGCGCGATCGACTTCAAGATGGACATGTCGCGCGAGGCCGATCCCAAGGGCGACCGCGTCAAGATCGTGATGAGCGGGAAGTACCTGCAGTACAAGACCTACTGAGATGGACGCGGCTAGTCGCCGCGCCATCTCGGTGTCGGCGGATCGGAACGGACAGCTGTCGCTGCCGCTCAATCCGCCGTTTCTGTTTTCACCGTTTTTCAACCTGAGTCAGGGAGCTAGCCCATGAGCAGCCAGCGTCGCAAGTTTCTCAAGTTTGGTTCCGTCGCCGCGGGCGGCGCCGTCATCGCCGGCGCGCCGGCCATCGTGCGCGCGCAGTCGGCTACGACCTTCAACTGGAAGATGACGAGCGCTTATCCGAAAGGCGCACCGTTCTACATGGACGGCCCGGGCAGCGCGACCGACCTCGCCAAGCGCATCGAGGCGATGTCGAACGGACGGCTGAAGATCCAGGTCTACGGCGCCGGCGAGCTGATTCCCGCGCTGGAAGGCTTCGACGCGGTGCGCGCCGGCACCGTGGAGATGAACCATGCGAACAGCTACTTCTGGACGGGCAAGACCTTCGCGGCGCAATACTTCACCGCGGTGCCCTTCGGGCTCAACTTCCAGGGCATGAACGGCTGGTTTTACGACGGCGGCGGCATCAAGCTCTGGCACGAGGTGTATGCCCCCTTCGGCATGCTGGCTTTCCCCTGCGGCAATACGGGCGTGCAGATGACCGGCTGGTTCAAGAAGGAGATCAAGTCGGTGGCCGATTTCAAGGGCCTCAAGATGCGCATCCCAGGGCTGGCCGGCAAGGTCTATGCGGCGCTCGGCGTGGACGTGAAACTGCTGCCGGGCGGGGAGATTTTCCCGGCGCTCGAGCGCGGCGTGATTGACGCGGCCGAGTTCGTCGGGCCCTATCAGGATCGCCGCCTGGGTCTGCAGAAGGCGGCCAAGTATTACTACACGACGGGCTGGCACGAAACCGCGACCGTGTCCGAGTTGCTGATCAACAAGGCCGCGTGGGACAAGCTGCCCCCCGACCTGCAGGCCGTGGTTGAGAACGCGGCCGCGGCCTGCAACGTGATCAGCGAAGCCTGGTGTCAGCGTACGAACGGGGAGGCGATGGAAGATCTGGTGAAGAACCAGAAGGTCATCGCCCGGCCGCTGCCGGATGCGGTCCTCAAGCGGCTGCGCGAAGTGACCGCCGATGTGCTGGCCGAGGCGGACGCCAAGGATCCGCTCACCAAGAAAGTGCATGACTCATACACGGCGTTCCAGAAGCAGTACAACGCGTGGGCGGTGTACAGCGAGGGCGAATACCACCGCCGCATTCGCGGCGCCTGAGCGGAATGAGCAGCACGCCGGCGCCGTCGCTGCAGGCCCGGATCGAGCGCGTCATCGACGCGCTCGGCCGGGCCACGTCGTGGATCGCGCTCATCATCATCGTGGTGATGGCGACCAACGTACTGCTGCGCTATCTGTTCAGCTTCGGGTCGGTATGGTCGCAGGAGCTGGAGTGGCACCTGCTCGCGCCGCTCATCCTGTTCGGCATGAGCTACGCGTTGCTGCATGGCGAACACGTGCGGGTGGATGTGCTCTATGCCCGCTTCAGCGAACGCAACAAGCTGCGCGTCGATCTCGTGTCCGCGGGCCTGTGCATTCTGATCTCGGCGGCGATCATCTGGCTGACGTTGAAGTACGTGCAGCAGTCGTATGTGATCGGTGAGCAATCCGCCGACCCCGGCGGACTGCCCTACCGGTGGCTGCTGAAAGCGCTGATTCCCGTCGGTTTCGTGTTCCTGATCCTGCAGAGCGTGGCGGGCGCCATCGGCATCCTGCACAAGCTGCGCGCACTGACGGACCGTTCGTCATGAGCGGGACGGAGATTCTGGCCATCCTGATGCTGGTGGCGTTTTTCGCGCTGCTGATGGCGGGCGTGCCGGTGGCGCTTACCCTGGCCACCACCGGCTTCGTCTTCGGCGCGATCGGCTTCGGCACCGGATTGTTCAACCTGTTGCCGGCCCGGATCTACGGTGTCGTCGCGAACTACCAGTGGCTGGCCATCCCGCTCTTCGTATTCATGGGGGTGATGCTGGAGAAGTCGCGCCTTGCGGACGACCTGCTCGACGTCGTGGGCCATATCGCCGGCGGGCTGCGCGGCGGCATGGCGATCGGCATCATCGGCGTGGGCGTGCTCATGGGCGCCACCACCGGCATCGTGGGCGCCACGGTCATCACGCTGGGCCTGCTGACGCTGCCGACACTGCTGAAACGCGGCTACCACCCGGGCCTCGCCTGCGGCGCGATCTGCGCGTCCGGGACCCTGGGGCAGATCATTCCGCCCAGCCTGATCCTGATTCTGCTCGCGGATATCCTGCAGCTCTCCGTCGGCACGCTGTTCGCCGCCGCCGTGATCCCCGGGCTGCTGCTGGCGGCAATCTACTGCGTCTATATCGTCATCGTCGGCATGGTGAAGCCCGAGTGGGTGCCGCCCATCCCGCGCGCGGAACGCGATGCCGTCTCCCGCCGCCAGTTGTGGACCCGGTTTTTCAAGGTGGTGGTGCCGCCGGTGCTGCTGGTCATGGCCGTGCTGGGGTCGATCATCGGCGGTGTCGCGGCCCCGACCGAGGCGGCGTCGATGGGCGCGCTCGGCTCCATTCTCGTGACGGCTGTTGCGGGCCGCATGTCGCTGCCGGTGCTGAAAGAGGTGATGCGCTCCACCACCAAGATCACCGCGATGATGATGTTCATCCTGATCTGCGCGCAGGTGTTCGCCCTGTCTTTCCGCGGCCTGCACGGCGAGGACCTGATCACCGACATGTTCGCCTTTCTGCCCGGCGGCGTGGCGGCGGACATCTGGTTCCTGATGCTCATCATCTTCGTGCTGGGCTTCTTCATCGAGTGGATCGAGATCAGCTACATCGCCGTGCCGCTGTTCCTGCCGGTGTTCGTCAGCCAAAACGTCGACCTGGTGTGGCTGGCCATGCTGATCTGCGTGAACCTGCAGACATCCTTCCTGACGCCGCCCTTCGGCTGGGCCCTGTTTTTCCTGCGCGGCGTGGCGCCGCCCCAGATTTCCACCCGCGACATCTATCTCGGCGTAATCCCGTTCATCGCCATGCAGGTGGCGACGATCGTGCTGGTGTTCTTTTTCCCGCAACTCGCCCTGTGGCTGCCCAAGGTAATCGGCTGGTAGGGGCCGCATTAGAGGCTGTTATGGA
>JBOIEQ010000198.1:0-6973 GCA_050741255.1 Burkholderiales bacterium | reverse complement strand
AACGAGTACCACCCCTGCCAGATCCTTGCGGACATCTACACTTACATCGAGCACCGCGGCGCGATCAAGGGCAAGACCGTCGCCTGGATCGGCGACTCGAACAACATGTGCAACACCTGGCTGCAGGCGGCCGAGGCGCTGGATTTCAACGTCCACGTCTCCACGCCGCCGGGCTACGAGGTCGAGCCGGAGCGGGCGGGCCTCTACGGCACCGACCACTACGAGGAATTCCCGGACCCGATGGATGCCGTGAAAGGCGCCGACCTCGTCACCACCGACGTCTGGACCAGCATGGGCTTCGAGGCCGAGAACGAAGCGCGCAAGCGCGACTTCGGGGACTGGTGCGTGGACGCCGACATGATGCGCGCCGCGGCCAGGAACGCGCTGTTCATGCACTGCCTGCCCGCGCATCGTGGCGAGGAAGTCACGGCCGAGGTCATCGACGGGCCGCAGAGCGTGGTCTGGGATGAAGCGGAAAACCGCATGCACGCGCAGAAGGCGCTGCTCGAGTTCCTGGTCCTGGGCCGGGTGAAAACGCCGACGCCGGCCCCGAAAACCGTGTTGAAGAAGAAAGCGAGCAGCAAGAAATGAACCGCCGACACTGGCTGACCCTCACCATCGCGGCGTTCGCCGCCGGACTCACCGGCTGCGCCGCACCGCCGACGCCCTCCGGTGCCGATCTCACCAAGCTGGACCGGCTGACCGGCGTCATGAGCCGCCGGCTGGCCATCAGCGAGGACGTGGCGCGCGTGAAGTGGAACACCAAGGCCTCGGTCGAGGATCTCCCGCGCGAACAGGCGGTGCTCGCCAGCGTGCGCAGGCTCGCCGTGCAGGCGAAGCTCGACCCGGACCGGCTGGCGGCGTTCTTCGCAGCGCAGATCGAGGCCAGCAAGTCGGTGCAGAACGCGCTGATCGCGCGCTGGACCGAGGAGCGCCGGCCGCCCTTCGACAAGATCCCCGACCTCGGCCGCGATCTCCGGCCGCAGCTCGACCGGCTGACCTTCGACCTGCTCGCCGCCTACGCCGTGGCCCAGCCGGCGCTGGCGTCGGCGGACGATCGCGAGTGGTTCGCGGGACGCGCGCGCCACGAATTCAGGGGATTTCCCGGCGGCGACCGCACGGCGGACGCAGCGCTCGCCTGGCTCAAGAAATAAACGACGGACGACAAGGCCAATGAAACAGGGCAGGAAAAAAATCAAAAAGGTCGTGCTGGCCTACTCGGGCGGGCTCGACACCTCGGTCATCCTCAAATGGCTGCAGGACACCTACGACTGCGAAGTCGTGACCTTCACCGCCGACATCGGCCAGGGCGAGGAACTCGCGCCCGCGCGCAAGAAAGCGAAGATGTTCGGCGTGAAGCAGATCTTCATCGAAGACCTGCGCGAGGAATTCGTGCGCGACTTCGTGTTCCCGATGTTCCGCGCCAACGCCGTCTACGAAGGCGAATACCTGCTCGGCACCTCCATCGCGCGCCCGCTGATCGCGAAGCAGCTGGTCGAGATTGCGCGCAAGACGGGCGCGGACGCCGTCTCGCACGGCGCCACCGGCAAGGGCAATGACCAGGTGCGCTTCGAACTCGGCGCCTACGCGCTCAACCCCGAGATCAAGGTCATCGCGCCGTGGCGCGAGTGGGACCTGCTGTCGCGCGAGAAGCTGCTCGCCTACGCGGACAAGCACAGCATCCCGGTGGACTTCAAGAAGCGCAAGGGCGGCGGCGCGCCCTACTCCATGGACGCCAACCTGCTGCACATCTCCTACGAGGGCGGCATCCTGGAAGACCCGGCCTACGAACCGGAAGAGTCCATGTGGCGGATCACGGTGTCGCCACAGAAGGCGCCGAACCGCCCGCAGGTCGTGGCGCTGACCTACGAGCGCGGCGACATCGTCGCCGTCGACGGGCGGCGCATGACGGCGGCCAAGGTGCTGGCGAAACTGAACGCCCTCGGCGGCAAGCACGGCGTCGGCCGGCTCGACATGGTGGAAAACCGCTACGTCGGCATGAAGTCGCGCGGCTGCTACGAAACGCCCGGCGGCACGATCATGCTGCGCGCGCACCGCGCGATGGAATCCATCACGCTCGACCGCGAAGTGCTGGCGCTGAAGGACGACCTGATGCCGCGCTACGCGCGGATGATCTACAACGGCTACTGGTTCAGCCCCGAGCGCAAGCTGCTGCAGTCGCTGATCGACGCCTCGCAGGCGCCGGTCAACGGCACCGTGCGGGTCAAGCTCTATAAAGGTACCGTCACGACCGTCAGCCGCAGCTCGCCCAATTCGCTGTTCGACCCGGCGATCTCGACCTTCGAGGACGATCGCGGCGCCTACGACCAGCGCGACGCGGAAGGCTTCATCCGGCTGAACGCGCTGCGCCTGCGCATCGCCGCCAAGCTCGGCAAAAAGAAGCGCTGAGTCCGATTTCCCTCCCCTGAATCCCGCCGACCGGACCCCCATGCCCTCATTCGACATCGTTTCCGAAGTGAACCAGGTCGAAGTGCGGAATGCCGTCGATCAGTGCAACAAGGAAGTCACCAACCGTTTCGACTTCAAGGGCTCGGATGCCCGTGTCGAGATCGGCGACGAGGCGGAGTCGCTCATCGTATACGGCGACGACAACTTCAAGATCGCGCAGGTGCGCGACGTGCTGATCGGCAAGTTGGCCAAGCGCAGCGTGGACATCCGCAGCCTGAAGGCTGAAGAGCCGGAGAAGATCGGCGGCGACAAGGCCAAGCAGGTGATCCTCGTGCGCACGGGCGTCGAGCAGGAGCTGGCCAAGAAGATCGTCAAGATGGTGAAGGACTCGAAGCTGAAGGCGCAAGCCAGCATCCAGGGCGACGTCGTGCGCATCACCGGGCCCAAGAAGGACATGCTGCAGGAAGTCATCACGCTGATGAAACGCGGCATCACCGACTTCCCGCTGCAGTTCAAGAATTTCCGCGACTAAAAGCGCCGTAGTGGCCGCGCTCCCGACCCCGGCGCCCGCCGCGCCCCCGCTGGGCGCGAAGATCGCGCTGGCCGTGCTGCTCGCGGCCGTCTGCGCGTTCGTGATCGCGTCCTTCGTTCACCGCACGGTCGCCGAACTCGACGACGCCCTGACCTGGTCGGACCATACCTACGACCTGATCACCCGCATCGAAGGCATCGAGAACCGCCTGCTGACGGCAGAGAACGCGCAACTGAGCTACACGCTGACCGGCGACGCGAGTTATCTCGCGCTTGCGCGCAAGGTGCGCGCCGAACTGGATACGCAGCTCGCCAGCCTGCGCGTGCTTTCCGCCGACAACCCTGCCATGAAAGACGCGGTGAACGCGCTGGAGCCGCTGGTCGCGCGCAAGGCGGCGGAACTGGAGAGCGCCACCGCGGCGCGGGCGCGCGGCCTCGATGCCGCCGCGGCCAGTGTCCGCGCCAGCGAGGCCCGGCGCACGACGGACGAGCTCCGCCAGGCGCTGGACGGCATCAAGCAGCAGCAGTGGGACCTGCTGGAGGATCGCCTCACGCGCAAACGCGGCATGGTCGACCGCAACGCACTGGCGATGATGGCGGTCGCCGCGATCAGCGCGCTGTTCCTCGTCTTTGTCGCCTGGCTGATCTACGCGGATGTCGTGGAACGCCGCCGCTACCAGCGGTTCATCGCCGCCCTCGCCTTCCGCGATCCGCTCACCGGGCTGCCCAACCGCGCCGCGCTCGAGCAGCGTCTGGCGGCCGCGCTGGCCGCCGGCGCCCGGCACGAGCATCCCGTGGCGCTCGTGCTGGCCGACCTCGACAACTTCAAGCAGTTCAACGACGTGCACGGCCGCACCGCGGGAGATGCCGCCGTCGTCGCGGTCGCCGGGCGGCTGGCGGACATGGGCCGCGGCCCCGACCTGGTGGCGCGCATGCCCGACGATCGCTTCATGTTGTTGCTCGCGGATGGGGGCCCGCAAGCCGCGGCTGCCACTGCGCGCAGGATCATTGCCGCGATCGGCGAGCCCTTGGTGCTGCAGGACGGAACCTCCGTCACGCTCGGCGCGAGCATCGGCATCAGCATCGCGCCGGCCGACGGCACCGATCCGGTGGCGCTCCTCGGCCACGCGGAAACCGCCATGCTGAGCGCCAAGGCCGCCGGCAAGCAGACCTACCGCTACTACCAGACAGCCGCCGCGCCGGGCGCCACGCCCGACAGCAGCGTGGTCAGCGTTTGATGTTTTCGAGCCAGCGGTCGTAGACCGCTTCGGCAACGGCGTGCAGCGCGGCAACGCGCGGCGCCAGGTCGCGCTGGATTTCCTCCGGCGGCTGCACGCCCGGCGAGTCCTTCGCCGCCTCGAGCTCCCGCCGGCCACCGCGACACCAGATGCGGATCAGGTCCTCGGTCATCTCGATGTGACACTGCAGGCCGAGGTGCGGCCCCAGCGCGAAGGCCTGGTTCGGGCAATGCGCGCTCGCCAGCACGCGCTTGGCCCCCGGCGGGATCGAGAAGGTCTCCCCGTGCCAGTGGAAGGACTCGAATTTCGGGGTCGTGTGGCCGAACCAGCGCTGCGCTTCCGGCACGGGTTCCAGCACGCAGTCGCCCCAGCCGATCTCCTTGACCGGATTCGTGGTCACCACGCCGCCCAGCGCCTTCGACATGAGCTGCCCGCCCAGGCAGTGCCCGAGCATCGGCACGTCGGCCGTGCACGCGGCGCGGATCAGGCCGAGCAACGGGGGTATCCACGGCAGGTCGTCGTTCACGCTCATCGGCCCGCCCATGAAGGCGAGCCCGGCGAAGGCCGCGGGATCGGCGGGCACCGGCTCCCCCGCATCCAGTTTCACCACCTGCCACGGGATGCCGCGCCGGTCGAGGACGGTGGCAAAATAGCCGGGTCCTTCGGTACGGGCGTGGCGGAAGATCGCAACGGGTTTCATGGGGTCAAATCAACTTCGTCGGAATGGATCGGATGAACGTGCGGGGTCGTGGTGTCAACTGAGCGGAATGGTATGCGATTCGCCGCGGCATTCCTATGCGCGCTGCCCTTGCTCGCTGCCGCGGCGGAGATCCAGATCCTCGGGTTGATGACCGGCAAGGCCGTCGTGCAAATCGACAGCGGCAAGCAGCGCACGATGTCCGTCGGCGACACAACCCCCGACGGCGTCAAGCTGGTGTCCGCCAATTCGCAGCAGGCGGTGTTCGAGGTCAACGGCAAGCGCCAGACCATGACGATGGGCGCGACGATGATGTTCGCCGGCGGCGGCGGTATCCCCGCCGACCGCCAGCGCGCGATCCTCAACGGCACCAATCAGGGCCACTTCGTGACCACCGGCAGCATCAACGGCATATCGGTGCAGTTCCTGGTCGACACCGGCGCCACCGTCGTCGCCATGTCCGCCGACGAGGCCAAGCGCATCGGCCTCAACTACCAGGCCGGTCAAAAAGCGATGGTGATGACGGCCAACGGCGCGGTGCCGAGCTATCGGGTGAAGCTCGACAGCGTGAAGGTCGGCGACATCAACCTCACCAACGTGGACGGCATGGTCGTGCCGGCGTCGATGGGCGTGGTGCTGCTCGGCATGAGCTTTCTTAACCGCACCGAAATGAAACGCGACGGCGATCAGATGACGCTGACGCGGAAGTTTTAGGAAAGCAGCCCGCCCCGCCTTACTTCCGCCGGGTCTCACCGCCCGCCAGCGACAACAGGTGGCCGAACTTGGTGCGCTTGGTTTCCATATAGCGCTGGTTGGCGTCGCGCGGCGGCGCCTCGATCTGCACGCGCTCGACGACCTTCAGGCCGTAGTCTTCCAGCGCCGCGACCTTGTCCGGATTGTTGGTCATGAGTCGCACCTGCCGCACGCCGAGATCCAGCAGGATGTGCGCGCCCGCCGTGTAGTCGCGCATGTCGGCGGCGAAGCCCAGCGCGTGGTTGGCCTCGACCGTGTCCAGGCCCTGGTCCTGCAGCGCGTAGGCGCGCACCTTGTTGAGGAGCCCGATGCCGCGCCCTTCGTCGAACATGTAGACGATCACGCCGCGCCCCGCCTGCTCGATCATCTGCATGGCGGCATCCAATTGCTCGCCGCAGTCGCAGCGCTCGGAGCCGAACACGTCGCCCGTCAGGCATTGCGAGTGCAGCCGCACCAGCACCGGCTCATCGCCCTTGAGGTCTCCCTTCACCAGCGCAACGAACAGCGTGGCCTCCAGGCTGTCGCTGTAGACCATCAGCCGGAAGGTCCCCGCCTTGCTGGTCGGCAGCACGGTTTCGGAACGGCGGCGAATCTGGCGCTCGCGGCGCCGGTAGGCGACGAGGTCGGGAATGTTCAGGATCGGGATGCCGTGCGAGGCGGCGAAGCGCTCGAGGTCCGGCATCCGCGCCATGGTGCCGTCCGGCTGCATGATTTCGCAGATGACGCCGGCCGGCATGAGCCCGGCGAGGCGCGCGAGGTCCACCGCCGCCTCGGTGTGGCCGGGCCGCACCAGCACGCCGCCATCCAGCGCGCGCAGCGTCTGCAGCCGGCCGGGACGGATCAGGTCCTGCGGCTTTGTCGTGTCCGCCAGCGCCACCGCGATGGTGCGCGCGCGGTCCTGCGCCGACATGCCGGAACCCACGCCCTCGCGCGCGTCGATGGGTGTCGCGAAGGCGGTGCCGAACTTGGCCTGGTTGCCCTGGTCGTCGATGATGAGCGAGAGGCCCAGTTCGCGCATGCGCTCTTCGGTCAGCGCGAGCGACACCAGGCCGCGGCCGTGGGTCGCCATGAAGTTGATGGCCTCGGACGTGGCCCGCTCGGCGGCGACGAAGAGGTCGCCCTCGTTTTCCCGCGTCTCGTCGTCGACGAGAATCACCATGCGCCCCGCGCGCACGTCGGGCAGCAGGGCCTCGATCACGGATTCGCTGGTTTTGCCCTGCGCGCTCATGCCCTTGCGATCAGGCGCATGAACTCGGCGCGGGTTTTTTCCGTGTTGAACTCGCCGGTGAACGCCGAGGTCGTCGCCACGGAGTGCTGCTTCTGGATGCCGCGCATCACCATGCAC